>NZ_JBEOVW010000015.1:0-203360 GCF_040295705.1 Micromonospora sp. NPDC002717 | reverse complement strand
TGGTACACCCGCCGCTCGGGGGGGGGCACGGGCGCCCGCCCTCCCCCCCGCGTTGTCCCCCCCAACCTCCCCCCCCCCCCCGGGGGGGGCGGGGGGGGGGGGCGGGGGGGCGGGCCCCCCGGCCCCCGCGCCGTGTCCGGCGGGGGTTGCGCACGCCGCCGTGCGCAAGCCCGACACGCCGACCGGCCGGTTGCGCCGGTGGCGACCCGGGGAAACCGCGATGATGGTCTGCGTGGGGGAGGGCAGAGGCATCGAGGGCACGACAGAGGCGACGCCCCGGCGGTCACCCGGAGCCACCCGTACGCGCGACGCGCCCGCCGCGACGCGCGGGCCGGACGAGGCCGGCGGCCGGGCGCTGCGCGGGGTGGACGCCGCGGGCGGGCTGGCCGCGCTGCGCGGCCTGCTGGACCGTCCGCTGGCCTCCTACTACCTGCTGCTGTCCAGCGCCGGGCTGCTGCTGCTGATCGGCCTGACGATGGTCTTCTCCGCGACCAGCGTCCGCGAGTACGCCCAGGGCGGCAACGCCTTCGCCGCGCTCACCAAGCAGGCGATCTTCGCGGTGATCGGCATCGTGGCCTTCTGGGCATGCCAGCGGCTGCCGGCGAAGACCTACCGGGTGCTCGGCCGGCCGCTGCTGTTCACCGCCGTCGGCCTGCTGCTGGTGCTCAACCTGCTGCTCGCGTACGCGCGGCTGACGGGCCAGGACTCCGCCCGGATCGGCCCGATCGAGGCCCGGCTGCTGTGGCTCTTCGTCGGCGGCATCCAGGTGCAGCCCTCGGAGCTGGCGAAGTTCGCCCTGGTGCTCTGGGGGGCCCACGTGATCGCCCGCAAGGGCGCCGCGCTGGGCTGGTGGCGCGAGTTGGCCACCCCGCTCTTCCCGGTCGTCGGCCTGCTCTTCGTCCTGGTCGGCTACAACGACCTCGGCACGATGCTCTGCCTGCTCGCCGTGGTGGTGGGGCTGCTCTGGGCGGCCGGGGTGCGGATGCGCGTCTTCGGCACGCTGTCCGTGCTCGGGCTGCTCGGCGTCGGCCTGCTGATCGCCGTCGCCTCCCTGGGTGCCGGCTCCGGCGAGCGGGGCGAGGAGAACTACCGCTTCGCGCGACTGATGTCGTTCTTCAACCCGCCCTCCCCGGACGACTGCAAGCTCGAGGGCTGCTACCAGATCTACCAGGGGCGGCTGGCCATCGAGCACGGCGGCTGGTTCGGCGTGGGGCTCGGCAAGTCCAGCCTCAAGTTCGGCTGGCTGCCGGAGGCGCACAACGACTTCATCTTCGCGATCATCGCCGAGGAGCTGGGCGTGATCGGCTGCGTCGTGGTGCTCAGCCTGTTCGCCGTGCTGGCCTACACCGGGCTGCGCATCGCCCGGCGCGTCGAGGACCCGTTCCGCCGGCTCGCCGCCGCCGCGGCGACCACCTGGCTGGTCAGCCAGGCAGTGATCAACATCGGCGGGGTGGTCGGGCTGCTGCCGATCACCGGCCTGCCGCTGCCGTTCATCTCCGACGGCGGAAGCGCCCTGGTCGTGACGCTCGCCGCGATCGGGATGCTCGCCTCCTTCGCCCGCGCCGAACCCGACGCCGCCAGAGCGCTGCATGCCCGTCCGCCGGCCCGATGGGTCCGACTACTCTGGGCCCCGTTGCCGCCGCTTCCCGGGCGGCGTCGCCGCCCGGCGTCGCCCCCGGCTGCCCGAGGGTCCGTGCCCCGGTCGCGGGAGCGGCGGCCCGACGACCAGGCCGCACCGCGCGGCGTCCGGCTCGCCCGGACCCGGCGCGGGTCGGCGGACGAGAGGAGACGTTGATGGGTCCGCTGCGTTCGGTGGTGCTCGCGGGAGGTGGCACCGGGGGGCACATCTACCCGCTGCTCGCCTTCGCCGACTGCCTGCGCCGACACGACCCCGGCGTCCGGATCACCTGCCTGGGCACCCCGAAGGGCCTGGAGAACGAGCTGATCCCGCCGCAGGGCTACGACCTGCGGCAGATCCCGGCCTACCAGCTTCCCCGGTCGGTCAACATGAACCTGGTCAAGACCCCGGGCCGGATGTGGACCGCGGCCCGCGCCGCGGGCAAGGTGATCGACGAGGTGCGCGCCGACGTGGTGGTGGGCTTCGGCGGGTACGTCTCCGTGCCGGCCTACCTCGCGGCCTGGCGGCGCGAGCTGCCGATCGTCATCCACGAGGTGAACGTGCCGCCGGGCGTGGCCAACCGGCTCGGCATGAAGTTCACCAAGCACCTCGCCGTCGGCTTCCCGCACCAGCCCGCCCAGTCCGAGGCGCTGCGCGACGCCCGGGTCGTCGGCGTGCCGCTGCGCCGGGGCATCGCCGGCCTGGACCGGGTCGCCATGCGCAACGCGGCGCGGGCCCACTTCGGGCTCCGCCCCGACCTGCCGGTGCTCTTCGTCGCCGGCGGCTCGCAGGGCGCCCGCTCGATCAACCTCGCGGTGGCCGGGGCGGCCAAGGAACTCGCCCGCAACGGGGTGCAGGTGCTGCACGTGATCGGTGCCCGCAACGAGCCGGTGCCGGTCCCCACCGACCTGCCGGTCCCGTACGTGACGCTGCCGTACCTGTCCGAGATGGAGGCCGGCTACGCCGCCGCCGACCTGATGCTGGGCCGGGGCGGGGCGATGACCTGCGCCGAGGTGGCCGCGATCGGGCTGCCCACCATCTACGTGCCCTACCCGCACAGCAACCAGGAGCAGAAGCGCAACGCGCTGCCCGTGGTGGAGGCCGGCGGCGGGCTGCTCGTCGACGACGCCGAGCTGACCCCCGACTGGGTCGAGCGGACCGTCATCCCGCTGATCCGCGACCCGCACCGGCTCGCCGCCATGGGTGCCGCCGCCGCCGCGTACGGGCGCCGCGACGGCGACGAGGCGCTGCTCAACTTCGTCTACGAGGCGGTGGCGGCCCGATGAGGGCGCGGCCCGTCCGCCCCGAGGCCCGCGCCGCCGCGACCGGAAGGTTCCCGTCATGAACACCGCACAGTTCACCCCGGCAGGCACGCTCACCGCGGAGGACCTGGGCACGATCCACCTGATCGGGGTGGGCGGGGTCGGCATGAGCGGCCTGGCCCGGCTCTTCCTCACCCGGGGCATCCCCGTCTCCGGCAGCGAGCTGCGGGAGTGGCCGTCCCTGGCCGGCCTGCGGGCGCTCGGCGGCACCATCCACATGAGCCACGAGGCGTCCAACCTCGACGGCGTCGACACGGTCGTCTACTCCTCGGCGATCCCGCAGGACCACCTCGAGATGGTGGAGGCGCGCCGGCGCGGCCTGCGCGTGCTGCACCGCTCCGAGGCCCTCGCGGCGGCGATGACCGGCCGCCGGACGGTGGCGGTCGCCGGCACGCACGGCAAGACCACCACCACCTCGATGGTCACGATGGTGCTCCAGCAGGCCGGGCAGGACCCGTCCTTCGTGATCGGCGGGGAGATCTCCGAGGTCGGCTCGGGCGCCCACCACGGCACGGGTGAGTACTTCGTGGTCGAGGCGGACGAGAGCGACCGCTCCTTCCTGATCTACCGCCCGTACGTGTCGATCATCACGAACGTCGAGGCCGACCACCTGAACACCTACGGGGACCTGGCCAACCTGGAGGCGGCCTTCGCCGAGTTCGCCCGGCTCACCGACCCGGACGGCTTCATCATCACCTGCGCCGACGACCCGGGCGGGCGGCGGCTGGCCGAGACGCTGCGCGCGGAGGGCCGGCGGGTGCACACGTACGGCGAGGCGGCCGACGCCGACCTGCGGCTGACCGGCGTCGCCTCCTCGGCCCGGGGGGTCCGCTACCTGGCGGAGATCGACGGCCGGTCGCTGGGCGAGTTCCGGCTGCCGGTGCCGGGGCGGCACATGGGGCTCAACAGCGCCTCGGCGGTGCTGGCCGCGTACCTGCTGGGGCTGCCGCTGGAGGCGGCCGAGGCCGCGCTCGCGGCGTTCCCCGGCGTGCGGCGGCGCTTCGAGCGCAAGGGCGTCGCGGACGACGTGCTGGTCTACGACGAGTACGCCTACCACCCGACCTCGATGACGCTGGCGCTGCAGACGTTGCGTGAGGTGGCCGGGGACGGCCGGCTGATCGTGGTGTTCCAGCCCTACCGGCTCTACCGCACCCGCGACCTCCAGACGGAGATCGCCGAGGCGCTGGCCATCGCCGACGAGATGGTGCTGCTGGAGGTCTTCGGCCCGGGCGAGCTGCGCCAGCCGGGGGAGGGCTCGGCGGCGCTGGTCGAGGCCGTGCCGCTGCCGGCGGAGCGGAAGGTCTTCGTGGACTCGTGGGAGGCGGCGCCGGCCGAGGTGGCCCGGCGGGCCCGCCCCGGTGACGTCGTGGTGACCATGGGCGCCCCGCCGATCTCGCTGATGGGGGACCAGCTGCTGGACGCGCTGTCGACGCGTACCGCCGATCCGGCGGCGCCGGCGGGCACGACGCCCGGCGGCGAGGCCGGCGGGGCGACGACCATCGGCGGCACCGTTCCCGGCGTCGGCGGCGCGGTCCCGGACGGCGCGGCGCCCGCGGCCGGATGAGCCCCGGTCCGGCGCGCGGGCGCACCACCGGCGCGGACGGCGGTGGCCGGCGCGGACCGGTGCGCCGATGGCAGCTGGTCCGGGCCGGCAGCGACGCGGTCCCCGCCTCGACCCGGCGGTTCATGGCCCGCGCCCGGCAGCGCCGGATGCGGGCCGCGATGCCGTGGGCGATCGCGGCCGGCGTGCTCGGCCTGGCCGGGCTGGTCGCCTGGGCGCTGCTCGGCACCGGCCTGTTCGGGGTGCGCGAGGTCCGGGTCGAGGGCGCGGAACTGGTCAGCGCGGTGCAGGTGCGCGACGCGGCGGCGGTGCCCGACGGGGCCCCGCTGGCCGGGGCGGACCTGGCCGCCATCGCGCGGCGGGTCGGGGGACTGCCGGCGGTGGAGCGGGCGGTCGTCACCCGGGACTGGCCGGACGCGCTGGTGGTGCGGGTGACCGAGCGCACGGGCGTGGCGGCGGTGCCGCGCGGCGAACAGTTCGTGGTGGTCGACGGGACGGGCGTGGTGTTCCGGACCCTGCCCCGGCAGCCGGACGGCCTGCCGGTGGTCCGGCTCGCCGAGCCGGGGCCGGACGACGGGGCGACCCGGGCCGCCCTGGAGGTGCTCGCCGTGCTCACCCCGGAGCTGCGGGCCGGGCTGGTGGACGTGACCGTCGAGGGGCTGGCCCGGATCAAGCTCCGGCTGCGCGACGACCGGGTGGTGGTCTGGGGGGACGCGACCCGGGGCGCGGACAAGGCACGGGTCGCCACCGCCCTGCTCGACCGCGAGGCCGACACCATCGACGTGAGCGCCCCGGACGTGGTGACCCTGCGGTGACCGGCAGCTCGGTCCCACCGGGCGACGTGACCCGTCCCGCTCCCACGGCGACACGCCGGGCGGGTCCTTGGCTCACGGCGTGGGTGCGCTTACGTTGCCCCGAAGGGGTTCAGTGGTTGACATAACTGTAAGCCTCTAGTAGAGGGTGAGGGTTTAATCCTGATCCTCGCTGGTGACAGCTGTCGTCGACCGCTGGTCTGGCCAAGCCGTACCCGGTCGGCCCATGCCAATCTCGAAGGGAAAGGACCGGAGATGACACCTCCGCACAACTACCTGGCGGTCATCAAGGTCGTCGGCATCGGTGGCGGCGGCGTCAACGCCGTCAACCGGATGATCGAGGTTGGGCTCAAGGGCGTCGAGTTCATCGCGATCAACACCGACGCGCAGGCGCTGCTGATGAGCGACGCCGACGTCAAGCTCGACGTCGGCCGCGAGCTGACCCGTGGGCTCGGCGCGGGCGCCAACCCCGACGTCGGCAAGAACGCCGCCGAGGACCACCGCGACGAGATCGAGGAGGTGCTCAAGGGCGCCGACATGGTCTTCGTGACCTGCGGCGAGGGCGGCGGCACCGGCACCGGCGGGGCGCCCGTGGTGGCGAACATCGCGCGCAAGCTCGGCGCCCTGACCATCGGCGTGGTGACCCGGCCGTTCTCCTTCGAGGGCAAGCGCCGCCAGGTGCAGGCCGAGTCCGGGATAGACGAGCTGCGCAACCAGTGCGACACGCTGATCGTCATCCCCAACGACCGGCTGCTGGCGCTCGGCGACCGCAACATCAGCATGATGGACGCGTTCCGCACCGCCGACCAGGTCCTTCTCTCCGGTGTCCAGGGCATCACCGACCTGATCACCACGCCGGGCCTGATCAACCTGGACTTCGCCGACGTCAAGAGCGTGATGAGCGGCGCGGGCAGCGCGCTGATGGGCATCGGCAGCGCCCGCGGCGAGAACCGCGCCGTCGAGGCGGCCGAGGCGGCCATCTCCAGCCCGCTGCTGGAGCAGAGCATGGACGGCGCCCGCGGTGTGCTGCTCTCCATCGCCGGCGGGTCGGACCTGGGCCTGTTCGAGATCAACGACGCGGCCCAGCTCGTCACCGACGCGGCCCACCCGGACGCCAACATCATCTTCGGCGCGGTCATCGACGACGCCCTCGGCGACGAGGTGCGGGTCACCGTCATCGCGGCGGGCTTCGACGGCGGCGCGCCGGCGTACAAGGCCGCCGAGTCGGGCCGCAAGCCCAACCAGAACCAGCCCACCCAGCCCAGCACGCCGGTCACGCCCCCGCCGACGATGCCGGCGCCGACCCAGTCGCCGCGCCGGGTGCTCTTCGACGACGTGGACGTGCCCGACTTCCTCAAGAACGGTTCCTGAGCCCCGCCGATGACCGACAGCCCAGCCACGGTGCGCCCGGACCGGCGCGCCGAACTCGCGGCCGGCCTGGCCGACGTACGATCCCGGATCGCGCAGGCGTGCGCCGACGCGGGACGGGACACTTCCGAGATCACCATGATCGCGGTGACCAAGACCTACCCGGCCGGGGACGTGGTGGCCCTGGCCGGGCTCGGCGTCACCGACGTGGGGGAGAACCGGGACCAGGAGGCGTCCGCCAAGGCGGCCGAGGTGGCCGCGGCCGGGGTGACGCCCCGGTGGCACTTCATCGGCCAGTTGCAGCGCAACAAGGCCCGGTCGGTGGTCCGCTACGCCGACGTGGTCCACTCCGTCGACAGTGTCCGGCTGGCGCGGGCGCTGGACGCGGCCTCGGCGGCGGGCCGGGACCGGCCGCTGGACGTGCTGGTCCAGGTCAGCATCGACGGGGCCACCGGCCGGGGCGGGGCGCTGCCCGACTCGGCCGACCCGGACGCCGGGCTCGGCCCGGTGGCCGAGGCGGTGGCCGGCGCGGACGGCCTGCGGCTGACCGGCCTGATGGCGGTGGCGCCGCTGGGCTGGGAGCCGGAGCGGGCGTTCGCCCGGCTGGCCGAGGTGGCCGCCGGGTTCCGGACGCTCCATCCGGGAGCCACCGCCCTCTCCGCCGGCATGAGCGGGGACCTGGAGATCGCGATCCGGTACGGCGCGACACATGTCCGCGTGGGCAGCGCGTTGCTCGGAATGCGTCCCACGCTGCGGTAGCCTGACCGCGAGAGAAGCAAATTACATGCGTGTTGTTTTGAAGGGGCGGCGTCCCGTTGTCGGGGGTCGTGGCGTGCGACGCGAATCGCGCGCCAGGGGATTGCCGGTCCGGTCCGGTGGGCAGAAAGTGTTCCACTCGCGACAAGGCGACACGGCACGGGGGCGCGTGCCGCACGGCGGACGGGAAGGGCGCGGGATGGGTGCACTGCGCAAGGCGGGGGTCTGGCTCGGTCTGGTCGAAGAGGACGACGAGCGGGCCTACGACGACGGTGGCTACGACAAGGGTGGCTACCGTGATTCGCGCTACCGGCAGAGCCGGTACTCGGAGGAGTTCGCCGACGACGAGGAGGACGACGCCGAGGAGCCGCCGGCGCCCCGGTCCCGCCTCGGCGACCGTGGCCGGCTCTCCGAGCGGGTCGCCTCCCGGGCGGCCGAGGCCGAGCGGGCCGACGGCGACCGCCCGGAGCGGGCCGAGCGGTCCAGCGTCCGCTCCATCACCCGGTCGACCGCCGGCGAGACCTCCGGGGCGCTGACCTACCACACCCGCGACAACCTGGCCCTGGCGCCGCAGGCGCAGCCGCGTGAGCGGGCGGTCGTCGCCGAGGAGGAGCAGCGCTACCAGATCACCACGCTGCACCCCACCACCTACCGCGAGGCGCGGACCATCGGCGAGCACTTCCGCGACGGCGTCCCGGTGATCATCAACCTCACCGAGATGGACGAGGCGGACGCGCGTCGACTTGTCGACTTCGCCGCCGGGCTCGCGTTCGGCCTGCGCGGTACGATCGAGCGCGTGACCAATCGGGTGTTCCTGCTCTCACCGGCCAACGTCCAGGTCACCGCGGAGGACAAGGCCAAGATCGCCGAGGGCGGCTTCTTCAGTCTGAGCTAGCCCCGCCCGACCCGAGGGACGTCGCCTGTCGTGTTGTCGATCGTGCTGCAAGTGCTGTATCTGGTGCTCTACATCTTCCTCATCACCCTGCTCGCCCGGTTCGTCCTGAGCGCCGTCCTCCAGTACGGTCGGCGCTGGCAGCCGGGCCGCGGGGCATCGGTGGGTCTGGAAATCGTGTGGAGCGTCACTGATCCCCCCCTCAACGCGTTGAGGCGTGTGATCCCTCCGTTGCGAATTGGTACCGTGAGCATCGACCTGGCCTCACTTGTGCTCCTGGTTATCCTGTTCGTGCTGATGGAGTTCGTGTTGAGGCGGTCGATCATAAGCCTTGTCTGATGACCGACGCGCTTTCGCGGCCGCAACTGACCCGAGGAGTTTCGATGCCGCTGACCCCGGCCGACGTCCACAACGTCGCCTTCAAAAAGCCGCCGATCGGCAAGCGGGGGTATGACGAGGAGGAGGTCGACGCTTTCCTGGACGAGGTCGAGCGCGAGCTTGCCCGTCTCATCGAGGAGAACAACGAGCTGCGTGCCCAGGTGGAGCGCGGTGGCCGTGGCGGTGCCCCCGCCGGCCCCGGCGGCGACGCCCGTCTCGCGGCGGAGCTCAACGACGTCAAGGCCCAGCTCGACCGGGTGCAGCGCGACAAGGCGGCGGCCGAGCAGGCCGCCCGGGCGATGCAGGCGGAGCTGGAGCAGGTCCGTACGGCCGGCGGGCCGGCGGTGACCGGTGACGGCGAGCAGCAGGCGCTGCGGGTGCTGATGATGGCCCAGCGGACGGCCGACGACCACGTCTCGGACGCCCGTCGCGAGGCCGACCAGCTGCTCTCCGAGGCCCGTTCCAAGGCGGAGGAGGTCACCCGCGAGGCCCGTTCCAAGGCCGACGCCCTCGAGCGCGACGCCCGCCAGCGGTACCAGGAGGCCATGGGCGGCCTGGACGCCAAGCGCACCGCGCTGCAGAAGCACATCGAGGAGCTCAAGCAGTTCGAGCGCGAGTACCGCACCCGCCTGAAGGCCTACCTGGAGAGCCAGCTGCGCGACCTCGACGGCCGTGGCCAGGGCCTGGAGGCCGAGATGACCCGTGGTGAGGGCACCCGGGCCGCCGGCGGCAACGGGCTCGCCGCAGCCGGTCTCGCCGGCTCCTACGGCGGCGGTCGTTCCGGCGCCCTCGAATCCGGTCGCTGACCACCGGTCGGCGGCCGTCGCCACCGCGACGGTCGCCGACCTCGCCTCATCGGCACGACACGGCGGGGGTGAGCCGTGATAGTCGCGAGTCTCCTGCTCATCCTCGTCGCGGTGGTGCTGCTGGTGGCCGGCCTGGCCGGTGGCTCCAGCGTCCTTCTCGTCGTCTCCATCGCGGCCAGCCTGCTGGCCGCCGTCGCGCTGGTCGTGGGCGCCCGCCAGGCGGCCGGCGACCGGCTGGCGGCGGAGCGGCCGTCGCGCACCGAGCGGCCGTCGCGCACGGCGACCCGGCCGGCCGATCCGGCCTTCGCGTACGGGCCGCCCGTGGAGCCGGAGATCCCCGTCCAGCACGTCCCTCCGACGGTCGACGCCGGCGGCACCGGGTGGCGGCAACCGCCCGAGCCACCGGTGGCCGACGTCGGCTCCCGGGGCGCCGCGCCCGGCGCGGTCGGGACGTACGACGACGAGCCGGCGGCGCAGGACGTCACGCCGGCCGACGCCGCCCGGGTGGCCCGCCTCGACGCCGAGGTGCGGGTGGTCGACGGGCGTCCGCGCTACCACCTCACCGGGTGCGCCCACCTCGTGGGCCGTGAGCACGAGTCGCTGCCGGTCGGCGAGGCCGTCGAACTCGGCTTCACCCCGTGCGCCGACTGCGCGCCGGACACCGCCCTGCTCGCCGACGCCGGCCGGCTCTGAGCGGCCCGGATCCGATGGACGACACGCTGACCGTGGCGGTCCGGGTGAAGCCCGGCTCCGCCCGCGCCCGCGTCGGCGGCCGATTCGACGGCCCGCACGGGCCCGCGCTGGTGGTCGCCGTCAACGCGCCGGCTGTGGACGGCCGGGCCACCGAGGCGGCCCGGCGAGCGCTGGCCGGGGCGCTGGGCGTCCGACCGGCTGCGGTGTCCCTGCGGGCGGGCGCGGCCAGCCGCGACAAGCTCTTCCTGGTCGAGGGTCCCGCACCGGAGCTGACCGAGGCGCTGCGCCGGCTGCGCGACGGGGCCGCCGGGTGACGTACGCCCGGGTCGGGCACCCGTGACGCCGGGGCTGGATCTCGCGCTGCTGCTCGGCGCGGCGGTGCTGCTGGTGGCGGTCGGGGCGGTGCGGCTGTCCACCCGGCTCGGGGTGCCGAGCCTCCTGGTCTACCTGGCCCTCGGCGTCGCCATCGGCGAGGCCGGGCTGGGCATCCGCTTCGACGACGCCGAGCTGACCCGGACCCTCGGCTTCTGCGCGCTCATCGTGATCATCGCCGAGGGCGGGCTGACCGCGCGGTGGAGCACGCTGCGCCCGGTGCTCGGGCTCGCCGCCCTGCTCTCCACCGTCGGCGTGGTGGTCAGCATCCTGGTCGTCGGCCTCGCCGTGCACCTGCTGCTCGGGCTGGACTGGCGGTTGGCGCTGCTCTACGGGGCGGTGCTCTCCTCCACCGACGCGGCCGCGGTCTTCGCCACGCTGCGCCGGCTGCGCCTGCCGCCCCGCCTGGTGGCGACCCTCGAGGCCGAGTCGGGGATGAACGACGCCCCGGTCGTGCTGCTGGTGGTGCTGCTGTCCCGGGAGGGGATCACCCATCCGTGGTGGTACGAGACCGCCCTGGTGAGCTACGAGCTGGGCGTCGGCGCGGCCGTCGGTTTCGCGGCCGGCGTCGGCGGGCGGTGGGCGCTGCGGCACGCCGCCCTGCCGTCGGCGGGGCTCTACCCGATCGCGGCGGTCGGGCTGACCGTGTTCGCCTACGCCGCCGGCGCGGTGCTGCACGCCTCGGGCTTTCTCGCCGTCTACGTGGCGGGGGTGATCCTCGGCAACGCCCGGCTGCCGCACCGGCAGGCCATCCTCGGTTTCGCCGACGGGCTGGCCTGGCTGGCGCAGATCGGGCTGTTCGTGCTGCTCGGGCTGCTCGTCACGCCGAGCCGGCTGGGCTCGGCGGTGCTGCCGGCGGTGGTCGCCGGGCTGGCGCTGGTGCTGCTCGCCCGGCCGCTGTCGGTGGCGGCGTCCGCGCTGCCGTTCCGGTTCGGCCTGCGCGAGCAGGCGTTCCTGTCCTGGGCGGGGCTGCGCGGCGCGGTGCCGATCGTGCTCGCCACCATTCCGCTGTCGGAGCGGGTGCCCGGCGCCGACCGGCTCTTCGACTCGGTCTTCGTGCTGGTGGTGATCTTCACGCTGCTGCAGACCGGGACCCTCGCCCCGGTGGCCCGGCGGCTGCGGGTGACCGCCCCGGCCGAGGCGGCGGAGATCCGGGTGGAGACGGCCCCGCTGGAACGGATGCGCGCCGACCTGCTCCAGGTGGAGGTGCCGCCCGGTTCCCGGCTGGCCGGGGTGCACGTCGACGAGCTGCGGCTGCCGCTGGGCGCCTCGGTGACGCTGGTGCTGCGGGACGGGGCGGGCGTCGTGCCCGGCCCGGACTTCCGGCTGAAGACCGGCGACAGCCTGCTGATCGTGGCGACCGCCGGAGTGCGCGACGAGGCGGAGCGCCGGCTGCGGGCGGTCAGCCGGCGGGGCCGGCTGGCCCGCTGGTTTGGCGAGTACGGCGAGGATCGGGACGGTTGATCTGCTAGCGTTCCTTTTGCCCCGATAAGGTGCGACTCGGGGCCGAGCGGCGGTGCGTCGGAGCGGCACGTTGTCGGACGCCTGTACGTTCCGTATTCTTGCGAATCTCCGGAGTGCGCGGCCACGTCGCCGCGCGCCCCTTTTGTACTGGGGGCGCCGATGTCGGCGGCCCCTGTCCAGGCGCCGCGGTCCGCCGCGGTTCCGCGGCCGAGGGAGCGACGATGGCGAAGCCAGCCGAGACCAGGACCGCCGGCCGCAAGCCGGTGGCGAAGGCCACCCGCAGCGCGGCGGAGACCGAGAAGATCCGGGCGGCCCTGGCGGCGCGGCGTGACGAGTTGCGTGCCGAGTACGATCAGACGCTGAGCGAGATCACCGAGCTGCAGCGCGACCGGCTGACCGACTCGGCCGGGGACGACCAGGCCGACACCGGGACGAAGACGTTCGAACGCGAGCAGGAGATCTCACTCGCCAACAGCATCCTGGAACGGATCACGCAGGTCGAGCGGGCGTTGGAGCGGCTCGACGAGGGTGGCTACGGCTGGTGCGAGCGGTGCGGCAACCCGATCCCGGTGGAGCGGCTCGCCGCGTTCCCGTCGGCCACCCTCTGCGTGACGTGCAAGCAGCTGGAGGAGCGGCGCTGAGGCCCGCTCCCCGGCGGCCATGGGAGGCGGCGCGCGAGCGCCGCCGCGAGCGTCGATGGGGAGCAGATGTCCGAAGCACCGCCCGCCGGGTCCGGCAGCGCTGAGCCGGGAGGCGGCACGCCCCGCCGCCGGGCCGTCACCATCCTGCTCGGCGTCGCGCTGACCGCCCTCGTGGCCGACCTGGTCACCAAGCACCTCGCCCTGCTCACCCTGTCCGACCGCGAGCCGGTCAAGCTGCTCGGCGGCGCGGTCTACCTCACCCTGACCCGCAACAGCGGCGCGGCCTGGAGCATCGGCTCGGACCACACCTGGGTCTTCCCGCTGATCACCCTCGGCGTGGTCGGCTGGATCCTCTGGATGGCCCTGCGGCTGCGTTCGCTGCCCTGGGCGATCTCGCTCGGCCTGGTGCTCGGCGGGGCGCTGGGCAACCTCACCGACCGGATCTTCCGCGCCCCGGGCTGGTTCGTCGGGCACGTGGTCGACATGGTCAGCCTCTTCGACCCGTACGGCCAGGTCTGGCCGGTGTTCAACCTGGCCGACAGCGCCCTGGTCTGCGGCGTGGTGCTCGCCGTCGTGCTGGAGTTGACCGGCCGCCAGCGCGACGGCAGCCGGATCGGCAAGGACGGGGCCACCGAGGCGACGGCGCCGGCCGACGCGGGGCAGCGGGAGCGGGCATGACCTCCGCCTTCGCCGCCGGCGGCGACCACCGTTCCCTGCCCCTGCCCGACGGCCTCGACGGCACCCGGCTCGACCAGGCGGTGTCGCGGCTCTTCGGGCTCTCCCGCACCGCCGCCGCGGCCCTGGTCGACGCCGGCGACGCGCTGGTCGACGGGGTGGTCCGGGCCAACTCGTACAAGGTCAGGGCCGGCTCCTGGCTGGAGGTGACCCTGCCCGCCCCGGCCGCCCCGCCCACCGTGGTGCCGCAGGCGGTCCCCGGGCTGCGGGTCGTGCACGCCGACGACGACATCGTGGTGGTGGACAAGCCGGTCGGCGTCGCCGCGCACCCGAGCCCCGGCTGGACCGGCCCCACGGTGATCGGCGCGCTGGCCGCGATCGGGCACCGCATCTCCACCAGCGGCGCCGCCGAGCGGCAGGGCGTGGTGCACCGGCTCGACGTGGGCACCACCGGGATCATGGTGGTGGCCAAGAGCGAGCAGGCGTACACGGCGCTGAAGCGGGCGTTCAAGTACCGCGAGGTCGAGAAGCGCTACCACGCCGTGGTGCAGGGGCACCTCGACCCGCTGCGGGGCACCATCGACGCCCCGATCGACCGGCACCCCACCCACGACTACCGCTGGGCGGTGGTCTCCGGCGGCAAGCCGAGCATCACCCACTACGACACGGTGGAGGCGTTCCCGGCGGCGAGCCTGGTCGACGTCCGGCTGGAGACCGGCCGCACCCACCAGATCCGGGTGCACTTCTCCACCCTGCGGCACCCGTGCGTGGGCGACCTCACCTACGGGGCGGACCCCACCCTCTCCGCCCGGTTGGGCCTGACCCGACAGTGGCTGCACGCCCGCTCGTTGAGCTTCCTGCACCCCCGTACGGGGGACGAGGTGCGCTTCGTCAGCGACTACCCTGACGACCTGGGCCGGGCGCTCGAGATCCTCCGCGACTGAGCGTCGCCCCACCGCCAGACGATCCGACGAGGGGGACCCGCACCGTGCGCGCCGGCGACCCGCTGCGGCGATGGGACCAGCCACCGCTGTCCCGGCTGGCCGGCGCCGTGACCCGGCCCGGCGCCGGTCCGGCCCGGCCGCGGGTGCTCACCACGGTCGCGCTGCTCTCCTGCGCCGCCGTGCTGCTCACCGCCGTGTGGGCCGGCGACGACCGCCCGACCGGTGACCGCACCGTCGGCGAGGTGACCCGGGTCGGGGTGGCCCACGGCGACTCGATCCCCGGCTACGTCCGCGCCGCCGCCGCCGACCTGGCCGCGCAGCCGCCCGCCGCCCCGGCGGCCGGCGACGGGACGTACGCCCTGGTCTCCCTCTCGTCCTACCTGGCCCCGCAGGGGGCGGCGGCGATCCTCGGCGACGTGCCGGTCGCCACCGTCCTCGGGCGGGTGCCGCTCACCGACCGGCAGACCGAGATCGTCCGGATCCCCGCGCAGCGGGTGCCCGACGACGTGGTCGCCGGGATGGCCGAGGTCGCCGCCCGCAAGGAGCGGGAGGCCGCCGACTACCGCGCCCGGTCCGCCGCGCTGACCGGCGGCGGGCAGGCCGAGCGCGAGCTGCGGCAGGTGTACGACAGCGGCGCCGAGGTGTCGGCGGCGGAGGCGGCCGCGTACCGCTCCGGCTGCGCCTGCCTCTACGCCGCGGTGGTCCGCGCCGAGCCGGTGGCCCTGCGCCGCCTGGCCGCCCGGCCCGGGGTGCGGGCGGTCGACCCGGCGCCCGAGGTCACCCGGCTCGACCGGACCGTCTTCACGCCGCCGCTGCCCGAGCAGCGGGAGGTCGCGCACCCGCCGGCCGACGCCGGCCTCGTCGCGGGAGCGGCCACGGGGGGAGGCGACCGGGGCACGCCCTCGACCCCGCCGGTGGGCGAAACGTCGGAACCCGCACCCGAGGTGACGGATTCGTCACCGGTCCGGACCGGCCCGGCATCCGGCGGAATCCCGCCGCCGACCCCGCCCACCTCGGCAGACGCCGCCGCCGGCGGGATCGGGGCGCCGGCCGGGTGACGGCGGGCAGGGCCGAAGGTGCGCGGACGGGTGTGGTCCGAATAGGGTTTCGTTCGTAGCCTGTCAGGCGGACGTCGATGGTGCTGGGAGGGCGAGCCGTGGAGGGCAGCGAGACCGGCTGGGCACAGCCGGCCGAACCAGCACCGCGGTGGCGGGCGCTGCTCGACCGGGCCCGGCACGGCGGTCGACCGGCCGAGCAGACCGAGACCGACCGGCGCGAGGTGCCGCCGGCCCCGCCCGAGCCGCTGCCGCGCCGGTCGTCGGGGAACGGCTACGCCGCGCGGGTGCCGGCCATCGGGCGGGCCCCCGAGCCGCCGCACGGCGCGGAGCCCGGCCCGCCGGGGTACGGCACGGAATACGGCCGCCCGGCCGACGCGGGGTACGGCCGCCCGGCCGACGCCGGATACGGCCAACCCGCCGACGCGGGGTACGGCCGCCCCGCCGACGGGGGGTACGGCCGCTCGGCGGACGCCGGGTACGGCCGCTCGGCCGACGCGGGGTACCGGGCCGAGGCCACCTACCGGGTCGAGCCGGCCTACCGGGTGGACCCGGCCGAGCCGGCCTACCGGGTGGACCCGGGCTACCCGGCCGAGCCGGAGCACCGCGAGCCGCCGGCCCACCGGCCCGAGCCGGCCCACGTCGTGCCGACGCAGCGGCGCGGGCACGAGCCGGTCGAGTCGCGCTACGCGCTGCTGGACAACGGCTACCGGCACCAACCGCCCCCGGCCGAGTCCCGGTACGCCCCCCTGCTCGACGGCGGCTACCGCCCCGAGCCCGCCTACCAGCAGCCGCCCCCGGCGGCGCCCGCCCCGCCCCCGGTCGCCGAGCGGGGCTACCCGGCCCGCGTCGAGTGGCGCCCGCGCGGGGCGGAGAGCGAGTCGGAGCGCGCCGCCGGGGTGCTCCGCCGCGACCTGGGCACCCCGCGGGTGCTCGCGTTCGCCAACCCCAAGGGCGGCGTGCACAAGACCACCGCCACCGTGCTGGCCGCGGCGACCGTCGGCAGCGTGCGCGGGCGGGGCGTGCTGGCCTGGGACGACAACGAGCTGCGCGGCACCCTCGGGCTGCGCGCCGGCAGCGCCCGGCACGCCCGCACCATCCGGCACCTGGTCGGCGACCTCGCGCACATCGAGATCAAGGAGGGCGCGGAGCTGCTGGAGCACCTCGACGACTACCTGCGGCACGCCTCCGACGGCTCGTACGACGTGCTGGCCGGCGAGGAGAGCCCCCGGTTCGCCCAGCGGCTCGACCAGTTCACCGTCCGGCGGGTGCTGGAGCTGCTGCGGCGCACCCACGACGTGATCTGCGTGGACACCGGCAACAACGTGGAGAGCGCCAACTGGCGTACCGTCATGCAGGCGGCCGACCAGCTCGTGGTGACCACGGTGCCGCGCGAGGACGCCGCGTTCAGCGCCGACTGGATGCTGGACCTGCTGCACGAGGTGGGCATGGGGGAGCTGGCCGACAACGCGGTCACCCTGATCTCCTGTCCCACGCCGGGCCGCTCCCCGTTGCAGGACGACCTGGAGCGCCACTTCGCCACCCGCACCCGCGCCGTCGCCGTGGTGCCGTACGACCCGGCGCTGGAGACCGGCTCCTCGATCGAGTACCAGCAGCTCCAGCAGGAGACCCGGCAGGCGTGGCTGAAGGCCGCCGCGGTGATGCTGGAACCGTTCGCCCGGTGAGCGGGTGTGCCGCCACCGGCCACCCGCGCCGCAGCCCGGCCTGAGAGGATCACGGGGTGAGCGCGGACACCCCCGAACCCGACCGGCCCGGCCGCCGACCCGACGAGCCGGCCGCCCCGGCCCCGGCGGAGCCCGCCGCCCCGGCCGAGGACGCCCCCGCCGGCCCGTACGCCGCCCGGGAGGTCGACCAGCAGGTCGCGCGGGAGGCCGGCCCGTACGCCCCGCCGACGGCGGGCGCCGCGAGCCCGTACGACGGCCCCGGCGCGTTCCCCTACGGCCCGGGTGCCGTCTACGGAGTGGGCCAACCGGTCCCGCCCGCCGAGCCCGAGCTGCCGCGTCGCCGGGCGGTGCGGCTCGCGGCGGGCGCGGGGCTCGCGCTGACCGTCCTGGGGGTGCCGCTCGGGCTGCTCTGGGCCGCGCTCGCCCCGGACACCCCGGTGCTCAAGGTCCCCGACGGCGCGATCTACGCCGAGCCGCAGCCGGAGCAGCCGGTCGCCGCCGACGGCTGGTTCAGCCTGCTCGGGCTGGGCTTCGGGGTGCTCGCCGCGCTCGCGCTGTGGTTCGTGCTGCGCCGCGTGCGGGGGCCCGTCGGCCTGCTCGCCACCGTGCTCGGCGCGTTCGGCGCGGCGCTGGTCGCCTGGCAGGTGGGCCGGCGGATCGGGCTGGCCGGCTACCAGCGGCTGCTGGCGACCGCCCCGGACGGCCAGGCCTTCAGCAAGCCGGCGGACCTGCGGGCCGGCGGGATCGACCTGATCTTCGGCGTGCTGCCGGTGCCGCACGGCAACCTGCTGCTGCCCGCCTTCGGCGCGGCCGTGGCGTACACCCTGCTGGCGGGCTGGTCCCGCTGGCCGTCGCTGCGCCCGGAGCCCGAGCCCGGCGCGCCCGGAGTCAGTTGGGAGTCGGCGGGGAGGCCAGCTCCGCCAGCGGCACCGGAACCGCCCGCACCTGGCGCAGCAGCGCCGCCTCACGGTTGAGCAGCCGCAGTTCGGCGCGGAGCCGGGCGGCGGTGTCGTCGATGGCGAGCAGCCGCTGGCGGTCGGCCACCGTCAGCGCCGCCGTCGCGGCGACCAGGTGGGAGAGCACCGTCGGGTCCTCCGGCAACTGCTCGGACAGCTCCTCCGGGTCGGCCCGGATCAGTCCCAGGTACTGCCGGAAGACCGAGATCACCCGGGCGGCGAGCAGGTCGGCGACCTCGTCCGGCCCGTCCGGCTCCGGCAGCCACTCCACCTCCGCGGTGAGGTAGGGCGCGGTCTCGCGGTCGACGTCGGTGACGCGGAACCTGCGCCGGCCCACCGTGACGATGTCGAAGCCCCCGTCGGGGCGCTCGGTGACCTGCCGCAGCTCGGCCGTGCAGCCCACCTCGTGCAGGGTGACGTCGCCACCGCCGGGCACCGGCCGGCCGTCGGGGGCGGTGGGGGCGACCTCCCAGCCGGCCTGGATGGCCACCACGCCGAACTCGCGTGGGGCGCCTTCGGGGAGCCCGACCAGGTGCCGGACCAGGGCTCGGTAACGCTCCTCGAATATGTGCAGTGGCAGCACCAGACCGGGGAAGAGGACCGTCCCGAGCGGAAATACCGGCAGCCGCGCAGTCACGCGTCGAGGGTAGCCCGATCCCGGCGCGGCGGCGTGTCCCGGCTCACCGTCCCGGCGTACGGGCGGCAGCGGTCGGCGTCCGGGCCGGCCGCCTAGACTCGCAAGGGTGTTGAACCGGATCGACCTGCGCGGCGGCGTCCGCGACCCGCGCCGCCTGCTGCCCCGTGCCCAGCTCGACGTCTCCGTGGCCGTCGAGAGGATCCGCCCGCTCGTGGAGGCGGTCCGGGAGCATGGTTACCCGGCGATCCGGGAGGCCAGCGAGCGGTTCGACGGGGTCTCGCCCGAGGTGCTGCGGGTGCCCGGCGAGGCGATCGCCGAGGCGGAGGGGACCCTCGACCCCGCGGTGCGCGCCGCGCTCCTGGAGTCGATCACGCGGGCCCGCAAGGTGCACGCCGACCAGCGACGCACCGACCACACCACCCAGGTGGTGCCGGGCGGCACGGTGACCGAGCGCTGGGTGCCGGTCGACCGGGTCGGCCTCTACGTCCCCGGCGGCCTGGCGATGTACCCGTCGACCGTGGTGATGAACGTGGTGCCGGCCCAGGCGGCCGGGGTCCGCTCCCTGGTCGTGGTCAGCCCGCCGCAGAAGGACAACGGCGGCCTGCCCGATCCCCGGGTGCTCGCCGCGTGCGCCCTGCTCGGCGTCGACGAGGTCTACGCCGTCGGCGGCGCCCAGGCCGTCGCGATGCTCGCGTACGGGGCGGCCGTCGACGCCGGTGGCGACGCGCACTGCGACCCCGTCGACATGATCACCGGCCCGGGCAACATCTGGGTGACCGCCGCCAAGCGGCTGCTGCGCGGCGTCGTCGGCATCGACGCCGAGGCCGGCCCGACCGAGATCGCCATCCTGGCCGACGACACCGCCGACCCGGCGCACGTCGCGGCCGACCTGATCAGCCAGGCCGAGCACGACCCCCTCGCCGCCAGCGTGCTGGTCACCCCGTCGGTCGCGCTGGTCGACGCGGTCGAGCGGGAGTTGGCCCGGCAGGTGCCGGCCACCAAGCACGCCGAGCGGGTCACCACCGCGCTGACCGGCGAGCAGAGCGGCGTGGTCCTGGTCGACGACCTCGACGCCGGGCTGCGGGTGGTCGACGCCTACGCGGCCGAGCACCTGGAGATCCAGACCCGGGACGCCCGCGAGTGGGCGCTGCGCGTGCGCAACGCCGGGGCGATCTTCGTCGGCGCCTGGTCGCCGGTGTCGCTCGGCGACTACTGCGCCGGCTCCAACCACGTGCTGCCCACCGGGGGCTGCGCCCGGCACTCCTCCGGGCTCTCCGTGCAGTCCTTCCTGCGCGGCATCCACCTGGTGGAGTATTCGCAGGAGGCGCTGCGCGAGGTGGCCCCGCACGTGGTCACCCTCGCAGGAGTGGAGGACCTGCCCGCGCACGGGCAGGCGGTCAGCGTGCGCTTCCCGGGGACGGCGTCGTGAGCGGGCTCGACGACCTGCCGATCCGGGACGACCTGCGCGGGCTCACGCCGTACGGGGCGCCGCAGCTCGACGTCGCGGTGCGGCTGAACACCAACGAGAACTCCTACCCGGTGCCCGAGCCGGTGGTGGACGCCATCGGCAAGGCCCTCGCGGCGGAGCTGCGCGACCTCAACCGCTACCCGGACCGCGACGCCGTGGCGCTGCGCGCCGACCTCGCCGGCTACCTGGGCCACGGGCTCACCGTCGAGCAGGTGTGGGCGGCCAACGGCTCCAACGAGATCCAGCAGCAGCTGCTCCAGGCGTTCGGCGGGCCGGGGCGTACCGCGCTCGGCTTCACCCCGGCGTACTCGATGCACCCGCTGCTGGCGCTCGGCACCGGCACGCGGTGGGTGCCGGCCCGGCGCGGCGTCGACTTCGGGCTGACCGCCGACGAGGCGGTCGCCCAGGTCCGCGCGCACGCCCCGGACGTGGTCTTCCTCTGCTCGCCGAACAACCCGACCGGCACGGCGCTCGACCCGGCCGTGGTCGCCGCCGTGCTGGACGTCGCGCCCGGCCTGGTGGTCGTCGACGAGGCGTACGCCGAGTTCGCCCGCCCCGGCACGGTCAGCGCGCTGGCGGTGCTGCCCGGGTACCCGCGGCTGGTGGTGACCCGGACGATGAGCAAGGCGTTCGGGTTCGCCGGCGGCCGGCTGGGCTACCTGGCCGCCGACCCGGCGGTGGTGGCGGCGGTGCAGCTGGTCCGGCTGCCGTACCACCTCTCGGCGCTGACCCAGGCCGCGGCCCGGGCGGCGCTGGCGCACCGCGACGCCCTGCTCGGCACGGTGGCCGCGATCATGCGGCAGCGCGACCGGATCGTGGCGGAGCTGCGGGGCCGGGGGCTGCGGGTCGCGGACAGCGACGCCAACTTCGTGCTGTTCGAGGTCGGGGGCGACCAGGCCGCCGCCTGGCGCACCCTGCTCGACGCCGGCGTGCTGGTCCGCGACGTCGGCCTGCCCGGCTGGCTGCGGGTCACCGCCGGCACCCCCGCCGAGACCGACGCCTTCCTCGCCGCCATGGAGAAGATCTAGTGGGAGCGCGAGGAGTGAGCTTGCGAGCCCCGCAGTCGCGACCGAGAGGCAGACAATGAGCCGGACCGCCCGGGTGGAGCGGATCACCAAGGAGACCAAGGTCCTCGTCGAGATCGACCTCGACGGCACCGGCCGCGCCGAGATCGGCACCGGGGTGGGCTTCTACGACCACATGCTGCACCAGATCGCCCGGCACGGCGGCTTCGACCTGACGGTGCGCACCGTCGGCGACCTGGAGATCGACGCCCACCACACGATGGAGGACACCGCGCTCGCCCTGGGCGCCGCGTTCGACCAGGCGCTGGGCGACAAGGCCGGCATCCGGCGGTACGGCTCCGCCACCGTCCCGATGGACGAGGTCCTCGTCCGGGCCGCGGTCGACCTCTCCGGCCGCCCGTACGTGGTGCACGACGAGCCGGCGCTCGCGCCGTACATCGGGCCGGTCTACCCGACCAGCATGACCCGGCACATCTGGGAGTCCTTCGGCCAGGCGGCCCGGATCACCCTGCACGTGGACGTGCTGCGAGCGGCCCGCCCCGGCGGGCATCCGGACGCCCACCACGTGGTGGAGGCGCAGTTCAAGGCCGTCTCGCGCGCGCTGCGCGAGGCCACCGCGATCGACCCGCGCGCCGCGGGCGCGATCCCCAGCACGAAGGGTGCTCTCTGATGGGCGCGAGGAAGGCGGCACGGCGGAGCCCCGCAGCCGCGGACGGAGGGCGGAGTTGATGGGCGGGGTCCTGCCGACGTTGCTGCTGATCCTGGCCGGTGTGCTGGTGGGCGGCACCTGGTCGCTGCACAAGCAGGGCGCGCCGCGCGGCGCGGTGGTCGTGACCGCGCTGCTCGCCGTGCTGGCCACGGCCGGCGGCGTGCTCTGGCTGCTGCCCGGGGACGGCTCGTGAGCCGGCGGCTCGTCGGGCCGGCCGCGGCGCGGCCCCGAGCCGTCGCCCGGGGCGGCGAGGTGGCGGCATGAGCAACGTGGTGGTGCTCGACTACGGGTCGGGCAACCTGCGCTCGGCGGAGCGGGCCCTGGCCCGCGCCGGCGCGGACGTGACGGTGACCGACGACCTGACCGCCGCCGCCGAGGCGGACGGGCTGGTGGTGCCGGGCGTGGGCGCGTTCGCCGCCTGCATGGCCGGCATCGAGGCGCTCGGCGCCGGGCCGGTGATCGCGGAGCGCGTCGCCGCGGGGCGTCCGGTGCTGGGCATCTGCGTCGGCATGCAGGTGCTCTTCGAGCACGGTGACGAGCACGGCGTGGTGACCAAGGGCCTCGGGCTGCTCCCCGGCGGGGTGACGAGGCTGGCCGCCGACCGCCTGCCGCACATGGGCTGGAACACGGTGTCGGCGCCGGCCGGGTCGGTGCTCTTCGCCGGGCTGCCCGCCGACAGCCGGTTCTACTTCGTGCACTCGTACGCCGTCGGCGACCCGGGGGCGCTGGCCGCCGCCGGCGCCACGGTCACCACCGCCCACCACGGGACCGACTTCGTGGCGGCCGTGGAGCGGGGCGCGCTGTGCGCGGCGCAGTTCCACCCGGAGAAGTCCGCCGACACCGGTGCCGCGCTGCTGGGCAACTGGCTCGCTACGCTCTCCACCGGTGACTGAGCGCCCGTCCGCCCCCGCCCGTCGGCGGGGCACGTCGTGAGCAAGGAGCGGGCCCGTCGCCGGGCGGCCCGGGAGGCCGAGGCGGCCCGGGACCGGGTAGTCCGGGAGCGGCGGGCGGCCCGGCGGGCGCGCCGGCGGGCGCTGGTCCGCCGGATCACGCCCACGCTGCGGCGGCGGCGTACCGGCCGGCTGCCCCGGCACAGCCGCGGCGAGCGGGCCGCGATCATGCTGCTGACCCTGGCGGCGATGGTCCTGATCTGGTCGCTCGTGGACGACCTGGCGCTGCGGATCGCGCTGGTCGTGCTGTTGCTGCTCGTACTGCCGGCGATCGTGGTGATCGCCCTGGACCGTCGCACCTGACCCGAGGAGAAGAATCGTGAGCCTCACCCTGTTGCCCGCCGTGGACGTCGCCGACGGCCAGGCCGTCCGGCTCGTGCAGGGCGCCGCCGGCAGCGAGACGACGTACGGCGACCCACTGGAGGCCGCGCTGGCCTGGCAGCGGGACGGTGCCGAGTGGATCCACCTGGTCGACCTCGACGCGGCGTTCGGACGGGGCTCCAACGCGCACCTGCTGGCCGAGGTGGTGCGCCAGCTCGACGTGAAGGTGGAGCTTTCCGGCGGCATCCGCGACGACGAGTCGTTGCAGGCCGCGCTCGGTACCGGCGCGGCCCGGGTGAACATCGGCACCGCGGCCCTGGAGGACCCGGTCTGGTGCGACCGGATCTGCGGCGAGTACGGCGACCGGGTGGCGATCGGGCTCGACGTGCGGGGCCGTACCCTCTCCGCCCGGGGCTGGACCCGCGACGGCGGCGACCTCTACGAGGTGCTGGAGCGGCTGGACAAGGCCGGCGCGGCGCGGTACGTGGTCACCGACATCACCAAGGACGGCACCATGCGCGGGCCGAACCTGGACCTGCTGCGCGAGGTCTGCGCGCGCACGGACGCCCCGGTGATCGCCTCCGGTGGCGTCTCCACCCTGGACGACCTGCGGGCGCTGGCCACCCTGGAGCCGATCGGCGTGGAGGGCGTGATCGCCGGCAAGGCGCTCTACGCGGGCGCGTTCACCGTCGCGCAGGCGCTGGACACCCTGGCCGCGGCGTGACCGCCACCCGGCTCGGCTCCGGCGGCCCCTGGGAGTCCGTGTACGGCTACTCCCGGGTGGTCCGGGCCGGCGACCTGGCCTGGACCGCCGGGTGCACCTCCACCGTGGACGGCGTGGTCACCCACGTCGGGGACGCCGCGGCGCAGACCGCGCAGGCCCTGCGGATCGCCCTGGACGCGCTCGCCGAGGTCGGCGCGGCGCCCGGCGACGTGGTCCGCACCCGGATGTACGTCACCGACCGCGCGTACGCCGACGAGGTGGGTCGGGCGCACAACGCGGTCTTCGGAGCGGTCCGCCCGGCCGCCACGATGGTGGTGGTCGCCGGCCTGCTGGATCCGGACCACCTCGTGGAGGTGGAGGTGGAGGCGTACCTCGGCGACCGCTGAGCGCAGCCGGGGCATTCCGCTCCGGACGGCCGTGCGCGACCCGCCGTCCGGCCCTCGACCGACCCGGCCCGCCGGTGCCAGACTGACCCGGTGAACGGGGCGGCCGTCGGTCGGGACACGGTGGTCGACCGCGCCTGGCGGGCTCTGGACGAGGGCCGGTCGGTGCTGGTGGAGGGCCCTGCCGGGATCGGCAAGACCGTCGTGCACCGGGCGCTGCTGGCCGCGGCCGGCCGGGCCGGCTGGCTGGTGCTGGCCTGCGCGCCGACGGAGACGGAGGCGGCGCTGCCGTTCGCGGCGCTCGCCGATCTGCTGGCCCCGCTCGCCGCCCGGGTGCCCGAGCTGCCCGCGCCGCAGCGCGCGGCGCTCGGCGGGGTGCTGCTCGCCGGCGACGAGGTGGCGCAGCCGGTCGACGAGCGGACGGTGGGCGCGGCCACCCGGTCGCTGCTGGACGCCGCCGCCGACCCGGCCGCGCCGCGGCTGCTGCTGGCCGTCGACGACGCCCCGTGGCTCGACCCGCCGAGCGAGCGCGCGCTGCGGTTCGCGGTGCGCCGGCTGGTGCCCCGGGTCGCCGTCCTGGTCACCGCCCGCGCCGAACCCGCCGGGACGGAGCCGGCCCCGCTCGGGCTCGACCGCGGCGCCGCCGGCGCCCGACTCGACCGGGTGGCCCTCGGCCCGCTCGGCGTGGGGGCGCTGCACCACGTGCTGCACAACGAGACCGGGACGGCGCTGCCCCGGCCCCTGCTGGTGCGGATCGCCGAGGAGTCCGGGGGTAATCCGCTGCTCGCCATCGAGTTGGCCCGGGCGGTCCTGCGGATGCCGCAGCTGCCGGCGCCCGGTGCCGACCTGCCGGCCGCGCCGTCGCTGCGGCAGCTCGTCGCCGAGCGGGTGGCCGCCCTGCCGCCGGACACCCGGCACGCGATCCGGCTGGTCGCCCTCTCCGGCCTGCCCACCGTGGCGGGGCTGGCCCGGGCCGGGGTCCCGGCGGCCGCCCTCGACCCGGCCGAGGAGGCCGGCCTGGTCGCGGTGCGCGGGGAGGAGGTCGTGTTCACCCACCCCGTCTACGCGGCCGCCGTCCGCGACGACGTGCCGCCGGGGGTGCGCCGCCGGTCGCACCGGCTGCTGGCCGACACCGCGACCGACCCGGACGAGCGGGCCCGGCAGCTGGCCCGGTGCGTCGCCGGCCCCGACCCGGCGGCGGCGGCCGAGATCGCGGCGGCAGCCGCGCGCCAACGCAGCCGGGGGGCACCGGAGACGGCGGCCGGGCTGTACGACAGCGCGGCCCGGCTCGCCCCGCCGGGCGCGCCCGGCGGGCACGCGCGGTGGCGACTGGCCGCCGCGGAGTGCCGGTTCGACAGCGGCGACTACCCGGCCGCGAAGGTTGCCGCCGACCGCGCGGCCGAGGAGCTGACCGGGCCGGCGCGCGCCGAGGCGCTGCTGCTGCGGGCGGTCGTCGCGTGGAGTTCCGACGAGCCGCCGGAGGCGGTCCGGGCGGCGGCCGACCGGGCGCTCGACGCCGCCCCGCCCGGCTCGTCGCTGGCGGGGCGGATCCACGCGCACCTCAGCCTGTTCCGGGACGCGCCGGACCCGGCCCGGCGGCACGCGGAGGCGGCGGTCGCCCTGCTGGCCGACCGCCCGGACGACCGCCCGGTGCACGCCGCGGCGCTGCTGCTGCTCTTCTTCAACGAGGTGCGCGCCGGGCTGCCGGCCCGCGCCGACCTGCTGGACCGGGGGCTGGCGCTGGAGGGGGAGGAACCGTCCTGGCTGGCGGGCATCGTGCCGGCTGCCTGGTGGAAGGCGGTGGACGAGCACGGGCGGGCCCGCGACCGGCTGCACCGGATGCTGGAGCGGGCCGCCGCCCGCGGCGACGAGCCCTCCCAGCACGAGCTCCTCTGCCACCTCGGGGAGACCGAGCTGCTCGCCGGGCGCTATCCGGCCGCCGCGGCGCACATCGCCGCCGCCCGCGAACTGGGCGAGCAGTACGGCAGCGACTCGGCCGGCGAACACTGGCTGGACGGGCTGCTCCACGCGTACCGGGGCGAGCTGGCCGAGGCCGCCCGCGTCGCCGAGGACGGGCTGCGCCGGGCCGCCGAGCTGGACGACCGTTGGCGGCGGCGGATCTACGCCCAGCTGGCCGGCTTCGCCGCGCTGACCGGTGGCCGGCTGCCGGCCGCCGCCCGGCACTACGGCGAGCTGGCCGCGACCGTCGACGAGCTGGGCCTGGTCGAGCCGATCGCCCAGCGCTTCGAGCCGGACTGGCTGGAGGCCTGCGTCGGCGCGGGTGACCTGGTCACCGCCGAGGCGGTGCTGGACCGGCTGGCCGCCCGGCACCGGCGGCTGCCGCGGCCGTGGACCACGCTGGGCCTGGCCCGCAGTCGGGCCCTGCTCGCCGGCGCCCGGGGCCGGGACCCGTCGGACGCCCTGGCGGAGCTGGCCGCCGCCCGGGCCGCGGTGCCCGCCGACGTGCTGCCCCTGGACCGGGCCCGTTGCCTGCTGGTGGCCGGGGTCGCGTACCGGCGGGTGCGGCGCCGCCGCGAGGCGCGGGAGGCGCTGGTCGCGGCGGCCACCGAGTTCGAGGCGCTCGGGGCGGCCGCCCTGGCGGCCCGGGCCCGCGCGGAAGCGGGCCGCACCGGCGGCCGCCCGCCCGCGCCCCGCCAGCTCACCGGCACGGAACGCGAGGTGGCCCGGCTCGCCGCCGCCGGTCGCACCAACCGCGTCATCGCCGACACGCTGTTCATCAGCCCGAAGACGGTCGAGGCGAACCTCGCGCGGATCTACCGCAAGCTCGGGGTCGCCAGCCGTGCCGAACTCGGTGCCGCGATGGCCCGCGCGGCCGACGGCGAAGGGTAGGGAAACACCCGATTACCCCGGCGTCGGGCGGGCCTAGCGTCGACGCATGGCCACCCGACTCTTCGTCCTCGAACGCTACGACCGCGTTCCGGGGGAGTGCGCCGACGTGCCGGCCGGCGCGCTGAGCACCGGCGTCACCCGGCTGCGGGGCGCGCTGCGGATCCCGGCCGACGACGTGGCGCTGGCGCTGGTCGAGGGGCCCGACGCGGAGACGGTGGCCGAGGCGGCCGCCGCCGCCGGCTGGCGTGTCGACCGGCTGGCCCCGGCCGAGTGGATCACCGTGCCGGACGCCCCGGCGCCGTGGAGTGGAGGAGACCGACCGTGACCGTACCGAAGCAGATCCGTCGTCACCGGCGGTCCGTGCTGCTGCTGGCCGGGCTGCTCGCAACGGCCGGGCCGGTGGCCGGCTGCGGGGATACGGAGGAGACCCCGCCCGTCGCCGGTGTCGAGGCGACCCCGGAGGCGGTGGTCGCCGGGACCACGGCCGCCGAGCCCTCCCCGACGCCGGCGGCGTCGGCCCCGGACCCGTGCGCGCTCGTGTCCCGGCGGGAGGCCGAACAGCTCGCCGGCACCCCGCTGGAGGAGGGTCAGCCGGTGCGGGAGACCTGCACCTACACCGGGCCGACCAGCGGGCCGACGGCCCAGGTGGAGATCTTCGTGGGCGAGGGCGCGAGGAAGTTCCTGGACATCGAGCGGGACCTCGGCCACGAGCTGCGGCCGCTGGCCGGGGTCGGCGACGAGGCGTACGCGAGCCACGAGGCCGTCTTCGTGCACCGGTCGGGGGTCTGGGCGTCGGTGCGCCTGGTGCGGCTCAACGACCCGGCGGAGAACCGCGCGCCGCTGGAGCGGGTGGCCCGTACGGTGGCGGGACGGCTCTGAGCGGTGGGCGGGATGCTCGTCCGGGCGTGCGGAGGGGCACCCTCCGGACACCTCCGGCAGGGCGGGGAACCCGTGGCGACGGCGGTGGTCGGCCTCACAGGGCCGGTCAGCGCCGTCACCGGGAAGGATAGGCTCGCGGCATGACGGTGGCGGTACGCGTGATCCCGTGTCTGGACGTGGACGCCGGGCGGGTGGTCAAGGGGGTCAACTTCCTCGACCTGCGCGACGCCGGCGACCCGGTGGAGCTGGCCGCGGCGTACGACCGGGCCGGCGCGGACGAGCTGACCTTCCTCGACGTCACCGCCTCCGCCAGCGACCGCGGCACCATGCTCGACGTGGTCCGCCGCACCGCGGAGTCGGTCTTCATCCCGTTGACCGTCGGCGGCGGCATCCGGCAGGTCGCCGACGTCGACACCCTGCTGCGGGCCGGCGCGGACAAGGTCGGGGTGAACACCGCCGCGATCGCCCGCCCCGAGCTGATCGCCGAGATCGCCGACCGGTTCGGCCGGCAGGTGCTGGTGCTCTCGCTCGACGTGCGGCGCGCGCCGGCCGGCACCACGCCCAGCGGCTTCGAGGTGACCACCCACGGCGGCCGGCGCGGCACGGGGCTGGACGCGGTCGACTGGGCCCGGCGGGGCGCCGAGCTGGGCGCGGGAGAGATCCTGCTCAACTCGATGGACGCCGACGGCACCAAGGCCGGCTTCGATCTCGAACTCATCGGCGCGGTGCGCCGGGTGGTCGACGTGCCGGTGGTGGCCAGCGGTGGCGCGGGCGAGGTGGCGCACTTCGCGCCGGCCGTCGGCGCCGGCGCGGACGCGGTGCTCGCCGCCAGCGTCTTCCATTTCGGGGAGCTGACCGTCGCCGAGGTCAAGGACGCGCTGCGCGGCGCCGGCCACCCGGTCCGCTGACCGGGGGCCCGGGTCGTCGGGCGGGGTCAGTCCGGGCGGGACCGGTTCTCGGGGGAGCGCCGGGGCGCCGGGATCGACCGCACCACGTATTCCTGGACGGCCGCGGCGTGCTCCTCCTCGTCGAGGTGCCACTCCGCGCTGACCGGGGTGTGTCGCCGGCTGAGCACGCCCTGCACCGTGTCCACCGTCGTGGCCAGCCCGGCGCTCGGTCGGGTGCGCCAGAGCCGCTCACCGTCGGCGGTGATCCGGAACCAGCCGTCGGTGACGCTGACCAGCCCGGCTCCGACGAGGCGACGGACCGCCGCCTCCACCTCGTGTCGCTCGGGGATCGCCTGGTTGAGGTGGTCGGCGGTGGAGAGCACGTCGGCGAGGCGCACGCCCTCGGGCCGGCGGCTGGACGCGGCCCGGCGGTGCCGGCCGGCACCGCTGGCGATCACCAGCGAGACGAAGATCCAGGCATCGGTCCAGCGCCAACCGTTCTCCCCCATGCCAGGATTCTGCCGGGCGTGGCGGCCGAAGGGAACACCGAGGACGGGCGGGCCTCCCGGAACAGGGGTCCGTGGCCGCCTGCGGACGAGGTTCGCGCGGAGGGTCGGTCGCCGGAGGGCCCGTTCGCGGCGGAGCGGTCGGGTCGCCCGGAGCGGCGTGACCGGTCCGGGCCGGGAGGGTCCGGGGTGGTGCCGGGAGTCGTTCGCCGCGGTGGGACCGGTCAGGCCGCGGGGAGCGGCTCGACCCGGCCCGGGGCGACCTCCGCCGGCTCGGGGACGGTGAACAGCGGCAGGAAGACCTGGGTCAGCGGGCCGATGGCTAGCGCGTAGGCGACCGTGCCGACGCCGACCGTCCCGCCGAGCAGCCAGCCGAGCGCCAGCACGGTGACCTCGATGACGGTGCGGACCAGCCGGATCGACCGGCCGGGCCGCCGGGCGACGTAGCCGGTCATCAGGCCGTCGCGGGGGCCGGGGCCGAGGCGGGCGCCGATGTAGAGGCCGGTGGCCGCGCCGTTGGCCACGATGCCGGCCACCAGCAGCCCGATCCGTACGCCGAGCGGCCCGCCGGCCGGCAGCAGGGCCAGTGTCGCGTCCACCACCAGCCCGATCACCAGGACGTTGCTCACCGTGCCGAGGCCGGGGCGCTGGCGCAGCGGGATCCAGAGCAGCAGCACCAGTGCGCCCACCGCGATGGTGACCGTGCCGAAGGAGAGGCCGGTCAGCTCGGCCAGGCCCTGGTGGAACACGTCCCACGGATCGAGGCCCAGCCCGGAGTTGATCATGAGGGCCATGCTCACGCCGTAGAGGACGAGCCCCGCGTAGAGCTGGGTCAGCCGCCGCGCGGGACGATGCCGGAGATTGCCAATCGCTGCCACCCATGCCACTCTAGGGTCCAATTGGCGAGATGGAAGAGCCAATGTCGGAGGGGTGGCATGACGAGTCAGGTTCGGGGTGCGCAATTGGCTCGCCTTCTCGGCCAGTGGCATGCGCTTCCGGGCCGCCGCCGCAGCCCCGACTACGCCGCCCTGGCCGGTGCCGTGCGGGGCCTGCTCGCCGACGGCCGGCTGCCGCTCGGCGTACGCCTGCCGGCCGAGCGGGAGCTCGCCGAAGCGTTGAAGATCAGCCGGACCACGGTCACCGCCGCGTACCGGGAGCTGCGGGAGAGCGGCCACCTGGCCAGCCGGCGCGGTGCCGGCAGTTGGACCATGCTCCCCGGCACCCACCGGGTGGCGAGCACGGGCCTGTGGACCCCGCTGGACGACCGGGACATGATCGATCTCGGCGTGGCCGCGCTCGCCGCCCCGCCGGAGTTGCTGCCGGCCGCCCGGGCCGCCGCCGAGGACCTGCCGCGCTACCTGGGCGGCGCCGGCTACCACCCGACCGGGATCATCGAGCTGCGTGAGGCGGTGGCCCGCGCGTACACCGAGCGTGGCCTGCCCACCTCGCCCGACCAGATCATGGTCACCAACGGCACCCAGCACGCGCTGGACCTGGTGCTGCGCCTGTCGCTCGCGCCGGGCGGCAACGTGCTGGTCGAGGCGCCCAGCTACCCCAACGCGCTGGCCGCGCTGGCCGCCCGGCGGGCCCGGATCACCACCCACGGCCTCGCCGTCGACGAGCCCGGTTGGGACGCCGACCTGCTGCTCGGCAGCCTCCGCCAGGCCCGGCCCAAGCTGGCGTACCTGATCCCGGACTTCCAGAACCCGACCGGCCACCTGATGCCGGCGTCGCTGCGCGAGCGGGTGGTCGGCACCGCGCACGCCGTCGGCACCGACCTGGTCGTCGACGAGTCCTTCGTCGACCTGCCCCTGGACGGGACGGTGCTGCCCCCGCCGACCGCCAGCTTCGACCGGCACTCCCGCGTGGTCACCATCGGCGGGATGAGCAAGCCCTTCTGGGGCGGCCTGCGGATCGGCTGGGTGCGCGCCTCGGCCCCGCAGGTGCAGCGGCTGGCCGCCGCCCGGGTCGGCGTCGACATGGCCAGCCCGGTGCTGGACCAGTTGGTCGCGGTCCACCTGCTCGCCGACGCCCCGGCCATCGTCGCCGCGCGTCGGGCGCAGCTCACGGCCCAGCGCGACGCGCTGCTGGCGGCGCTCGCCCAGCGCCTGCCCGAGTGGCGGGTCACGGTGCCGCACGGCGGCGTGACCCTGTGGGCCGAACTCGACGGCCCGATCTCCAGCGCGCTCGCCCGGGCCAGCGAGGAGGTCGGCGTACGGCTGGCGCCCGGTCCCCGGTTCGGCCTGGACGGCACGCTGGAGCGTTTCCTGCGGCTGCCGTTCACCCTGCCCGTCGGCGACCTCGTCGAGGCGGTCGGGCGGATCGCCGCCGTCCGGTACGACCTGGACCGCGGCGGCCGGCCGCAGTGGCGGGAACCGGCCGTCATCGCCTGACGCCGGGACGCCGGCCCGGCCGGGACACTCTCCACCGCAGGCGGCTGCCAGACTGTGCGCCGTGGCGACAGGTAGTACGACGCGGCGTGCGCCGCGCATGCGGGTCATGCGGGAGGGGTCCACCGTGACCCCGCTCGAACTCTTCTTCGATCTGGTCTTCGTCTACGCGCTCACCCAGGTGACCGCCCTGATGGCCGACGACCTCACCGGGCGTGGGTTGCTGCGTGGCCTGCTCGTGCTGGCACTGCTCTGGTGGTGCTGGTGCTGCTACGCGTGGCTCGGCAACACGGTCCGGGCCGACGAGGGCGTCGTCCGGGTGGCCCTGTTCGCGGTCATGGCCGCCATGTTCGTGGTCGCGGTGACCATCCCGGAGGCCTTCGACGACCTGCCCGGCGGGCTCTCGGGGCCGGTGGTCTTCGCCGCGTGCTACCTCGTCGTGCGTGTGCTGCACCTGGTGATCTACTGGCACGCCGCGCGTGGCGACGAGGGGCTGCGCCGGCAGTTGCTGCGGGCGGTGCTGCCCATGCTGGGCGGGGCGCTGCTGCTCTTCTCCGCCGCGTTGCTGCCGCAGCAGCTCGCCGACGACCCGGCCCGGGTCTCCACCATCCGTACGGCGCTGTGGGTGCTCGCGCTGGCCGTGGACTACGGCGGGATCATGGCCATCGGGGCGGATGGCTGGCGGATCTTCTCGGCCGCGCACTGGACCGAGCGGCACGGGCTGATCATCATCGTGGCGCTGGGGGAGTCGCTGGTGGCCATCGGCGTCGGCGTCACGCACCTGCCGATCTCCTGGCCGATCATCGTCGCCTCCGTGCTGGCCATCACCGTGACGGCCGCGTTGTGGTGGGCGTACTTCGACGTGGTGGCCATCGCGGCGGAGCAGGTGCTGCACCGGGCCGAGGGCGCGGCTCGCGCCGCGCTGGGCCGGGACTCGTACACGTACCTGCACCTGCCGATGGTGGTCGGCATCATCCTGCTCGCGCTCGGCTTCAAGAAGGTCCTGTCGTACGTGGGCGACGGCAGCGCGCACGACCTCACCGACCCGCTGCACGGCCTGGGCCTCTACGCCCTCTATGGCGGGGTGGTGCTCTACCTGCTCGGGCACCTGGGCTTCCGGCTGCGCAACATGGGCTCGGTGAACTGGCCACGGGCGGTGACGGTGGTGCTCCTGGTCGCTCTCGTGCCGCTGGCCGACCGGCTGCCGGCGCTGGCCGCGCTCGCGGTGCTCGCCGTCGTCTGCGTCGGCATGGTGGCGGCCGAGGTGCGGCTCTTCGGCGAGGACCGGCGAGCCCTGCGGGACGCGTCGCTGGCCGCGCACGGCGCCGGGCCCGAGCCCGGCCGCTGACCCCGCCGGAGGTGGCGGGGCCACCTGTGACGGACGGTGGCCCCGTGCCCGGCGGGCGCGGGGCCACCGACGCGGCGTGCTCAGAGTTCGGCGAGCGTGCCGGCGTACATCTTCTCGATCTCGGCGGCGAAGTTGCTCTCCACCCCACTGCGCTTGATCTTGAGTGACGGGGTGATCTCGCCGTCCTCGATGGTCAGGTCGCGCGGCAGGATGGCGACCTTCTTGATCGTCTCCCAGCGGTTGAGCTTGGCGTTGAGCTCCGCGACGTATTCCTCGACCATGGCCTGCGCCTCGGGCGAGGCGACGATCTCGGCGTAGTCGCGGCCCTCCAGCGGGGTGCCGGCGGCCCAGCCCCTGATCGCGTCCGGGTCCAGCGTGACCAGCATCGTGCAGTAGTTGCGGGCCTGGCCGATCACCACCGCCTGGGAGGTGTACGGGCAGGTCGCCTTGAACATCCCCTCGATGTGCGAGGGCGCGATGTACTTGCCGCCCGAGGTCTTGACCAGGTCCTTCTTCCGGTCGGTGATCTTCAGGTAGCCCTCGGCGTCCAGCGTGCCGATGTCGCCGGTGCGGAAGTAGCCGTCCTCGGTGAACGCGGCGGCGGTCTCCTCGGGCAGGTTGTGGTAGCCGCGCATGACCGGCCGGCCGCGGACGAGGATCTCGCCGTCGGTGTCGATCCGGCACTCCAGATCGCCCAACGCCTTGCCGACGGTGCCGATCCGCAGCCCGTCCGGCGGGTTGACGAAGTTGCCCGCGCTGGTCTCGGTGAGGCCGTAGCCCTCGGAGATCGGCAGGTTGGCGGCGGCGAAGAAGGTGGCGATCTCCGCGCTGAGCGGGGCGGCGCCCGAGACGAGCACCCGGATCCGGCCGCCGAGGCGGGCCTGGAGCTTGCTGAACACCAGCTTCTCGGCCACCGCGTACTTCAGTCTCAGCCCCGTCGGGACCGGCCTGCCGGCCTGCTCCAGGGCGACCCTCTCCTTGCCGACCCGCACGCCCCAGGCGAAGATCTTCGCCTTCGCGCCGCCGGCGTCCTGGGCCGTGGTGACCGCCTTGTTGTAGACCTTCTCGAAGACCCGCGGAGCGCCGCACATCAGCGTCGGCTTCACCACCGCGAGCAGCTCGACCAGCTTGTCCACCCGCCCGTCGACGTACGTCGGCAGGCCCACGTGGATCACCCCGCAGAGCAGCGTCTTGCCGAACGAGTGGGACAGCGGGAGCCAGAGGTACTGCAGGTCGTCGTCGCGGAGCAGCCCCAGCTCGGCCTGCGCCACACCCTCCCAGCACCAGCCGCCGTGCAGCAGCTCGACGCCCTTCGGGCGCCCGGTGGTGCCGGAGGTGTAGATCAGGGTGGCCAGGTGGTCGGGGCCGATCCCGGCGACCAGCATCTCGATCAGGTCGGGCTCGGCGGCCAGCGCCCGGGCGCCCTGCTCCTCCAGCTCGGCGAGGGTGAGCTGCGGGACGGCGGCGGACGGGTCGGCCGCGCCGTCGAAGAGCACCACGTGGGTCAGGGCCGGCAGGTCGGCTCCGGCGATCTTGGCGGCCTGGGCCGGGTTCTCGGCGAACAGCACCCGGGAGCCCGAGTCGGCGATGATGTAGGTCGCGTCCTCCGGCTCGGTGGTGGGGTAGACGGTGGTGGTCGCGCCCCCGGCACACATGATGCCGAGGTCGGCGAGCACCCATTCGAGCCGGGTGTTGGCCAGGATCGCCACCGGATCCTCCTGGCCGACGCCGAGCCCGTGCAGCCCGGCGGCGACCGCCTTGGCGCGGCGGGCCACCTGTGCCCAGGTCAACCAGACCGGCCCCGAGTCGTCGGAGGCCGGGTGGGCAAAGGCGTCGCGGTCGGGGGACGCCGCCACGCGCTTGAGGAACATGTCCGGGATGGAGCGGTACGGTACATCGAGAGCCATCGCTGTAGCCGCCTTCGGGGGTGGAGGCGTGACGGTCGTCACGTCAGTATTCGTTACCGAAGAGTATTGCCTGCACCCCGGGCGTCGGCCAGCCCCGGTCGATCACGGCTGGGCCACGTCCCGGGACCTGGAACACCCTCAGGCGTACCGGGCGGCCCGCAGCGACCAGTCGTAGGTGGCCCGGATCCAGTTGCGGCGGGCGAGCACCGCCGGTCGCAGGCCCTCGTCGCCGGTGGCCAGCAGGGCCGACTCCGTCGCCAGGTAGGCCGCCAGGGACTCGTTGAACCGGTCGGCCGCCGCCCGCAGGGCCGACGGCTCGTCGCCGCCGGACCGCCCGGCGGCGATGACGGCCACCAGGTTGTGGCCGTCCGGCTGGGCGAGGTTCTCCTTGCCGTACGAGAAGACGTCGTTGCACCAGCAGACCAGGTCGGCGGCGAGCAGGTCGAGCGTGACCAGCGTGGGCTCGGCGCGGGCGGCCGCCTCCGGCCGACCGCCGGCGGCCAGTTCGGTGAGGGTGAAGCTGGGGTGGACCGCGCCGGTGTGCCGGCGCATCTGGACGTACTCCGCCAGCTCCGGCACCCGGCCGTGCTCGCGGTTCGCGGCCTCCCAGAGCAGCGCCAGCAGGTACTCCCGCACCTGGCTGGTGAAGCGCAGCAGCACCGCCGGCGTCCCGGCGGCGCGCACGCGCCGGCACAGGTCGGCCAGCGCGTCGCCCAGCGGGCCGGCGGCGCCGGCGGGCGCCACCGGGTCGCCGTGCCGGTCCAGCACGTCCAGCATGGCGGCGACGGTCGGTGCCAGCCGGGTGGGGCCGTCGCCGAGGCCGTCCTCGTCGCAGGCGTCGTCCATCACGAACAGCCAGGAGATCAGGTCGGCGAGCAGCCGCAGCCGGTCGACCGGCCCCTCCGGGCAGGCCCGACCGGCGAGGCCGGCGGCGTCGGCCCGGCGCAGCCGGTCGAGTCGGTGCCCGCTAGCGATCAGGCCGTGGCCGAGCACCCACTCGGTGCTCTCCTGTGCCACCTGATCCGTGGCGTCGTGCCGGCGCGCGGGAAAAGGGGGTTCCCGCAGCGCCGAGAGTGCGAAGGTCCGCATGGCGCCCCCTGTCGCGCCGCCCCCGGGCGGGACGGCGCGGGACAGCGTACGGGAGGGGGGATCGGCGGCGGTCGTTGGGGAGAGGCGTCCTGCCGGCGATATGGTGACCGCTTCCGTGCAGTCCGTCACATGCCCAGGTGGGTGTTGCGCAGCCGGTCGGCCAGCGCCGCCGGCCCGTCGATCTGCACCCGGGCCACCCGCTGCCGGCCGGAGAGGAAGAGAACCAGTTCGCCGGGTGCCCCGACGACCCGGACGGGTTCGCCGCCCCGGCCGACGGAGAGCGCGCCGTAGCCCGGCGCCTGCACGAAGACGTCGGCCGGGAACCGGCGCAGTGCCAGCCGGGCCAGCCCGGCGGCGCGCGTCCACAGTGCCGCCTGGAGCCGGGCCGCCAGGTCGCGCGGGAGCCAGCCCGGACGGGCGCGGCGCACGTCCTCGTGGTGGATGAAGAACTCCATCGTGTTGGCCAGCTCGTCGGTCACCGGGTTGCTGACCGGGCTCCACACCGGTGGCCGGCGCACCTGCTCGACGAGGCGGGGCCAGGGGCGCGCCGCGATGTGCCGGCGCACCCGCTCGGCGTACCCGCGCAGGGGCCGCAGCAGGATGCCGCCGGCGGCGTCCGGGCGGCGCTCGCGCAGCACGAGGTGGGCGGCCAGGTCGCGGGTCGTCCATCCCTCGTTGACCGTCGGGGCGTCCGGTCCCAGCGTGAGCATCAGGTCGGCGAGCGCCTCGCGCTCCGATCGGGCGTACCGCGGCATGGCATCGATCGTAAGCGCGGGCGCCCGGGTCGGCGCGCCGGCGCGGCGGGCTGGCCGTGACGGCGGACATAGCGGCCCGGGGCGGCGGAGCTGGCCCCGACCGGTAAGGATGAGGGAGATAATTGCGGCTTACGGCGGGGGAGAGCGTGGCGAGCAGGACAAGTCGGGACGTGCTCGGTCGGGGGTTGGCCGTCCTCGGGGTGGCCATCCGGGAGCAGCCGCGGATCTTCGCGGTCGCGGTGACCGGCAGCGTGCTCTTCGGCGCCATGACGGTGGCCAGCGCGTTCGTGGTGGGCGCGGTGGTCGGCGACGTGGTGGTCCCGGCGATCGAGCGCGGCTCGGTCGGGGTCGGGGCGCTCGCCCTGGCCGCCGTCGCGCTGTTCGGCATCAGCGTGCTGCGGGTGGCCGGCATCTTCGGCCGCCGGCTCGGCGCGGGTTACATGCAGTACCGCCTCCAGGCCGCCTACCGGCGCCGGGTCACCCGGCGCTACCTGGAGCTGCCGCTGTCCTGGCACCACCGCAACGCCACCGGCACCCTGCTGTCCAACGCCAACTCCGACGTCGAGGCCGCCTGGCACCCGATCGCCCCGCTGCCGTTCGCGGTCGGCACCCTGGTGATGCTGGTCGGCGCGGTGGCCTCGCTCTTCGCCACCGACTGGGCGCTGGCCCTGGTCGGCCTGGCGGTCTTCCCGGCGCTCTTCGCGCTCAACGTCGCCTACTCGCGCCGGATGGCCCCCCGCCAGGCGCGGGCCCAGCGGCTGCGCGCCGAGGTCAGCGGCATCGCCCACGAGAGCTTCGACGGCGCCCTGGTGGTCAAGACGATGGGCCGGGAGGCCCAGGAGACGGACCGGTTCGCCGCCCGCGCGGGCGAGCTGCGCGACGCGCTGGTGTCGGTGGGGCGGCTGCGCGGCGTCTTCGACCCCGTGCTGGAGACCCTGCCCAGCCTCGGCACCCTCGCGGTGCTGGTGGTCGGCACGTTCCGGCTGCGGCAGGGCGCGATCAGCGTCGCCGAGCTGGTCAGCGTCGCCTTCCTCTTCACCGTGCTGGCCTTCCCCGTCCGGGCCATCGGCTGGGTGCTGGCGGAGCTGCCGCGCAGCGTCGCCGGCTGGGACCGGGTCCGCCGGGTCCTCGACGCCACCGGCGAGATGCCGTACGGCGACACGACGCTCGACCCGGCCGACCTCCGCCCCGCCCCCCTCACCTTTACCGGCGTCCGGTTCGGCTACGAGCCCGCCGAGGCGCACCTGCCCGGCACGGAGGTGCTCGGCGAGGTCTCCTTCACCGTGCCCGCGGGGAAGACCGTCGCCCTGGTCGGGCCGACGGGCGCCGGCAAGTCCACGATCGCCTCGCTGGCCGTGCGGCTGGTCGACCCCCGGGCCGGCACGGTCGCCCTGGACGGGGTGGACGTGCGCCGGCTCACCGCCGCCTCGCTGGCCCGCACCGCCGCGCTGGTCGCCCAGGTGCCGTTCGTCTTCGACGACACGGTGCGGGCCAACATCACCCTGGACCGGCCGGGCATCGGCGACGACGACGTCTGGGCCGCGTTGCGGCTCGCCGAGGCGGACGGCTTCGTCGCCGCACTGCCCGACGGCCTCGACACGAAGGTCGGCGAGCGGGGCACCTCGCTCTCCGGCGGGCAGCGGCAGCGGCTCACCCTGGCCCGCGCGCTCGCGGGCCGGCCACGCCTGCTCGTCCTCGACGACGCGACCAGCGCCGTCGACCCCCGCGTGGAGGCGGCCATCCTGGCCGGGCTGCGGTCCTCCGCCGGGGAGCCCGGCGCGCCGGCCGCGTCGATCCTGGTGGTCGCCTACCGGCGGGCCACCATCGCGCTGGCCGACGAGGTGGTCTACCTGGAGCAGGGTCGGGTGGTCGCCCGTGGCACGCACGCCGAGCTGCTCGCCACCGTGCCCGGCTACGCCGACCTGGTCACCGCCTACGAGCAGGCCGAGGTCGACCACGCCAAGGACGAGACGTACGACGAGGTCGCCCCGCTGAACTCGGGCCTGGAGATCGAGGTGGACCGGTGAGCGCGAGGAGTGCAGCGGAGCGGAGCCCCGCAGTCGCGAACGAGAGGCGGGCCCGGTGAGCGCGAGGAGTGCAGCGGAGCGGAGCCCCGCAGTCGCGAACGAAAGGCGGGGCCGATGAGCGCGACCACGACCGAGCGCAAGGCGGAGTCGGCCGAGACGGCCGAGGTGACCGAGACGACCTGGCGGACGCTGCGGCGGGGCCTGGCGCTCTCCCCGGAGCTGCGGGTCGGCCTGGCCGGCACGCTCGGCCTGGCCCTGGTCTACATGGTCGGCCGGGCGGCCGTGCCGGTGGCCGTGCAGCAGGGCATCGACAACGGCATCGTCGGTGGTCTGGACCTGACCGTGGTCTGGACGGTGGTCGCCGCCACCGCCGCCGTGCTGGTGGTGACCACGGTCTGCGGCTACCTGATGATGCGCCGGCTGTTCACGGTCAGCGAGACCGCGCTGGCCAACGTGCGGGTACGGGCATTCCGGCACGTGCACGACCTGTCCATGCTGCACCAGCAGTCCGAGCGGCGCGGCTCGCTGGTGTCGCGGGTGACCAGCGACGTCGACCAGATCACCCAGTTCCTCCAGTGGGGCGGCGTGATCCTGGTGATCAACCTCGGCCAGCTGGTGGTCACCACGCTGGTGATGCTGGCGTACTCCTGGCAGTTGACCCTGGTCGTCTACGCCGCCTTCCTGCCCGCCGTGCTCGTGATCCGGGTGCTCCAGCGCCGCCTCGCCGGGGCGTACGGGGTGGTCCGGCAGCGCACGGGAGCGCTGCTCGGCGCGATCGGGGAGAGCGTGGTCGGCGCGCCGGTCATCCGGGCGTACGGGATCGCCGGGCGCACCGCGCGCCGGCTCGACGAGGCGATCGACGGCCAGCGGCGGGCGCAGCAGCGGGCGATCAGGATCAGCATCATGGGTAGCTCCGTCGGTGAGCTGGCCGCCGGGCTCGCCCTCGCGGGCGTGGTGGTGCTCGGGGTGACCCTGGGCGCCGACCGCACCCTGAGCGTCGGCGAGGTGACCGCCTTCCTCTTCCTGGTCACCCTCTTCATCCAGCCGGTGCAGATCGCCACGGAGGTGCTCAACGAGGCGCAGAACGCCATCGCCGGCTGGCGCCGGGTGCTGGACGTGCTGGACGTCGCGCCGGACGTCGCCGACCCCGGCGAGCAGGGGCGCGAGCTGCCGCCCGGCCCGCTGGACATCCGCTTCGCGGGGGTGGGCTTCGCCTACCCGGGCGGCCCGCCCGTGCTGCACGGGATCGACGTGGAGATCCCGGCGAAGAGCCGGGTGGCGGTGGTCGGCGAGACCGGCAGCGGCAAGACCACGTTCGCCAAGCTGCTGACCCGGCTCATGGACCCGACCGCCGGCCGGGTGCTGCTTTCCGGGGTGCCGCTGGAGCAGGTCCGGTTCGCCTCGCTGCGGTCGCGGGTGGTGATGGTGCCGCAGGACGGTTTCCTCTTCGACGCCACCGTGGCGGAGAACGTGCGCTTCGCCCGCCCCGAGCTGACCGACGAGCAGCTCGCCGCGGCCTTCACGGAGTTGGGTCTGGCCGACTGGCTGGAGGGGCTGCCGGCGGGCCTGCGCACCCCGGTGGGGGAGCGGGGCGAGGCGCTGAGCGTGGGGGAGCGGCAGTTGGTCGCGCTGGCCCGCGCGTACGTGGCCGACCCGGACCTGCTGGTGCTGGACGAGGCGACCAGCGCGGTGGACCCGGCCACCGAGGTGCGGCTGCAACGCACCCTGGACGCGGTGACGCGGGGGCGGACGACCCTCGCCATCGCGCACCGGCTCTCCACTGCGCAGTCCGCGGACGAGGTGATCGTGGTGGACCGGGGCCGGATCGTGCAGCGCGGCCCGCACGACGAGTTGGTCCGCGACCCGGAGTCGGTCTACGGCCTGCTCTACGCCTCGTGGCTGGAGCAGACCCGCTGACCCGATCCCGCTGGACGTCTCCGAACCGGTGCTCTAGTCTCCGGGTTAGGTAAGCCTAACCAAAGGAGGTCGTGTCATGCGGCCCAGCCCGGCGGAGATCGTCCGTACCCTTGTCGCGGGCCGGTTGCCCGGCATCGCCCACGTCGCGCACCGACCCGGCCCGCACCAGGTCCGGCACGTGACCGACCCGGACGGGCGGGTGCTGCTGCTGGTGCCGGTGGTCAGCGACCTCGCCGCCGCACTGCGGCCCGCCGACGGCGAGTCCGACGTGGCGTTGGTGCTGGACGTGCTCGACCTGCCGCCCGCCGCGGGCGCGCCGAGCCTCGGCCGGGCCTGGGTCTCCGGCTGGGCGACCCGCCTGGAGGGCGCGGAGGAACGCCGGGCCGCGCTGGACTTCGCGGCGGTCGAGCCGACCGGCGACCTGCTCGACGTCGGCACCCGGTTCCGGCTGCACCGCTTCGAGGTGGCCGAGGCCCGCTGGGAACGCGCCGACGCCGTGCGCCGGATCGACCCCACGGCGTACGCCGAGGCGGAGCCGGACCCCCTGCACGCGGTCGAGGCCGGGTTGCTGGCCGACCTCGCCGAGCACCACGCGGCCGAGGTGGCCGCCTACCTTCGGCGGCAGCTCGGCCTGGCCGACAGCGCCCCGGACGCCGCGCTCCGGGTGGTCCGGATCGACCGGTACGGCCTGCTGGTGGACCACGGCCGGCCCGGCGCCCGCCGGCGGGCCCGCCTGGCTTTCCCGCGCCCGCTCGACGGCGAGGAGGAACTGGCCCGCCTCCTGCACCCGATGCTCTGCCGCCACGCCGCCTCCCGGCACGCCGACCACGCCTGAGCCCGCCGCGGCTGGCCCGCCGCCGGGTGCCGCTCGGCCGGCCAGGGGTGCCGGCGCGGGTCAGCCGGCGAAGACCTCGGCGAGGTCGCCGGTCAGGTAGCGCTGCACCGTCGGGCCGACCGCCGCGACGAGCGTCTCCGGGGCGGCCGAGGCGACCGGCTCCAGCCGGACCACGTGTCGCATCATGGCCAGCCCGATCATCTGGCTGGCCACCAGCGAGCCCCGCAGCGGCAGCTCGGCCGGGTCGGCGTCGAGCTGGTCGAGGACCTTGCGGAGCACCTGGCTGACCAGGAACTCCCGCAGCAGGCGGGCGGTCCACTCGTTGCTCACCGCCGAGCGCAGCAGGGCCACCCCGGCGGTGCCGGCCGGGGAGTCCCAGACGCCCAGGAACGTGCGGACCAGCCGCTCCCCGAGGCCCTCCCGGTCTCCTGCGAGCACCTTCGGCAGCAGCTCGCCCGGGTCGACCGGCGCGTGCATCGCGGCCAGGAAGAGCTGGTCCTTGCTGCCGAAGTAGTGGTGCACCAGCGCCGGGTCCACCTGCGCGGCGGCGGCGATGGCCCGGATCGAGGCCCCGTCGAAACCCCGCTCGGCGAAGGCGGCGCGGGCGGCCCCGAGGATCGCCTCCCGGGTGTCCGGGTTGCCGGGTCGCCGTCCGGTCCGCCGCGCCATCGCCGCCCTTCGCTCGTCGTCGTCCGCCGCCGGTCCCACCGGGGCGGGTGCCGGTGGCGTCAGCCGCTGCGCCGCCGCAGGGTGGCCGCGGCGAGCACCAGCGCCAGCACCGCCGCGCCGGCGACGATCGCCATGTCCCGCCACATGGTGGCGGTCGGCTCGGCGTTCGCGCCCACCTCCTGCAGCGCCTCGACGGCGTACGACAGCGGCAGCACGTCACTGACCGCCTGCAACCAGCCGGCCATCTCGCCCCGGGGCACGAACAGCCCGCAGAGCAGCAACTGGGGCACCACCACGACCGGCATGAACTGTACGGCCTGGAACTCGGTGCGGGCGAAGGCGCTGCAGAAGAGCCCGAGCGCGACCGCGAGCACCGCGTTCAGCGCGGCGATCATGATCACCAGACCGCTGCTGCCGGCGGTGTCCAGGTCGAAGACCCCGTACGCCACGGCGGACGCGATGACGGCCTGGACGACCGCGGCCAGCCCGAACGCGATGCCGTAGCCGAAGAGCAGGTCGAGCTTGCCCAGCGGGGTGGTGAGCAGCCGCTCCAGGGTGCCGGTGGTGCGCTCGCGCAGCATCGCGATGCTGGTCACCAGGAACATGATCACGAAGGGGAAGAAGCCGAGCATCACCAGGGCGACCCGGTCGAACGTCGACGGCTGCCCCGGCGGGGCGGGCTGGTCGACGTACATGAAGTAGACCAGGGCGAGCAGCGCCGACGGCACCACCACGAGCAGCGCCACGGTGCGCCGGTCGTGCCGCAGCTGGCGCAGGATGCGGCCGGTGGTGGCGGCCAGGATCCGCGGGTTCACGACGCCTCCCGTCCGGCGGCGCCCGCCTCGCCCGCCCTGATCAGCCGCAGGAACGCCTCGTCCAGGTCGTCGACGCCGGCGGCGGCGCGCACCGCGTCCGGGGTGTCGTCGGCGATCAGCCGCCCCTCGCGGATCAGCAGCAGCCGGTCGCAGCGGGCCGCCTCGTCCATCACGTGGCTGGAGACCAGCAGGGTGGTGCCGGCGGCGGCCATGGCGTGGAACCGGGCCCAGAGGTCGGCCCGCAGGACCGGGTCCTGGCCGACCGTCGGCTCGTCGAGGACGACCACCTCCGGCTCCCCGACCAGCGCGCAGGCCAGGGACGCGCGGCTGCGCTGCCCGCCGGAGAGGCTGCCGACGAGTTGGCCGGCCGCCCCGGCGAGCCCGACGTCGGCGACCGCCCGGTCGGCGTCGGCCCGGCCCCGGCCGTGCAGGGCGGCGAAGTAGCGCGCGTTCTCCCGCACGGTGAGGTCGGCGTAGACGCTGGGCGCCTGGGTGAGGTAGCCGACCCGGCGGCGCAGCTCCGGCGTTCCGGCGGGGCGCCCGAGCACGGTGACGGAGCCGGCGCCGACCACCTGCACTCCGACGATCGCGCGCATCAGCGTCGTCTTGCCGCTGCCGCTCGGCCCGAGCAGGCCGGTGACCCGGCCGCGCGGCACGGACGCGCTGATGCCGTGCAGCACCCGCCACCCGCCCCGGTCGACGACCAGGTCACGGACGGCGATCGCCTCGTCCATCGCCCACCTCCCCGGAAACTCAACGGCTGTTGAACTCGACGCTAGTGGAGATGTCTTCCGGGTCGCAACGGTTGACTTCGCGTGCACTCGAACTGGAAGCCTGGGGGCGTGGACATCAGCACGCGGGAAACGACCCTCACCGTCGGCGAGGCGGCCGAGCGGGTCGGCCTGACCACCTACACGCTGCGCTGGTACGAGCAGGAGGGGCTGGTCGCCCCGGTCGGGCGGGACTCGGCCGGGCGCCGCCGCTACACCGAACGGGACGTCGACTGGCTGTTCCTGCTCACCCGGCTGCGCCGTACGGGCATGCCCGTACGGGACATGCGCCGCTACGCCGAGCTGGCCCGGCAGGGCGACGCCACCCTGGCCGCCCGGCGGGCGCTGTTCGAGGCGCACCGCTCCCGCGTGCTGAGCCGGATGGCCGAGCTGGAGGAGGACCTGAAGGTGCTCAACTACAAGATCGACAACTACCGCCGGGCGGAGGGGTGCCGATGATCCGCCGTCGGCTGGGCGCGGCCGGGCCGGAGGTCTCCGCGATCGGGCTGGGCTGCATGGGGATGAGTTTCGCCTACGGCGGGGCCGACGACGCCGAGTCGACCCGGACCCTGCACCGGGCGCTCGACCTGGGCGTGAACCACCTGGACACCGCCGACATGTACGGCCGGGGCCGCAACGAGGAACTGCTCTCCCCGGTGGTGCGGGCGCGCCGCGACGAGGTCTTCCTGGCCACCAAGTTCGGCAACCGGCTGCGCGGCGACGGCTCCGGCGCCACCGGCAGCCCCGGTGCGTACGTGGACAGCAGCCCGGCCTGGGCGCGCACGGCGTGCGACGCCTCCCTGCGTCGGCTCGGGGTGGACGCCATCGACCTGTGGTACCTGCACCGGCGCGACCCGGCCACCCCGATCGAGGACACGGTCGGCGCGATGGCCGAGCAGGTGGCCGCCGGCAAGGTGCGGCTCATCGGCCTGTCCGAGGTCAGCCCGGCGACCCTGCGCGCGGCGCACGCGGTGCACCCGGTGACCGCCGTGCAGATGGAGTACTCGCTGTTCAGCCGGGACGTCGAGGGCGAGATGCTGGCCACCTGCCGGGAGCTGGGGGTGGCGCTGGTCGCGTACTCGCCGGTGGGGCGGGGGCTGCTGACCGGGGCGATCACCAGCCGGGAGCAGCTCGCCGCCGACGACTGGCGCCGGGCGGCGCCGCGCTTCGCCGAGGGCAACCTCGACGCCAACCTGAAGCTGGTCGACGAGGTGCGGGCGGTGGCCGACGAGATCGGCTGCACCCCGGCCCAGGCCGCCCTGGCCTGGCTGCTCGCCCAGGGCGGGGACGTCTTCCCGATCCCGGGCACCCGACGGGCGCACCGGCTGGAGGAGAACGCGGCGGCGGCCGACATCCGGCTCACCCCGACGCAGCGGTCCCGGCTGGGCGAGGCGGTGCCGTCGGGCGCGGCGGCCGGCGAACGGTACCCCGAGGCGTCGATGAGGTTCGTCGGGCATTAGCCTTCGGACCGGACACCGGGTCCGCCATCGGGCATTGCGCACCGATCGGGCGTACGGCACGATGGCGCCGTGGGTCACGCTCCGTCACCGGACGAGGGGTTCCTCCGCGAATGGGCCGCCCGGTTGCGGGCCGGCGCCGAGCAGCCCGTCGTCGGCATCATGCTGCGCGGCAGCCACGCCCGGCGGGCCGCCACCGCGCACAGCGACGTCGACGTCGACGTGCTGCTCGGTGGCGCCCCGTACGCGGCCCACCGGGCGTACCTGGCGGAGCACGCCGGGCGACTGACCCACGTCTCCGTGGCCGCCCGCGACGTGCGTTCCTGGCTGAGCCGGCTCGGCGAGCCGGCCGACTGGGCGTTCGGGCTGCCGGTGACGGCGCCGGCCCGGCTGCTCTGGGCGGATCCGCACTGGCGGGTCCGGATCGACCTGCCGGTGCTCTGCCAGCCGGCCGGCGAGCCGCAGTTGGAGGAGTTGATCGCCACTCTCGGCAAGGTGGCGGGCGCGCGGGACGCGGACGACCACCTCGGCGTCCGGCTGGCCGCCGCCGACCTGGCCCGGCTCTGCCCGTCCGTGCTGCGGCCGGCCAACCCGACGGTCCGGGTGGCGTCCCGCCGGGAGGCCTTCGCCGCCGCCCTCGACCTGCCGGTGGCGCCACCGAACTACCGGGAGGACATGCTGCTCTGCCTCGGGCTGCGCCCCGGCTCGGTCGGGCAGGTCTGCGCCGCCGCGGCCCGCCTGGTCGCCGGCGCCCTGCCGCTGATCCGCCCGTACGCCGCCGAGATCGCCGGGGTCGCCGGCGCGGACCTGGCCGACGCCCTGGTCGACGGCCGGCTGGACCGCTACGTCGACCAGCTGACCCGGCCCGCCGGCCGGCCGCCGCGCCCCCGGCGGGAGCCGTCGCCGGTGCCCGCCCCGCGTGCGGGACAATGGGTCACTGTGCCCGTACCTGACGCGCCGGTGACCGGCGTCCACCCCACTCCGCAGGAGCCCGCGGCCGGCGGCCCGGCCCGTGCGTCCCGGCTCGACCCGGCCATCGCCGCCCGGCTGCGCCGCACCCCCGACGGCCTGGTGGCCGCGGTGGTCCGCCAGCACGACTCCGGCGAGGTGCTGATGGTCGCCTGGATGGACGACGAGGCGCTGCACCGCACCCTGACCACCGGGCGGGCCACCTACTGGTCGCGCAGCCGCCAGGAGTACTGGGTCAAGGGCGCCACCTCCGGGCACCACCAGTACGTCCGCTCGGTCGCCCTGGACTGCGACGGCGACGCGCTGCTGGTCGACGTCGACCAGGTCGGCGCGGCCTGCCACACCGGGCACCGCACCTGCTTCTTCACGGAGCTGCCGGTCAGCGGGGAAGAGGCGGGGGCCCGGTGACGAAGCAGCGCGCGACGCCCGGCGGCGGGTCCCGGACCGACGGCGCGGTCAGCCCCGACGTGGCCTCCTTCACCGAGCTGGCCGCCCGCTGGCGTGTCGTCCCGGTCACCCGGCGGCTGCTCGCCGACGCGGAGACGCCGGTCGGTGTCTACCGCAAGCTGGCCGGCGGTCCGGGAACGTTCCTGCTGGAGTCCGCCGAGCAGGGCGTCGGCTCGGCCGGGCTGGCCTGGTCGCGGTACTCGTTCATCGGCGTACGCAGCAGCGCCACGCTGACCGAGCGGGACGGGGCCGCCGTGTGGACCGGGCAGCCGCCGGCCGGCCTGCCCACCTCCGGGGACCCGGTCCGGGTGCTGCGCGAGACCGTCGACGCCCTCGCCGGCCCGGCCTGGGACGCGGCCAGCGGCATGCCGCCGCTGACCGGGGGCATGGTCGGCTACCTCGGCTACGAGCTGATCCGCCGGTTCGAGCGGCTGCCCGAGCTGACCGAGGACGACCTGGGCCTGCCCGAGCTGGGCATGATGCTCGCCGCCGACCTGGTGGTGCTGGACCACTACGACGGCTCGGCGATCCTGGTCGCCAACGCGATCCTGCCGCCGCTGGACGAGCCGGACCGCGAGGCCCGGGTCGCGGCCGCGTACCACCACGCGGTCGGCCGGCTCGACGCGATGACCACCGCCCTGTCCCGGCCCATCCCGCCGATGGTGTCCACCGTCGACCGGCCGCCCGCCGGGGAGGTGCGCAGCCGCACGCCCGAGGGCGGTTACCCGAAGGCGGTGGAGGCGGCGAAGGAGGCGATCCGGGCGGGCGAGTGCTTCCAGATCGTGCTGGCCCAGCGGTTCGAGCGGCAGACGCACGCCGACCCGCTGGACGTCTACCGGGTGCTGCGCACGACCAATCCCAGCCCGTACATGTACCTGCTGCGCTTCGACGGCTTCGACATCGTCGGCTCCTCCCCGGAGGCGCACCTGAAGGTGACCGCCGACGCGGAGGGGCAGCGGCGGGCGCTGCTGCACCCGATCGCCGGCACCCGGCCGCGCGGCGCCAGCCCGGAGGCCGACGCCCGGCTCGCCGCGGAGCTGCTCACCGACCCCAAGGAGCGGGCCGAGCACGTGATGCTGGTCGACCTGGGCCGCAACGACCTGGGCCGGGTGTGCCGTCCGGGCACCGTGGAGGTGCCGGAGTTCGCCACCATCGAGCGCTACAGCCACGTCATGCACATCGTCTCGACCGTCGTCGGCACGCTGCGGGAGGACCGCACGGCCTTCGACGCGCTCGCCGCGACCTTCCCCGCCGGCACGCTCTCCGGCGCGCCGAAGGTGCGGGCGATGGAGATCATCGAGGAACTGGAGCCGGTCCGCCGCGGCCTCTACGGCGGCACCGTCGGCTACTTCGGCTTCGGTGGGGACCTGGACATGGCGATCGCCATCCGCACCGCGCTGATGCGCGACGGCCGGGCGTACGTGCAGGCCGGGGCGGGGGTGGTGGCCGACTCGGACCCGGCCGCCGAGGACCAGGAGACCCGGAACAAGGCCGCCGCGGTGCTCGCCGCGATCGCCGCCGCCGAGACCCTCCGGCCCGCCCGATGACGGCGGCGCAGCCGCGCGGCCACGAGCCGGGGGCGGCCGAGGTCGATGAGCGCGCGCGGGCCGTCGCGGGCCGGCGCGAGCTGACGTACGCGGTGCTGCTCTGTGTGGCCGGCGCGGGCCTGGCGTTCTGGGCGTCGACCCGCACCTGGGCGGTCGAACTGACCGCCCGGCCCACCCCGCTGCCGCCGGTACGTGACGCGCGCACGGGCGCGGGCCTGCTGCCGTGGCTGCCGGCGCTGGCCCTGGTGGGGCTGGCCGGGGGCGGCGCGGTGCTCGCCACCCGGGGCCGGTCGCGGCGGCTGCTGGGCGCGCTGCTGTGCGGGCTCGGCGTGGCGGTGGCGGCCGGCGGCGGCTACGGCCTGGTCGCCGGGTTCGACGGTGAGGTCAGCCGGCACTGGCCGGCGCTCTGCCTGGTCGGCGGGGTGCTCGCCGCGGCGGGCGGGCTGCTGACCGCGCTGCGGGGCCGGTGGTGGCCGGCGATGGGCGCCCGCTACGAGCGGCCGGCCCGGGGCGGCGGCGCGCCGGCCGCCCGGGGCGAGGGCGGCCGCGTCACCGGCCGGCGCACGACGGAGGCGTGGGACGCGCTGGACCGCGGCGAGGATCCGACGGTCAGCTGACGGGCTGGCGGTCGCGGGCGGCGGCCCGGGCGGCCGTCAGCTCCGCCACCAGGCGGTCCAGTTCGGCCCGCTGGTCGGCGCGGGCCCGGTCGGCGCAGACGGCCTCCCAGGCGTTGCCGCGCGCGGTCCGCATCCGGGCCTCGCCGACCACCGCGCGCTCCAGGGTGTGGACCACGCCGGCGGCGAGCGACGCGACGGTACGCGAGATGGTCGTCAGTCCGATGGTCTGGTTGGGCTCGACGGTGCTCATGATCACCCCGCACGGAGATCGTTGGTGTCGGTGGGGCAGGCGCGACATCGAGTCTGCCCGAGAGAGATGCTGGCTGGCTCACGTTTCGCCGTGGTGACCGACACGTCAACTCTCCGTCCGGCCCGTGACCAGGGAAAGGGCCGTTCGCCCTTGAGCTAGGTCACAGGGGGGTCGGCGTCCCGCCGTGGCCGCGCCGGGCGGCCGGGCACGGGAGTGGACAGGATCGGGCCGATGTCCCGCGCGGTGGGGCGACGAGACGGGGTGACAAACGTCGATGGGCGCGGTCGCCCTGCGTGACGTCCCGTTCACCGGAAGTCGGCCATTATGCCGCAGCCCATCTCGTGAGGCACGCCATACCCCCGGCACCCGTCGCCAGGTGGCGCCCCCTAGCATCGGCCCATGACACCCGGAGAGGGGAGTCCGTTGGTGACTGCTGAGCATGCGCACGCGGAGGGGGACGAGGCCGGTCCGGCGGCGTCCCTTGGCGTGCTCGACGAGATCCTGGCCGGCGTGCGTGAGGACGTCGCCCGGCGACAGGAGCAGGTTCCGCTGGAGCGGATCCGCGAACTGGCCGCCGCCGCGCCGCCGCCGCTGGACGCGTACGCGGCCCTGCGCAAGCCGGGCGTCGCGGTGATCGCCGAGGTGAAGCGTTCCTCGCCGTCCAAGGGGCGGCTGGCGGAGATCGCCGACCCGGCCGACCTGGCCGGCGACTACGCCGCCGGTGGCGCGCGGGCGATCAGCGTGCTCACCGAGGGGCGCTGGTTCGGCGGCTCGCTCGACGACCTGGCCGCCGTCCGCGCCGCCGTCAACATCCCGGTGCTGCGCAAGGACTTCGTGGTCTCCAGCTACCAGGTGCACGAGGCCCGGGCGCACGGCGCCGACCTGGTGCTGCTGATCGTCGCCGCCCTGGAGCAGAACGCCCTCGTCGGCCTGCTGGAGCGGATCGAGTCGCTCGGCATGACCGCGCTCGTCGAGGTGCACGACGAGGAGGAGGCCGACCGGGCGCTGGAGGCCGGCGCCCAGGTCATCGGGGTCAACGCCCGCAACCTGCGTACCCTTGAGGTCGACCGCTCGGTGTTCGAGCGGATCGCGCCCGGCCTGCCCAGCAGCGTCGTCAAGATCGCCGAGTCGGGGGTGCGTGGTCCGCACGACCTCATCCGGTACGCCTCGGCGGGCGCCGACGCGGTCCTGGTCGGCGAGGGCCTGGTCACCCAGAAGAGCCCCCGCGAGGCGGTGGCCGAGCTGGTCAACGCCGGCAACCACCCGGCAACGCCCCGCCCGGTGCGCTGATCCCGCGCCGGTTCGTCAGCACCGAGAGGACGATCCCATGAGCGCCGAAGCGCTGGCCGCCCCGGCCGGTCCGCAGCCCGACTCCGCCGGTCACTTCGGCCGGTTCGGCGGCCGGTTCGTACCGGAGGCGCTGGTCGCGGCGCTCGACGAGCTGGACGCCGCGCACCGCACGGCGATGGCCGACGAGTCGTTCCGGGCGGAGTTCGGGGCCCTGCTGCGCGACTACGCCGGCACGCCCTCGCTGCTCTACGCGGCCCAGCGGTTCTCCGCCAAGGCCGGCGCGCGGGTGCTGCTCAAGCGGGAGGACCTCAACCACACCGGGGCGCACAAGGTGCGCAACGTGCTCGGCCAGGCGCTGCTGACCAAGCGGATGGGCAAGACCCGGGTGATCGCGGAGACCGGCGCCGGCCAGCACGGTGTGGCCACGGCCACCGCCGCCGCCCTGTTCGACCTCGACTGCGTGGTCTACATGGGTCAGGTCGACACCGAGCGGCAGGCGCTCAACGTGGCGCGGATGCGCATGCTCGGCGCCACCGTCGTCCCGGTCGCCAACGGCTCGCGCACCCTCAAGGACGCGATGAACGAGGCGATGCGGGACTGGGTCGCCAACGTCGACGACACCCACTACCTGATCGGCACCGCCGCCGGGCCGCACCCGTTCCCGGCGATGGTCCGCGACTTCGTCCGCGGCATCGGCGACGAGGCGCGCCAGCAGTGCCTCGACCTGACCGGCGCGCTGCCGGACGCGGTCACCGCCTGCGTCGGCGGCGGCTCCAACGCGCTGGGCATCTTCCACGCCTTCGTCGGCGACCCCGACGTGCGGCTCTACGGCTTCGAGGCCGGCGGCGACGGGGTGGAGACCGGGCGGCACGCGGCCAGCATCACCGGCGGCTCCGCCGGCGTGCTGCACGGCACCCGCACGTACGTCCTCCAGGACGCCGACGGCCAGACCTGCGAGTCGCACTCGATCTCCGCCGGGCTGGACTACCCCGGCGTCGGGCCGGAGCACGCCTGGCTGCACGACACCGGCCGGGCCAGTTACGTGCCCGTCACCGACGACGAGGCGATGGCCGCGTTCGAGCTGCTCTGCCGGACGGAGGGCATCATCCCGGCGATCGAGAGCGCGCACGCGCTCGCCGGCACCCTCAAGATCGCCCCGAAGCTCGCCGCCGAGCTGGGTCGGGAGCCCACCGTCGTGGTCAACCTCTCCGGCCGGGGCGACAAGGACGTCCACACGGCCGGCAACTACTTCGGCATCCTCGACAAGGAGCAGTGAGAACGTGAGCCGGATCGGGGTGGCGTTCGACAAGGCGCGCGCCGACGGGCGGGCGGTGCTGGTCGGCTGCATGCCGGCCGGGTTCCCGACCGTCGAGGGCAGCATCGCCGCGATGACCGCGATGGTCGAGGCCGGCGTCGACGTGATCGAGGTGGAGATCCCGTACTCCGACCCGGTGATGGACGGTCCGGTGATCCAGAAGGCCAGCGACATCGCCCTCGCCGGCGGCGTACGCACCGCTGACACGCTGCGCATCATCGAGGCGGTCGCGGCCACCGGGGCGCCCGTGGTCACCATGACCTACTGGAACCCGGTCGAGCGCTACGGCGTGGACGCCTTCGCCCGGGACCTCGCCTCGGCCGGGGGCACCGGCCTGGTCACCCCGGACCTGATCCCCGAGGAGGCCGGCGAGTGGCTCGCCGCCTCGGACGCGTACGGGCTGGACCGCACCTTCCTGGTGTCGCCCTCCTCGACCGACGCGCGGCTGGCGATGACCGCGGCGCACTGCCGGGGCTTCGTCTACGCCACCGCGATCATGGGCGTCACCGGCGCCCGGGCGAAGACCTCCGACGCGGCGCCGGTCCTGGTCTCCCGGGTGCGGGAGGTCACCGACCTGCCGGTCGGCGTCGGGCTGGGCGTCGGCACGGGCGCACAGGCCGCCACGGTCGCCGGGTACGCCGACGGCGTCATCGTCGGCAGCGCCCTGATCCGCTGCCTGCTCGACGCCCCGGACGAGGCGTCCGGCCTGGCCGCCCTCCGCGCGCTCAGCGCCGAACTCGCCCAAGGCGTCCGCACCCCCACCCCCTGAGGCGGGAGCGTGGGGACGTAGGGGCGCGCGGGGAGTTAGTGGCGGGTCGCCGTGGGTGGATTGGCCCGCTGGCCCGGCGGGTGTCCGGCCGGGGGTGCGACCGCGCCCGGAGTGGTGTCCCTCTCAGCCGCGGTGTCCCGTGCGAGGCTGCCCGGTGCGGGGGTGGGCGGCGTGGTGGTGGTGTGCAGGACGCCGGAGCGGCCCGCCAGCGCGTCGGCGAGCGCGGCCCGGGTGGTCGGCGTGAGCGCCTCCGGCAGAGCCGTGGGGTCGTGCCAGGACGCCCGGCACCCGCCCATCGGCTCGCCGGTCGGCCCCGGCCCCCGGACGCGCGCCCGGAAGACGTGCACCAGGACGTCGGGCAGCGGCCCGGCGCGACCGGCCGACGACGCGACCCGGCCCGTTGACGAGGCCGGGGCGGCGGGGCTCGTCGGCGGCGGGGCGGACGCGTCGGCCAGGTGGTAGAGGCCGACCAGGTCCACGACCTCGACCTCCCAGCCCGTCTCGGCCCGGATGTCGCGCATCGCGGCGTGCACCGGGCTCTCTGCCGGCCGCAGCCGGCCGCCCGGGAGTCCGTGGCGTCGCTCGCCCCGGCCCTGGCGGCAGAGCAGCACCCGGCCGGCGTCGTCGGTGACGACCGCCGCGACCGCCCAGGTGAGCGCGCCCATGGACAAAGAGCCTACGGGGGCGCAAACCAGAAGTCACCGGGATCGGGCGACGGTGGACCGGGGTGCCGCCGGAGGGGCGCACGGCGGTAGCGTGTGCATCCGTGACTCTCGCCTCGCTGACCCCCCAGGCGGCCCTGCCCAGCCCCAGCACCGCCGTGTGGCAGCTCGGACCGCTGCCGCTCCGGGCGTACGCGCTGTGCATCATCGTCGGCATCGTGGTGGCCTGCTGGGTCACCGAACGGCGACTCCGCCAGCGCGGCGTCGCCCCCGGCGCGGTGCTCGACATCGCGGTCTGGGCGGTGCCGGCCGGCATCATCGGCGCCCGCATCTACCACGTGATCACCTCGCCGGAGAAGTACTTCGGCACCGGCGGCGACCCGCTGAAGGCGTTCGCCATCTGGGAGGGCGGTCTCGGCATCTGGGGCGCGGTGGCCGGTGGCGCGGTCGGCGCCTGGATCGCCGCCCGGCAGCTCGGCATCCCGTTCGCGGTGGTCGCCGACGCGCTGGCCCCCGGCCTGCCGCTGGCCCAGGCGGTCGGCCGGCTCGGCAACTGGTTCAACAACGAGCTCTACGGCGGCCGGACCACCCTGCCGTGGGGGCTGGAGATCCACCGGATGGACCCGGACAACCCGGGCCACGCGCTGCGGGACGACGCCGGCCGGCCGATCCTCGAGCCGGGGCTCTACCACCCGACGTTCGCGTACGAGCTGCTGTGGAACCTCGGCGTCGCCGCGCTGGTCTTCGTCCTCGACCGCAAGCTGCGCCTCGGCCGGGGGCGGGCGTTCGCCCTCTACGTGATGGGCTACACCGCCGGGCGGTTCTGGATCGAGCTGATGCGCACCGACGAGGCGAACACCATCCTCGGCGTACGCCTGAACGTCTGGACCGCCGGCCTGGTGTTCCTCGGCGCCCTGGTCTACTTCGTGCGGGTGCGCGGGCCCCGCGAGTACCTCGTTCCGGTCGGCGCCGCCGCGACGCCGCCCGTGCCGGCCGACTCCGACGTCTCGCAGGTCGACCTCTCCGCCGCCGAGGCGGGGGCGAAGCCGGCCGCGCCGGAGGGCTACCGGGTGGTCGGCGAGGAGCAGTACCGCCGCTGGCGGGAGACCGGCGAGTTGCCCGCCACGACCGGCGAGGAGACGGCGACCGACACGGACGCCGCGGGCGCCGGCGACGGGTCCGCCGAGCCGGACGGCGACGAGGAGAGCTCGGAGGACCGGGCGGGGGCTGCCGGCTCCCGGCCCGCCGACCGCGACAGCTGAGGGGGAGCACCACATGCGTAGCGCGGTGGTGGTGGGCGCCGGCATCGGCGGCCTCGCGGTCGCCGGCGCGCTGGCCCGCTCCGGGTGGCGGGTCACCCTGCTGGAGCGCGCCGACCGGGTCCGCCCCGAGCCGACCGCCGTGGTGCTCTGGCCCAACGGCGTACGCGCGCTGCGCGCCCTCGGTCTCGGCGCGGGCCTGGAGGCGATCGCCACGCCGCTGCCCGACGGCGGGGTGCGCCGCCCGGACGGCCACTGGCTGGTGCAGCCCCGGCCGACCCCCGCCGACCGGATGCCGGTGGTGGTGCACCGGGAGGACCTGCACGACGCGCTGATCGCCGGGCTGGGCGACGAGGTCGAGCTGCGCACCGGGGTGACGGTGCGGAGGGTCCGCGCCGAGCCCGGCCAACGCCCGTCGGTCGGCGACGGCCGGCACACCGTCGAGGCGGATCTGGTGGTCGCCGCGGACGGCACCGACAGCGAGATCCGCCGGCAGCTCGCCCCGGAGTCCGGGGTGGTCAGCTCGGGCTGCGCCGCGTGGCGGGCGGTGATCCCCTGGTACCGCGCGCCGAAGCTGCCCGCCGACCGGCCCGTCGGCGGCGAGGTGCTCGGCGCCGGGTACCGGTTCGTGTCCGCCTCGCTGGGCGAGCGCGGATCCTCCGGCGCCTCCAGCCGGGGCGGCATCTACTGGGTGGCCACGGCCGCCGGGGCGCCGCGCCCGGAGCCGCCGGAGACCCAGCTGGCCCTGCTGCGCCGCTGGTACGCGGGCTGGCCCGCGCCGATCGTCGAGCTGCTCGACGCCACCGACCCGGCGGACCTGGTGCAGCAGGAGATCCGCGAGCTGCGACCGCTGCCCAGGTCGTACGGTTTCCCGGCCGGCCCGGGCGGGGTGGTGCTGCTCGGCGACGCCGCGCACGCCATGCCGCCGCACCTCGGCCAGGGCGCCTGCCTCGCCTTCGAGGACGCGGCGACCCTCGCCTCGCTGCTGCGCGAGTCCCGACTGCCCGACGCCGTGGTCGCGTACGACCGGGCGCGCCGTCCCCGCGCGGCGACGGTGGTCCGGCAGACCCGCCGGATGTCGGCGGTGCTGAAGGCCCGGGGCCCGCTGGCGCTGCGCGCCCGCGACGCCGCCCTCGGCACGATCACGCCCCGCCTGCTCTCGACTGCCGCCACCACGGCCGCCCAGTGGCGCCCCCCGACCTGACCCGCCCACCCCGCCGCGCCAGGGCGGGCGTCAGGGGGTGACGGGGGCGGGCTCGGCGATGCAGGCGGTGCCGACGCGGCGGAAGCCGACGCGGAGGTAGACCCGGGCGATGTCCTCGCTGCCGGCGGAGAGGAAGACCAGGTCGGTGCCGGCGGCGAGCAGCGCGCGGGCCAGCGCGGCCGTGACGGCCGCGCCCAGGCCGCGGCGGCGGGCGGCCGGCAGGGTGGCGATCCCGGCGATCTCGGCCACGTCGCCGACCCGCATCGCCATCCCGCTGGCCAGCGCGCCGTCGGCGGGCGTGCCGGCCAGCGCCGACAGTCGCCGACCGTCGGCGATCCGGGCCCGCTCCTCGTCCAGCGCCGCCTCGTCCAACCCGGCCACGGCGGCGTCCCGCTGCGCCGGGCCGGCCTCGCCGCGGTCGGTGCCGGGCGCGCCGAACCCGACGGCGGCGACCGCTCGTTGCGCGGCCACGTCCGCCGCGAAGCCGGGGTCCGCCGGGTCGAGCAGCCGCACCGGCACGTCGGTGAGGGCGCCGTGGTCGGGCAGGGCGCCCGGGTCGAGCACCATCAGCGGAGCCTCCAGCACGGACAGGCCCGCCGAGCGGGCCACCGCGAGCAGGTCCGGGGTCGTCTCGTGCACCCACTCGAGGGCCTCGGGCAGGCCGAGTTCGCGCTGCCGTTCGCGCACCGCCGCGACGTCGGCCAGCGACGGCGGCTCGGTGGCGTCGAGCCTGGGCCGCGCGTAGAACGGCCAGCCGGCCCCGTTCCGGACGAACAACACGAGTGCGCCGTGCTCCTCCGTGCGGGCGACGTCCCGGGGCACCGCGTCGTAGAAGCGTTCCAACCGGTCGAACAGGTCCTTCGGCAGGCGATCCACCGGGCGAGACTACACGTCCCAGAGTCTGGAAGGTGTGATCAATCTGCACTGGCCTTGCGCGTTGGACCCTAACGTAGACTCAATAGACCCCTGAGGGCCGACGTCGTCCCGATCCAGATCCATCCTGAGTGACGACAGGAGGCCCGGTGGCCTTTCCGTACCCTCACCGCAGCCCCCAGCAGGCCCCGCACCTCGGCCCGGGAGCGCCCGCGGCCGGGCTCTACGACCCCGCCCAGGAGCACGACGCCTGCGGTGTGGCCTTCGTGGCGGACCTGCACGGACGGCGCTCGCACGCGGTCGTGGTCAACGGCCTCGACGCGCTCTGCCGACTGGACCACCGGGGAGCCCGTGGCGCGGAACCGAACACCGGCGACGGCGCGGGCATCATGATCCAGGTGCCGGACGCGTTCCTGCGCGCGGTGGTCGACTTCCCGCTGCCACCCGCCGGAGAGTACGCCACCGGCCTGGTGTTCCTCCCCGACGACGACGCCGCCGAGGCGCGCGCCCGCCGCGTGGTGGAGAAGTACGCGCTGGTCGAGGGGGCAGACCTGCTCGGCTGGCGGGACGTGCCGGTCGACCCGAGCGGCCTCGGCGAGACCGCCCTCGCGGCGATGCCCCGGGTCCGGCAGCTGTTCCTCGCCGCGCACCGGCTCACCGACTCGCCCGCCGGGCCGGCCGGGTCGCCGCTGGGCGGCATCGAGCTGGAGCGGGTGGCGTTCTGCGTCCGCAAGCAGGCCGAGCGGGAGAGCGCCGAGCGGGGCGTGGCGGCGTACTTTCCGTCGCTGTCGGCGCGGACCATGGTCTGGAAGGGCATGCTCACCCCCGACCAGCTCCCCGCGTTCTACCCCGAGCTGACCGACGAGCGGGTGGAGAGCGCGATCGCGCTGGTGCACTCCCGGTTCTCCACCAACACGTTCCCGTCCTGGCCGCTGGCGCACCCGTACCGGCTCATCGCGCACAACGGCGAGATCAACACCATCCGGGGCAACCGGAACTGGATGCAGGCCCGCGAAGCACTCCTGCGCAGCCCGAATCTTCCCGGCAACATCCGCCGGGTCTTCCCGGTCTGCACCCCCGCCGCCTCCGACTCGGCGAACTTCGACGAGGTCCTCGAACTGCTGCACCTGGCCGGGCGGAGCCTGCCGCACGCGGTGCTGATGATGATCCCCGAGGCGTGGGAGAACGACCCGGACATGGCCCCCGACAAGCGGGCCTTCTACCGCTTCCACGCGAGCCTCATGGAGCCGTGGGACGGGCCGGCCTCGGTCGCCTTCACCGACGGCGAGATCGTCGGCGCCGTGCTCGACCGCAACGGGCTGCGCCCGGGTCGCTGGTGGCGGACGGACGACGGCCTGGTGGTGCTCGGCAGCGAGGCCGGCGTGCTCGACCTCGACCCCGCCCGGGTGGTCGCCAAGGGCCGCCTCCAGCCGGGGAAGATGTTCCTGGTCGACACCGTCGCCGGGCGGATCGTGCACGACGACGAGATCAAGGCGGAGCTGGCCGCCGCGCAGCCGTACGCCGAGTGGCTGCACGCCGGCCTGATCGAGCTGACCGACCTGCCCCCGCGCGAGCACATCGTCTACACCCACGACTCGGTGCGCCGTCGGCAGCAGACCTTCGGCTACACGGAGGAGGAGCTGAAGATCCTGCTCGCGCCGATGGCGCGGACGGGCGCCGAGCCGCTCGGCTCGATGGGCACCGACACCCCGATCGCCCCGCTGTCCACCCGGCCGCGGCTGCTCTACGACTACTTCCACCAGCTCTTCGCGCAGGTCACCAACCCGCCGCTGGACGCCATCCGCGAGGAGCTGGTGACCAGCCTGGCGTCGACGATCGGGCCGGAGGGCAACCTGCTCGACCCGGGCCCGGCGAGCTGCCGGCAGATCGTGCTGCCGTACCCGGTGATCGACAACGACGAGCTGGCCAAGATCCTCTCCATCGACGAGGACGGCGACCTGCCGGGCTTCAAGGCCGTCCGGGTCTCCGGGCTCTACCGCGTCCGGGAGGGCGGCGCCGGGATCAGGGCCCGGCTGACCGAGATCTGCCGGCACGTCTCCGAGGCGATCGAGGACGGCGTACGGATCCTGGTGCTGTCGGACCGGGACTCCAACGCCGACCTCGCCCCGATCCCGTCGCTGCTGCTCACCGCCGCCGTGCACCAGCACCTGGTCCGCGAGCAGACCCGTACCCAGGTGGCGCTGGTCGTCGAGTCCGGCGACTGCCGCGAGGTGCACCACGCGGCCGTGCTGATCGGCTACGGCGCGGCGGCGGTCAACCCGTACCTGGCCTTCGAGTCGGTGGAGGACATGATCTCCACCGGCGCGCTCGTCGGCGTCGAGCCGGTGAAGGCGGTCCGCAACTACGTCAAGGGCCTCGGCAAGGGCGTCCTGAAGATCATGTCCAAGATGGGCATCTCGACGGTGTCGTCGTACTGCGGGGCGCAGGTCTTCGAGGCCGTCGGGCTGGACTCCCGGCTGGTCGAGCGCTACTTCCGCGGCACCCCGAGCAAGATCGGCGGGATCGGGCTGGACGGCATCCACGCCGAGGTGGCCGCCCGGCACGCCGTGGCCTGGCCGGAGCCGGGCGCCGAGTCCTCCGGGCGGCTGGCGGTGGGCGGCGAGTACCAGTGGCGCCGCGAGGGTGAGCTGCACCTGTTCAACCCGGAGACGGTCTTCCTGCTCCAGCACGCCACCCGCAGCCGCCAGTACGACGTCTTCCGCCAGTACACGGCGAAGGTCGACGAGCTGGCCGCGAAGGCCGGCTCCCTGCGCGGGCTGTTCACCCTGCGTACGGGAGTGCGGCCGGCGGTGCCGATCGAGGAGGTCGAGCCGGCCACCGAGATCGTCAAGCGGTTCGCCACCGGCGCCATGTCGTACGGGTCGATCTCGGCGGAGGCGCACGAGACCCTCGCCATCGCCATGAACCGCCTCGGCGGCAAGTCCAACACCGGCGAGGGCGGCGAGGACGTCGAGCGGCTGCACGATCCGGCCCGCCGCTCCGCCGTGAAGCAGATCGCCAGCGGCCGGTTCGGGGTGACCAGCGAATACCTGGTCAACGCCGACGACCTCCAGATCAAGATGGCCCAGGGCGCCAAGCCCGGCGAGGGCGGGCAGCTACCCGGCAACAAGGTCTGGCCGTGGATCGCCCGCACCCGGCACGCCACGCCGGGCGTCGGCCTGATCTCCCCGCCGCCGCACCACGACATCTACTCCATCGAGGACCTCGCCCAGCTCGTCCACGACCTCAAGTGCGTCAACCCGTCCGCGCGGGTGCACGTCAAGCTCGTCAGCGAGGTCGGCGTCGGCACCGTGGCGGCGGGCGTGGCGAAGCTCAAGGCCGACGTCATCCTGATCTCCGGCCACGACGGCGGCACCGGCGCGTCCCCGCTGAACTCGCTCAAGCACGCCGGCACCCCGTGGGAGCTGGGGCTGGCCGAGGCACAGCAGACGCTGCTGCTCAACAAGCTGCGCGACCGGGTCACCGTGCAGGTCGACGGCCAGCTCAAGACCGGCCGGGACGTGCTGGTCGCGGCGCTGCTCGGCGCCGAGGAGTTCGGCTTCGCCACCGCCCCGCTGATCGTCGAGGGCTGCGTGATGATGCGGGTGTGCCACCTGGACACCTGCCCGGTCGGCATCGCCACCCAGAACCCGGTGCTGCGGGAACGTTTCACCGGCAGGCCGGAGTTCGTGGAGAACTTCTTCCTCTTCCTCGCCGAGGAGGTCCGCGGCTACCTGGCCGAGCTGGGCTTCCGCTCGATCGAGGAGGCCATCGGGCACGCCGAGCTGCTCGACGTCGCCCCGGCGATCGCGCACTGGAAGGCCGGCGGGCTCGACCTGACGCCCGTGCTGCACCTGCCGGAGCTGCCGGCCAGCGCCGCCCGCCGGGGCGTCCGCGCCCAGGACCACGGCCTGGACCTGGCGCTGGACAACGAGCTGATCGCCCTCGCCGGGCCGGCGCTGCGCGACGGCACGCCCGTACGGGTCGAGGTGGCGGTGCGCAACGAGCACCGCAGCGTCGGCGCGATGCTGGGTGGCGAGGTGACCCGCCGCTTCGGCGGGGCCGGCCTGCCCGCCGACACGGTCGAGTTCACGCTGCGCGGCACCGCCGGGCAGTCGTTCGGCGCGTTCCTGCCGCGCGGGGTCACCCTGCGGCTGCACGGCGACGCCAACGACTACGTGGGCAAGGGCCTCTCCGGTGGCCGGCTCGTCGTGCGGCCGGATGCCGCCGCCCCCTTCGTCGACGCCGACGCCGCACCCGGGGAGCGGGCCGAGGACCAGACCATCGCCGGCAACACCATCCTCTACGGCGCCACGGCGGGCGAACTCTTCCTGCGCGGGCGGGTGGGGGAGCGGTTCGCGGTGCGCAACTCCGGCGCGGTGGCCGTCGTCGAGGGTGTCGGCGACCACGGCTGCGAGTACATGACCGGCGGGACCGTGGTGGTGCTGGGGCCGACCGGCCGCAACTTCGCCGCCGGCATGTCCGGCGGGACCGCGTTCGTGTACCGGCTGGACCGCCGCCGGGTCAACGCGGAGCTGGTCGACCTGGCCCCGCTGTCCGACCAGGAGCAGGCCGTGCTGCACGAGCTGGTGCAGCGGCACTTCGCCGAGACCGACTCGGCGGTCGCCGAGGAGCTGCTGAAGCGCTGGCCGGAGGCGGTGGCGGAGTTCACCGCGGTGGTGCCCCGGGACTACCGCCGGGTGCTGGAGATCATGCGGGCCGCCGAAGCCGCCGGCCGCGACGTCGACGACGCGGTGATGAGCGCGCTCTCCGCGCCCGCCGCGAAGTCCATGCCGACCGCGCCCGCCCCGCGGGCGGCGGTCCAGGAGGTGGCTCGTGCCTGACCCGAACGGTTTCCTGCGCTACGACCGGCGGCTGCCGGCGCGCCGCCCGGTGCCGGTGCGGATCAGCGACTGGCGGGAGGTCTACCCGCCCGCCGGCGAGGAGCTGATCCGCGAGCAGGCCACCCGCTGCATGGACTGCGGCATCCCGTTCTGCCACGACGGCTGCCCGCTGGGCAACCGCATCCCCGACTGGAACGACCTGGTCCGTACGGGCGGCTGGGACGCGGCGGTGGAGTCGCTGCACGCCACCAACAACTTCCCGGAGTTCACCGGCCGGCTCTGCCCGGCGCCCTGCGAGGCGGCCTGCGTGCTCGGCATCGGCGGCGGCCAGCCGGTCACCATCAAGCAGGTCGAGGTGGAGATCGCCGACGCGGCCGTCGCGCGGGGCGGCCGGCTGCCGCGCCTGGTGCCCGCGCCGACCGGCCGGTCGGTCGCCGTGGTCGGCTCCGGGCCCGCCGGCCTCGCCGCCGCGCAGCAGCTCGCCCGCGCCGGTCACGCCGTGACGGTGTACGAGCGCGACGACGCGATCGGCGGCCTGCTCCGCTACGGCATCCCCGACTTCAAGCTGGAGAAGGCCCACATCGACCGGCGGCTGGCCCAGCTCGCCGCCGAGGGCGTGCGCTTCCGCACCGGGGTGAACGTCGGCGTCGACGTCACCGCCGAGCAGGTGCGCGCCGAGCACGACGCGGTGCTGCTCGCCTGCGGCGCGTTGCAGGGCCGGGACACCCCGGAGACCCCGGGCCGGCACCTGCGCGGCGTGCACCAGGCGATGGAGCACCTCGTCGCGGCCAACCGGGTGGTCGCCGCGGCGGCCGGCGGCCGGCCCGACACCGCCGTGCTGCCCGACGGCACGCCCATCGACGCGGCCGGGAAGCACGTGGTGATCATCGGTGGCGGCGACACGGCGGCGGACTGTCTCGGCGTGGCGCACCGGCAGGGCACGGCCGGCGTACACCAGCTCGACCTCTACCCGCGACCGCCGCAGGCCCGCGACGAGGCCCGGGACCCGTGGCCGACCTGGCCGTGGCTCCTGCGCAGCTACCCGGCGCACGAGGAGGGCGGCGAGCGGGTCTTCGCCGTCGCGGTGCAGGAGTTCGTCGACGACGGCACCGGGCAGGTGCGGGCGGTGCGGATCGCCGAGGTGAGCGTGGAGAAGCGGGACGGGCGGCGGATCGTCACCCCGCTGCCCGGCTCGGAGCGGGAGCTGCCGGCCGACCTGGTGCTGCTGGCCATCGGTTTCGAGGGCACCGAGGCGCAGCCGCTGCTCGACCAGTTCGGGGTCGTCCGCAACGCGCGCGGGGCGGTCGACGCCCGGCCGGACTGGCAGACCGACACCGACGGCGTCTTCGTCGCCGGTGACATGCACCGGGGCGCCTCGCTGATCGTCTGGGCGATCGCCGAGGGGCGGGCGGCGGCCGCCGCGATCCACGCGTACCTCGGCGGGGTCGGAACGCTCCCGGCCCCGGTGGACCCGGCCCGGCAGCCGCTCGCGGCCCGCTGACCACCCGCTCGGGCCCGACGTGGCCCCGGCCTGCGCCCGCAGGCCGGGGCCACGTCGCGTGAGCCGCCTCACGAAAGGCGGCAAATCGGTTTAATTGCCGCCAGACTTGGCGGCTGCCGCGCACCGCCACCCGGGTTCGGCACCGTCATGTCGCCGTCCCACGGGGGAATCAGTCGTGTTCGCCGCGCTGCGCCACCGGAACTACCGGATCTGGGCCGCCGCCGGGTTCGTGTCCGTCGTCGGGACCTGGATGCAGGTCCTGGGCGTGAACTGGTACGTGCTCGCCGAGACCGGCTCGGCGACGTCGATGGGCTTCACCGTCCTGCTCCAGGCCCTTCCCACGCTGCTGCTCAGCGTCTGGGGCGGAGCGCTGGCCGACCGGCTGCGCGCGAAGCCGCTGCTGATCGTCGCCCAGGCGCTCCACGCGGCCCTGGCGGCCGGGCTGGCGCTGGTCGCCGTCACCGGCGTGGGCGGCCTCCCGGCGATCTACGCGATCTCGCTGGTGACCGGAGCGGTCTCGGCCATCGAGGGCCCGGTGATGGGCCGCTGGTGCTCGACCCTGGTGGACCGGGAGAGCCTCGGCAACGCCCTGGCGCTCGGCTCGCTGACCAACTCCGCCGGCCGCATCCTCGGCATGAGCGCCGGCGCCGTCCTGGTCGCCGCCGTCGGCCCCGCGCTGCTCTTCGCGGTCAACGCCGCCAGCTTCGTCGCGGTGGTGGTGGCCCTGTTCGCCGTACGCGAGCGGGAGCTGCACGCGGGGGAGCCGGCGCCGGCCGACGCGGAGCCGGCGGACCGCGGCATCGTCGCCGGCTTCCGCTATCTGCTGCGCCAGCCGGTGGTGCTCGTCGCGCTCGCCCTGTCGTTCGTGCTCGGCAGCCTCGGCCGCAACTACCAGGTGACCATGGCGGCCATGAGCGACGGACCGCTGGGCGGCGGTGCCTCCGGCTACGGGTTCCTCTCCACCGTCTTCGCGATCGGCACGGTGCTCGGCGCCCTCGTCGCGGCCCGGCGGCGTGAGCTGGGCTACGGGATCCTGCTCGCCGCCGGCCTGCTGGCCAGCGTGCTGCAGATCGTCGCCGGCGTGGCCCCGGGCACCCTGAGCTTCGCGGCGGTGATCCTGCCGGTCGCCGCCGCGGCCGTGGTCATCGACACCACCGTCGGCGCCCGCGCCCAGCTCGACACCGACTACGCGATGCGGGGGCGGGTGCTGGCCGCGCTGGCGGTCACCGGCTCCGTCTCCGCCGCGGTCGGCGCGCCGCTGCTCGGCTGGCTCTCCGAACACGCGGGCCCCCGGCAGACCCTCGTGCTGGCCGGGACGGTGACGGCGATCGCCACCGTGGTGGCGGGGATCGGGCTCGACCGACTGCGCGGGCGCCCGCTGCGCCGGCGGGTCGCCCTGGCGCTGGCCGTGCCGGCGGTACGGCGTCCGGTGCGTCGGGTCGCCTCGACGGCGGCCCGCGTCGTCCGACCGGCGTCGAGCGCGGTGCGGTCCGTCCGGTCCGTCCGGTCCGTCCGGGCCGTCGCACGGATCGTCCGACCGGCGGGAAGCGACGTCCCGGCCGGCCGCCCCGTGCTGCCCCGGCCGGCCACCGGTCGACCCCGGGCGGGCCGGGAGGCGCACGAATGCGCCGCCTGTACGCCGCGCCGTGCCCGCCGCCGCTCCCGCCTGACCGGCGCGGCACCCCCGGTCGGCCAGCCGGCCGAGTGCCCCCGCTCCGGCTGACCCCACCGCCCCACCAGCTCCCGGTGTACGGAAGGACCGACGCGCCCGCCTCGCCACTGTCCGGGTGTCGCCTGTGTCCGTTAGGGTCCTTGAGGACCAGGCGGGGCGACGGCGACGGGAGCAGAGGGTGGGCAGGCTCGCGTCGGCGTACGGGCAGGCGGTCGCGGCGCACCGCGCCGCCCGGTCCCACCTCGACACCGCCCGTCGGGCGCTCGCCGGGCACGCCACCCCGGCCGTCCCGAACGGCGCGGGCGCGCTCGTCGCCCGGCTCGCCGAACTCGGCGGCGCGCTCGCCACCCCGACCCCCGGGGCCACCCCGGTCGCCGTCGCGCCCGTCCCGGTGCGCGTCGGCGAGGCGTCCACTCCCGACGGCGCCTTCCCCGTCCTCGTGCCGCTGGGCGGCGGCCACCACCTCGCGGTCGACGCGGACGCCCGCGACCCCCGGGTGGCCGGCCTGCTGCGGGCGCTCGTGCTGCGGCTGCTCGCCACGGCGCCGCCCGGCGGAGTCCGGGTCGCCGGGATCGACACCGCCGCGCTGGGCGCCACCTTCGGGCCGCTGCGCCCGCTGGTCGACGCCGGTGTGCTCGACCCGCCCGCCACCGGCGAGGCCGAGGTGGCCGCCCTGCTCGACGCCGCCGAGCGGCATGCCCGCGCCGCCCGGCACGCCGACCGTCCCGACCAGGAGCTGCTGCTGGTCGTCGCCGCGTCGACGCCGCCGCCCCGCGAGGCGGCCCGGCTCGCCGCGCTCACCCACGCCGGGCCGGCCGCCGCCGTCTGCGTCCTGGTCGCCGGCCAGCCGTCCGCCGCGTCCGCCGACCCGCCGCCGCAGCTCGGCGCCACCACCACGGTCCGGCTGACCGAGCGGTACGCCCACGTCGGCGATCCGCCCGGCGCCCCGTTCAGCGTGGACGGCACCGGCCTGGCGGCCCCCGTGCTGCTCGACGGCGACCCGCCGGCCGCGTCGGTGGCGGCCCTCGCCGCCCATCTCGGCGCCGCCGCCCGGCGCGGCGACGCGGTGGGCTTCGCCGAGCTGCTGCCCGAGCGGCGGTGGGCCGAGTCGGCGGGCAACGGGCTGCGCACCGTGGTCGGCCGTGCCGGCCGGGACCGGGTCACCGTCGCCTTCGACGACGCCACCCCGCACTGGCTCGTCGGCGGGCGCACCGGCGCCGGCAAGACGGTCTTCCTGCTCGACGTCCTCTACGGGCTCGCCGCCCGCTACCCGCCCGCCGAGCTGCAGCTCTACCTACTCGACTTCAAGGAGGGGGTGAGCTTCACCGAGTTCGTCCCCACCCCCCGCGACCCGTCCTGGCTGCCGCACGCCCGGGCCGTCGGCATCGAGTCCGACCGGGAGTACGGCGTCGCCGTCCTGCGGGAGCTGCGCCGCGAGCTGTCGCGGCGGGCCGCCGCGCTCAAGCGGCACGGCGTCACCAAGCTCGCCGACCTGCCCCGCGACACGCCGATGCCCCGGATCGTGGCGGTGGTCGACGAGTTCCACGTGCTGCTCGCCGGCAACGACGCGCTGGCCCGCGAGTCGGTCGACCTGCTCGAGGAGCTGGCCCGCAAGGGCCGCTCGTACGGCGTGCACCTGGTCCTGGCGAGCCAGAGCATGACCGGCGTCGAGGCGCTCTACGGGCGGGCCGAGGCGATCTTCGGTCAGTTCGCGCTCCGGGTGGCGCTGCCCGGCGGCGGCGGGGTGCTCGACCCGCTGAACGAGGCCGCCCACACCCTGCCCGTCGGTTCGGCCGTGCTCAACACCGCCGCCGGGGCGGTCGGCGCCGACGCCGTCGTCCGCTTCCCCGACGCCCACGCCGCCGCAGCCGAGCTGGCCGCGCTGCGGCACGAGCTGTGGCAGGCGCGGCCGGCGGGCGCGCGCCCCCCGTCGGTGTTCAGGGGCTACGAGACCGCGCGCGTCGAGGACGACCCCACCTTCGCCGGGCTGCGCCCGGGCGGGCGTCGCCCGCTCGCCCTGGTCGGGCGGACGGTCGACGTGGACGGCACCTCCGCGCTGTTCATGCTGGACGCCACCCCGGGCCGGCACCTGGCCGTGGTGGGCACCTCGGCCACCGGCGCGGAGGTGCTGCGGGCGGCCACCCTGAGCCTCGCCCGCCAGCACGCCCCGGGCGACGCCCGGTTCCTCCTCGCCCCGCTGGTCACCGCCGCCGAGCCCGCCGCCGACGACACCGCCGCCACGCTGATCGCCGCCGGTCACGCCGTCGACCGCCTCGACACCGCCGGCCTGCGCCGGCACGTCGCCACCCTCGCCGCCGGGCTGTCGGCCGCCACCACGCCGCCCGGCCCGACCACCCCGGCCCGGCCGGAGGGCAGTGCCGCGCCGGACACCGGCCGCACCTACCTCGTCGTGTTCGGGATGGACGCCGCCAGCGCGGCGCTCGCCGCCACCGACCCGGAGACGTTCCGCTCCGGCCACGACGACCTGGGGGCGCTGCTGCGCCAGGGCCCCGCGCGGGGCGTGCACCTGCTCGGCTGGTGGCGCGGGCTGCGCCGGCTCGCCGACGACCTCGGCGGCGCGCACAACCGCGACGACGTCGCCTGCCTGGTGGCGCTGAACGTGCCCGGCACCGACCTCGGGCTGCACCTCGGGGTGCACGACCTCGCGTACGCACCCCGGCCCGACCGGGCGCTGCTGGTCGACCGGCACGACCAGCGCACCCGGCTCATCGTGCCGTTCGCCCGCGACGGGCACGTCCCGGACGGGGAGGACTGAGGCGGTGTCCGACTACTCCGAGTACGCGGCGCTGGCCCGCCAGCTCGCCGAGCGGCGTCGGGCCGGTGAGCGCGGCGCCGCCGCCGAGGCCGAGCGCCGGCGCAACCTGCACGCCGCCGCGGACTACCTCCAGCACCGGCTGACCGCCCAGGGGCAGCGCCTCGACCAGCTCGGCCAGGCCATCGGCGTCCCGGCCCCCGGCGTGCCCACCGGCCCCGCGCCCGCGCCGGCGACCGCACCCGCGGGCCCCGTCACCGGGCCGGCCGCCGTGCCCGGCGCCGGGTCGGTCGGTGACGGCGGTCCGGGCGGCGCGCCGACCGGCGGCGCCGGACCGGGGGCGGGGGAGCCCGCCGGCGCAGCCGGCGCCCCGGGGCGGCCGGGGGTCGGGGCGTATCCCCAGGTCGGGGTGGGGGAGACGAAGCTCGCGCTGCCGCCGGGGGCGGGCGGGGTGCCGGGCCCGCGCCCGGCGGAGACAGACCCGACCACCGAGCTGGAGCTGGCCCGGCGCTACGCCGACGAGTCCGACCGGCACGGGCAACAGGCCGAGCTGCTCGCGCAACGCCCCGCGCTGCTGCCGACCTGGTCGCCGGTGGCCCGGGCGCTCGCCGTCTACGCCGGCTGCGCGGCCGTGGCGGCGGTGCTGATGGTGGTGATGGTGCTCGCCTCCGGCGTCGGCCTGGTCGACGGGTTCACCCTCGGCGCCTGGATCTGCGCCGGCCTGCCCGCGCTGTCGTTCTTCGCCGGCTACCTGGTGCTCGGCCGCTGGGGCCGGCCGGCCATGGTCGCCGGCACCCCGCCCCGCTACGTGCACCTCGGCTTCCTGATCTGCTTCGTCGCCGTGCCGGTCGCCTACGTGGCCTATCTGCTGCTGTTCCGCCTCCTCCGCTGACCGGCCGCCTCCTCCGCTGACCGGCCGTCGCCGGGGCGCCCGGCCGCCGGGACCGGTGGAGCACGATGGACGTCATCGGCGCCCGGAGACGGCCGTGGTGTTCCACCGGTGGTTCCGCTACGGCGCGACGTCGGTCGGCACCGGCTCGACCACGACGACGGGGATCTCCCGGTCGGTCCCCTGCTGGTAGCGGGCGTAGGTCGGGAAGACGCCGGTCATCACCTGCCACAACCGGGGCCGCTCCTCGGCGGTGGCGGTCCGCGTCCGGCCCCGGAACCGGTCGGCCCCGACCTGCACCTGCACCTCGGGGTCGGCGCACAGGTTGAGGTACCAGGCCGGGTGCCGCGCCGCACCGCCGTTCGACGCCACCAGCAGGTACCGGTCGCCGTCCCGGCCGTAGATGAGCGCCGTCCGCCGCAGCTTGCCCGTCCGGCGCCCCCGGGTGGTGATCAGCAGGGCGTCGTACCCGTGGTACCTGCCGCCGTCGGCGCCGTCGGTGGCCAGGTAACGCTCCACGTGGCTGGCCACCCAGCCGACCGGACTGTCCTCAATGGTCTCCGCCATCGGTGCAGCCTAGCCGCCTCAGCGGTAGTCGTCGGCGCGTCGGACGGTGCCGAAGCGCGGGAAGATCCGCTCGACGGTGAACTCGTGTTCGTCGGCGGCGAAGCCGGACATCGCGTCGGCCACGAACTCCAGCTCGTAGCCGTGGTCGCTGGCCGCGCGGGCGGTCGACTCGACGCCCATCGTGGTCACCAGCCCGGCCAGCACCACGGTGTCGACCCCGCGCCGGCGCAGCTTCCCGTGCAGGTCGGTGCCGTGGAACGCGCCGACGGTGCGCTTGACGACCACGACGTCGCCCGGCTCGACCAGCCCCTCGGCGAAGTCGCTGCCCGGCGGCTGCTCGGCCACCCCAGGCCGCTCGACCCGGACCTGGACCACCGGCCGGCCCTGGGCGCGGAACGCGGCGGCGAGCCGGCGGCAGCGGTCGAGGACGTCCTCGCCCCGGTGCGGGGCCAGCTCCAGCGCGATGATCCGGGGCATCAGGTCGATGAGCACGAGGGCGGTCGTCACGCTGATGATCGTAAAGGGCGGGCGGTGCGGATCAGGGGTCGGTGAGCAGCAGCCAGTCGTCGTCGAGCCGCGCGACGTTCGTGCCCTCGGGCCAGACGTGCGGGCCGGCCGCCGCCGCCCGCGCCTGGTCGACCAGGGGAGGCCGGGCGAACGTCGCCCCGTCGAAGGTCGCCGCGTCGTGGAAGCGGGCCCGGCCGAAGTTCGCGGCGCCCTCGAAGCGGGCCCGCTCGAACCATGCCTGGCCGCCGAACTCGGTCCAGCGGAACAGGGCCAGGTCGGCGAAGCGGACCTGCCGGAATCCGGCGTAGCCCCCTAACGTGGCGTGGTCCATCGAGAGCCCGCTGAGGAAGACCGCCTCGCGGAACGTCGCGCTTCTGGTGAAGCGGGTCCCGTCGAAGCTCGCCGTCCGTCCGACCGTGGTGCCCCGGAAGTACGCCCACGCGACGGTGGCGTGCCGGCACGACAGGCCGCCGATCTCGGCGCGGTCGAAGCTGAGGCGGCCGGCGATCCGGGCGTCGTCCAGGACGATCTCGGCGTCGCCGCGCAGGTCGTCGCAGCGCAGGTCCGCGAAGGTGGCGCCGAGGGACAGCCGGCCGCGCACGGTCGCGCCGGCGAGGCTGGTGGTGCCGGCGCAGACCGCGCCGGTGAGGTCCGCGTCGACCAGGGTGCAGCCGGCGGCGTCGAAGCCGTCGAGGTGGGCGCCGGTCAGGTCCAGCGTGACGCCGGGCCAGAACGCGTCGTCGTCGGCGCGCAGGTGCCGGGTCAACACCCGCTGCGCGGTGCGGCGCACCTCCGCCTCGCCCGCGTCGTCGTCGCCCGCCGGCATCCGCAGGTACGCGCAGAGCACCGCCACGATCGTCGGCCGCTGCGCCGGATTGTCCTGCCCGAGCCGTTCCAGGGCGTGCAGTCCGCCGAGGCGTACGGCTGCCTTGTCGTTGCCGAGCAGCTCGACGGCGCGGGTGTAGAGCTCGGTCAGCCGGCGCTCGGCGGCGTCGTGTTCGGCGGCCTCGGCCTGCCGGTCCTGGTGCCGCTGCCCGGCCTCGGCGACCGCCTCCACGTGGGCCTGCGCCCGGTCCCGGTGCGCCTGCTCCTGCGCGGCAACGGCCTCCTGGTGCCGCTGGGCGCGTTCGCTGATCCACTGGCGGCGGGCGGCCAGCAGCAGTGCAAGGCCGCCGCCGGTGCCGGCCACCACGGTCAGCCCGGTGCGGATGGCGTCGATGCGCAGGGTGGCGCGGGTGTCCGGCTGGGCGGCCCGGCCGGCCTCGTCGAGCAGCCAGTCCAGGACCAGCCAGCCCAGCAGCCCGGCGGCCAGCAGCCCGACGAGCACGAGCCACCAGGGCATCACCCGCAGCGGCTTCTCGCCGGTCGGTGTCTGAGGCACGGGCCACAGCATGCCACCGGCGTCGGGCTCGCGCGCGCACCGTCCCGCGTGGACGGCAGGCCGCCGGGTCGCCCTGCTCTCGCGTGCCCGCGAAACGCGCCAGCCGTAAGGGCCGACCCGACCCCGCGTCGACCGTGCGCGAATTGCCGGTTTGCGCTCCCGGCGCGACAAGGGTTACCGGCCTGTAACGTAGTTATTGACGACCGTGAATCTAGACCCTCATCATCGTCCCACGATCGATCGGACCCCCGCCCGCCGTCCCGGGTTCCCGGGTACCTCCCGCCGGAGGTGCAGCCATGCTGCTCCGAAAGATCCTCGCCGTCGCCGCCACCGCCGCCCTGCTGCTCGTCCCGGCCACCGCCGCGACGGCCGCCCCCGACCGTCCCGCCGCCGGCACCCCGGCCGCCGCCAACAGGCCGGCGACGGTGACGGCGACGACCACCGCCGCGGGCATCGCCGCCGATCCCGTCATCGTCGTCGGCGGCCTGATCGGCCTCTCCATCGCGTACGAGCCGATCGCCGCCCGGCTGCGCGCCGACGGCTTCCGGGTCTTCGTCTACCAGTTGCCCGGCCTCGGCTTCGGCGACATCCGCGACTCCGCCCGTGCCTTCGCCGCGTACGTCGAGCAGGTCCGGTCCGTCACCGGGGCGTCCCGGGTGGACGTCGTCGGCCACTCCGAGGGCGGACTGGTTTCCCGCTGGTACGTGAAGTTCCTCGGCGGCGAGTCGGCCGTCGGCCGCTACGTCAGCCTCGGCAGCCCCCAGCAGGGCACGTACGTCGCGAACATCCTGCGGGTCGTCGGCCTCGGCAGCTGCGCCGGAGTCGTCGCCTGTCAGCAGATGTCGATCGGCTCCGATTTCCTCGCCGACCTCAACGGCGGCGACGACACCCCCGGCGCGGTCCGCTGGACCACGGTCCGGACGTGGCAGGACGAGCTGGTCCGGCCGGTCGACAACGCCTCGCTCGCCGACGGCGCGACCAACGTGCTGATCCAGGCGGCGTGCCCGCTACGGGTCGTCGGGCACCTCGGGCTCGTGCTCGACGGCACCACGTACACCGTGGTCCGGCAGGCGCTGCGCGACACCCCGATCCGCCCGGACTGCCTGGCCCTGTGACGTCCTCCCGCCATGAATGGCGGGGATTCCGGCCTGCTGCACCCCGCGGGGTGTGAGCTTCCGTGGGCCACCGCCTCACCGCGCTGTGCCGGCACAGGTGCCGGTCTTACCCGCGCTTCACGGTCGTTGAGGTCCGCCCGTCCGGCGGCCCTGATGTTCCGGGCGGCGTTGACGTCCCGGTCGTGGACACTGCCGCACGGGCAGGTCCACCGGGCCGGGGCGCGGACGGAGTTGACCGGAGCGCCCGCGCGGGCCGCCCGCGCGTGCGACGCTGGGCCCGTGCCGGTCGGCGTCGACCACGGGTCGCCGCGCAACGCGACGCGGGAGGGAGCGCCCATGACGGGAGTGCCGCAGGTCGACTTCGCGCTCGACACGTACGAGTGCATCGTGCTGTATCCCGGCGCGGCCGGGCGGGCGCTGCCGGCGGAGACGGTGCAGCGGTTGCAGGCCGAGCACCTCGCGCACATGCAGGCCCTCCAGCGGCGGAGGATCATCCTGGTCGCCGGCTCGGTGGACGGCCAGGCCCGCCAGCCGGACCCGCCGATCGGCTTCGGTCTGGCCCGGACCGGGTCCGTAGACGACGTGCGCAGCGTGATGGAGGCCGACCCGGCGGTGCAGGCCGGGCTCTACCGGGTGGACGTGATGACCTTCCTCTGCCCGGCGGGCTCGCTGGAGTTCCCACTGGTCAAGACGCAGACCTGAGCGGTTCCGCCGGATGCCCGGCGCACCGTGCGCGCGGCGCGGGCCGCCGACCCGGCGTGCACCGCCGGCCTCCCGCAGCGGTCCGCCCCCGGCGCGCGAGCGACCCGGTCGGGCACCCGCGGCCGGGGAACGGCGGCGTCACCATCGCGCCGGCACCCTCCGGCGCCATCAGCGGAACCCGTCGGACCGGCCCGGGGGAGCGGGTCGGGCGTGCGGGCCAGGCCGCCGCGGGTCGGGCGGGGCGGGTGTGCGCGGGCGGGGCCGGGCGGGCGTCCGCGCGGTGGGTGCCGCGGCCAGGGCGCGGCACGGCGTGGACCAGCCATCGACGGCGGGCGCGCCGGCCGGGAGCACCCCGGTGCCCGGTGGCGCCGGGGGCGTACGATTCCGGCGCGCGGTCGCCGTTGCCCGCCGCCTCAACGTTCCGGCGTGGGTTCCGCCCGCCGGCTGCGCGCGTGACGCGCGTCGTTGGACAATTTTCCGCAGCCCGCGAGGGGTCGGCCCGTAGTCCGACCCGGAGGAGAGACTAGCCTGATGGGCGTGACACGCCGCGCGAAGATCGTCTGCACTCTTGGTCCTGCCACCTCGTCCCCGGAGCGGATCCGGGGGCTCGTCGAGGCCGGCATGAACGTGGCCAGACTCAACTTCAGCCACGGCAGCCACTCCGACCACGAGGCGGTCTACCGGCTGGTCCGCGAGGCCGCGGAGGCGGCCGGACACCCGGTGGCCGTGCTCGCCGACCTGCAGGGTCCGAAGATCCGGCTCGGCCGGTTCGCCGACGGCCCGCACGAGTGGCGCACCGGCGACTCCGTCGTGATCACCGGCGACGACGTTCTCGGCACCAAGGACCGGGTCTCCTGCACCTACCGGAAGCTTCCGCAGGAGGTCAAGCCCGGCGACCGGCTGCTGATCGACGACGGCCGGGTCGCCGTCGAGGTCACCGACGTCACCGGCAACGACATCCGCTGCCTGGTCACGGAGGGTGGCCCGGTCTCCAACAACAAGGGCGTCTCGCTGCCGAACGTGGCGGTCAGCGTCCCCGCGATGTCCGAGAAGGACGCCGAGGACCTGCGCTTCGCCCTCGGCCTCGGCGTCGACCTGGTCGCGCTCTCCTTCGTCCGCTCCGCCGACGACATCAAGCTGGTGCACGGCATCATGGCCGAGGTCGGGGTGCACCGGCCGGTGCTGGCCAAGGTGGAGAAGCCCGAGGCGGTCGACTGCCTGGAGCAGATCGTGCTGGCCTTCGACGGGGTCATGGTCGCCCGTGGCGACCTGGGCGTGGAGCTGCCGCTCGACCAGGTCCCGCTGGTGCAGAAGCGCGCCGTGCAGCTCTGCCGGGAGAACGCCAAGCCGGTCATCGTGGCCACCCAGATGCTCGACTCGATGATCGAGAACTCGCGCCCGACCCGCGCCGAGGCCTCCGACGTGGCCAACGCCGTGCTCGACGGGGCGGACGCCGTGATGCTCTCCGGCGAGACCAGCGTCGGCAAGTACCCGGTGCTCACCGTCAGCACCATGGCGAAGATCGTCACCACCACCGAGTCCGGCTCGATCGGGGTGCCGCGCCTCCAGCACGACCCGCGTACGCACGGCGGCGCGCTCACCGTCGCCGCCTCCTCGATCGCCCGGGCCATCGGCGCGAAGGCCATGGTCGCCTTCTCGCAGACCGGCGACACCGTGCGGCGGCTGTCCCGGCTGCACTGCGACCTGCCGCTGCTCGCCTTCACCCCGGTGCCCGAGGTGCGCAACCAGCTTGCCCTCTCCTGGGGCGTGGAGACCTTCCTGATGCCGTTCGTCGAGCACACCGACGACATGTTCCGCCAGGTCGACCAGGCGTTGCTCGGGCTCAACCGGGCCAACCCCGGCGACCACGTGGTGATCGTCGCCGGCAGCCCGCCCGGCACCCCCGGCTCGACCAACACGCTGCGCGTACACCAGCTCGGGTCGTTGGTCGACGCCGCGTCCGCGCGAGCGCTTCAGTGAGTGCCGGGGAGGTCGCGGTCGGCCAGGCCGCGGTCGACCAGCTCCTCGACGTGCTCGACCTGGAGCACACCGGCGAGATGACCTTCCGGGGGATGAGCCCGCCGGTCGGCCCTCAGCGGGTGTACGGCGGCCAGGTCGCCGGCCAGGCCCTGGTGGCCGCCGGCCGGACGGTCGACCCGGCGCGCTTCGTGCACTCCCTGCACGGCTACTTCGTGCGCGCCGGCGACCCGAGCGAGCCGATCGCGTACGAGGTGGAGAACATCCGCGACGGCCGCTCCTTCTCGGTACGCCGCTCCGTGGCGCTCCAGCACGGCAAGCCGATCTTCTTCATGTCGGCGTCGTTCCACCGTCCCGAGGAGGGCCTGGACCACCACGCGCCCACGCCGCCCGACGTGCCGGGGCCGGACGAGGTCCCGACGATGACCGACCGGCTCTCCCGCTACCCCGAGCGGCTCGGCATCTGGGCGCAGATCCCGCGCCCGATCGACGTGCGTTACGTGGGCGAGCCCGGTTGGGTGCGCCCCGGCGACCGGCCGGCCGACCCGCACCAGCGGGTCTGGATGCGCATCGACGGCAAGCTGCCCGACGATCCGCTGCTGCACGCCTGCGCGCTGACGTACGCCTCCGACCTGACCCTGCTCGACTCGGTGCTGTCGGTGCACGGCGAGGTCTGGGGCCCCGGCGGGGTGGTGGGGGCCAGCCTCGACCACGCGCTGTGGTTCCACCGGCCGTTCCGCGCCGACGAGTGGTTCCTCTACGACTGCTGGAGCCCGTCCGCCTCCGGCGCGCGGGGGCTCGCCACGGGTCGCCTGTTCACCAGGGACGGCCGACACATCGCCACCGCCGTGCAGGAGGGGCTGCTGCGCCGCGTCGGGGAGTGACGCCGAGCCGGGGCGGCACATCGCCGTCGGCCGATCGGCCGAGGGGTGATCGGCCGGCCGGGGTGACCAGCGCGTTAATCTTGCCGGCATGCGCCTCTCCGCCCGGGTCGACTACGCCCTCCGTGCGGTCGCCGAGCTCGCCTCGGTGACCGGCGGTGCCGGGGCCGGGCGGGGTCGGCCGGTGACCGCCGAGCAGATCGCCCGCGCCCAGGAGATCCCGCCGAAGTTCCTGGAGAGCATCCTGCTGCAACTGCGCCGCGGCGGCATCGTGCACGCCCAGCGCGGTCCGGAGGGCGGCTACTGGCTGGCGCGGCCGGGCGGGGAGATCTCGCTGGCCGAGGTGATCCGGGTGATCGACGGCCCGCTCGCACACGTACGCGGGCAGCGGCCCGAGGAGCTCGGCTACCACGGCGCCGCCCGCTCCCTCCAGGAGGTCTGGATCGCCCTGCGGGCCAGCGAACGCCAGATCCTGGAACTGGTCACCGTCGCCGACGTGGCCGCCGGCACCCTGCCCGAGCGGGTCACGGAGCTGGCCGCCGACCCCCGCGCCTGGACCTGACCCGGGCCGAACGGCCGGCGTAGGGGCTCGCGCGCCGGCGGTCGACGCGTCGCCCCGCCGCCCGGACCGTCGTCACCGTTGTCCCCGCCGCCGGCCCGCGCCACTGTCGTCTCACTGACCGGTCGGAGTCTTGACCCCGGCACCCCGCGTGCCGCATTGTCGACCAAGTCGATAGGAGATGCCGAAAAGTCAGGGGGCGCTCGTGCGCAAGCTGCTGGTCCTCGCACTGGTCGGGCTCGCCGCGCAACTCGTCGACGGCGCGCTCGGCATGGCGTACGGACTGACCTCCTCCACGCTGCTGCTGCTCGTGGGCGTCGCCCCGGCCGCCGCGTCGGCGTCCGTGCACCTGGCCGAAATCGGCACCACGCTCGCCGCCGGGGTGGCGCACTGGCGGTTCGGCAACGTCGACTGGCGGGTGGTGGCCCGGATCGCCGTCCCCGGCGCGGTCGGCGCGTTCGCCGGCGCGACCTTCCTCAGCGCGATCTCCACCGAGTCGGCGGCCCCGTGGATGGCCGGCATCCTGTTCACGCTCGGCGCGTACCTGCTGGTGCGCTTCTCCCGACCGCTGCGCACCGACCGGCGGGCCGGTCGGCTGCGGGGGCGCTTCCTCGGCCCGCTCGGCCTGGTCGCCGGCTTCGTCGACGCCACGGGCGGCGGCGGGTGGGGGCCGGTCGCCACGCCGGCCCTGCTGGTCAGCGGCCGGCTGGAGCCCCGCAGGGTGATCGGCTCGGTGGACACGGCCGAGTTCGTGGTCGCCGGCGCCGCCAGCATCGGCTTCCTCATCGGCCTCGGCGCGGAGGGCTTCCTGCTGCCCATGGTGGCCGCGCTGCTCGTCGGTGGCCTGATCGCCGCGCCGGTCGCCGCCTGGCTGGTCCGGATCGTCCCCGCCCAACTGCTCGGCGCGGCGATCGGCGGCGTGATCGTGTTGACCAACGCCCGCACGCTGATGCGCTCGGCCGACCTCGGCGGCCCCGCCCGACCGGCGGTCTACGCGCTGCTCGCCGCCGCCTGGGTCGCCGCCCTGGCGCTGGCCGTCCGGGCGCTGCTGCGGACCCGCCGGGAGCGGGCCGTCGCCGCGGCGGCCCTCGCCGCGACCCAGGTCCCGGCCCCGGCGTCCGTCTCCGGCACGAGCACCCGGATCCCGGTGCCGACCGCCGGCACGGCCGACCCGCGCTAGCGGGGGAGTGGTGGGTCAGCGGGGCAGGAGGGCGGTCGCGGCGTCGCGGAGCAGCGACCACGCCTCGTCGACGTGGGCCTCGGCGGTCTGCGGCGAGCCGACGGCCAGGCGCAGCGTGTACCGGCCGTTCACCCGGGTGTGCGTCAGGTGCACCCGACCCGTGGCGTTGACCCGGGCCAGCAGTTCCGCGTTGACCTCGTCGTCGGCGCGCAGCCGGAAGCAGACCAGCGAGTACGGGTGCGCCCCCACCAGCGCGAACCGGTCGTCGGCGTGGACCCGCTCGGCGAACCGGGCGGCGAGCGCCACCCCGGACCGGATGTGCGCCCGCAGCCCCTCGGCGCCGTACCAGCGCAGCACGAACCAGAGCTTCAACGCCCGGAACCGGCGGCCCAGCGGCACCTGCCAGTCCCGGTAGTCGATCACCGCTCCGGATTCGGTGGCGGCGTTGCGCAGGTACTCCGGCAGCACGGTCAGCGCCTCGATCAGCTCCGCGGTGTCGGCGACCCAGAACGCGTCGCAGTCGAAGCCGGTGAGCAGCCACTTGTGCGGGTCGAAACAGTACGAATCGGCGTACTCCAGGCCGGCGTGGCCGAACCGCAGCTCCGGGCAGACCGCCGCCGCCCCCGCGTACGCGGCGTCGACGTGCAGGAACACGCCGTACTCGGCGCAGATCGCGCCGATCTCCGGCAGCGGGTCGATCGCGGTCGTGGACGTGGTCCCGACGGTGGCCACCACGATGGCGGGCACCACGCCGGCGGCCCGGTCCGCCTCGATCGCCGCGCTCAGCGCCGCTGGGGACATCGCCTGCGTCTCGGGGTCCACCTCGATCGGTCGTACGCCGTCGGCGCCCAGCCCGGCGATCCGCGCGGCCTTCTCGATCGAGGAGTGGCCCTGGGTGGACGTGTAGGCGCGGTACCGGCGGTCGACGCCGACCTCGCGCCACCGGCCGCCGCCGGCCCGGTGCAGCGCGACCAGGGTCGCCACCAGCGTCGCCGAGGACGCGGAATCCTGGATCACCCCGCCGCCGCCGGAGCCGGCGCGGAACCGCTTCGGCAGCTCCAGCAGGTCGGCGAGCCAGTCCAGCATCACCGTCTCCAGTTCGGTGCACGCGGGCCCGGTGGCCCAGAGCATGCCCTGCACGCCCAGCCCCGAGCTGACCAGGTCGCCCAGCACGCTGGGCCCGGAGGTGTTGGCCGGGAAGTAGCCGAAGAAACCGGGGTGCTGCCAGTGGGTCAGGCGCGGGGCGATCAGCCTGTCCAGGTCGGCGAGGACGGCCGCCACGGGCTCGCCGTGCTCGGGCGGGCCGGCCGGCAGCCCGGCGGCCACCGCGCCGGGCGGGTCCTGCGACGTCACCGGGCGCTGCCCCACCGTCGCCCAGTAGTCGGCGATCCAGTCCACCACCGCGTGCCCGGCGCGTCGGAACTCGTCCGGGGTCATGTGCTCAGCCACGCCCTGAGTTGATCAATAATCCGGGCCGGCGGCAAGGAAACTGCGGATCGTATCGAGAGGCGGCGCTGCCGGCCTCCGCCCGCCCGGCGTCGGGGCGGGAGCGGGACAGGCCGGGGGCGTGGCGGCAGGACAGGCCGGAGGCGTGGGTAAGTCCGGGGCGTGGGGCAGGCACCGGGCCGCAGCCGCGGAATCCGCACAGCCGCGGCCCGGTGCCCCACACCGCGGCATCCCCGACCCGTCCCGACCGGGGATGCCGTACCACCACCGGGGACAAACCTAGGCGGCCCGCGCGTCTCCCCGGTGACGGCGACGTGAAGATCGTGTTTCAGCCGTCCCGGCGCAGGCCACCGGCCACCTTCGCCGCGATCAGCTCGTACGAGCGCACCCGGTCGGCCACGTCGTACACCAGGGTGGTCAGCATCAGCTCGTCCGCGCCGGTACGCGCCAGCAGCTCGCCGAGCTGCCGCCGCACGGTCTCCGGCGAGCCCATCGCCTGGCCCTCCCGGCGTTGCCGCACGAACTCCCGCTCGACCTCGGTGTACGGGTACGCCGCCGCCTCGTCCGGCGCGGCCAGGGGCCCCGGTCGACCCGAGCGCAGCCGCAGCAGCGACAGCGCGCTCGGCCCCGCCAGCCACTCCGCCCGCTCGTCCGTGTCCGCGCAGACCGCGTTGACCGCCACCATCGCGTACGGCTCGGCCAGCCACTTCGACGGCCGGAAGCTTTGCCGGTACAGCGCCAGGGCGGGCAGCGTGTGCTGCGAGCTGAAGTGGTGCGCGAACGAGAACGGCAGCCCCAGCATCCCCGCCAGTTGGGCGCTGAACCCGCTGGAGCCGAGCAGCCAGATCGCCGGCTGCTGCCCGCGACCCGGGGTGGCCGTGATCGGCCCCGGCCGCTCGCCGGTGAAGTAGTTCATCAGGTCCGCCAGCTCCCGGGGGAAGCCCTCCGCCGACAGCCCCTCCATGGTCCGGCGCAGCGCCAGCGCGGTCACCTGGTCGGTGCCCGGGGCGCGGCCGATGCCCAGGTCGATCCGGCCCGGGTGCAGCGCGTCGAGGGTGCCGAACTGCTCGGCCACCACCAGCGGCGCGTGGTTGGGCAGCATCACCCCGCCCGAGCCCAGCCGGATCGTCGACGTGTGCGCCGCCAGGTGCGCGAGCAGCACGGCCGGGGCGGAACTCGCGATCCCCGGCATGTTGTGGTGCTCGGCCACCCAGAACCGGTGGTATCCCAGCTCCTCGGTGCGGCGGGCCAGCTCGGTGGTGTGCCGCAGGGCCTCGCCGGCCGTGGCGCCGGCCGCGACCGGGGCAAGGTCAAGAACAGACAGCGGTACGTTGATCACACGGCTGGCCAACCCGCCCGGCCCCCGAATTGTTCCCCGGGGCAACCAAGCTCACGCGGCGCGTCGCGCCGGGTGTTCAGCCCAGGCCGCGGGCCTGTTCGAAGATCAGGCTCGTCTGGGTGTGCAGCACCGCCGGGTCCACCGCCAGGTGGTCCAGCACGAAGTCGCGCAGCGCGTCCGCCGAGGCGGCCCGCACGTGCAGCACGTAGTCCTCCGCGCCCGCCACGTGGAACACCGACACCACCCCCGGCAGCCGCACCGACCGGGCCCGGAACGCGTCCACCGCCGCCCGCTCGTGCGCGGTCAGCCGCACCGACACCAGCGCCTGCAACGGCAGCCCCACCGCCGCCGGATCCACCTCCGCGTGGAACCCGCGGATCGCCCCGCACTCGCGTAGCGCGCGGGTGCGGGTCAGGCACGTCGAGGGGGCCACCCCGACCCGCTCGGCGAGGGCGTTGTTCGGCAGCCGGCCGTCCGCGGCCAGCTCGGACAGGATCGCCCGATCGGTGTCGTCCAGGGCCGCGAACCGCCGCACATCGTTCGTCGCAGGGGGCATGGAGACATCCTCCGTCGAATCGCCGCGCCAATCAAAGGGATACAGCCGAATCATCTTCGGAACTATTGCCCCCTGCTGGCTCTATGTTCGATCCTTCCGGCATGACGACCGTGGACACCCGAGCCGTGCACGCCGGCCGCGACGACCTCGCCGCCCTCGGCGTCCACGTGCCGCCCATCGACCTCTCCACCACCAACCCCCTGCCGTCCGTCGGCGCCGGCGGCGACGCGTACGAGACCCTCGCCACCGGGGGCACGCTCCCCGCCGGCGGCAGCGCCGTCTACCAGCGCCTGTGGAACCCCACCGTCGCCCGCTTCGAGACCGCCCTCGCCAACCTCGAAGGCACCGGCGACGCCGTCGCCTTCGCCAGCGGCATGGCCGCCCTCACCGCCACGCTGCTCGCCGCCACCCGGGACGGGAAGCGCCACCTCGTCGCCGTCCGCCCGCTCTACGGCGGCACCGACCACGTGCTCGCCACCGGTCTGCTCGGCACCACCGTCACCTGGGCCTGCGCGGGCGAGGTCGCCGCCGCCGTCCGCCCCGACACCGCCCTGGTCATCGCCGAGACCCCGGCCAACCCCACCCTCGACCTGGTCGACATCGCCGCCCTCGCGCAGGCCGCCGGCGACGTCCCCCTGCTCGTGGACAACACCGTCGCGACCCCCGTGCTCCAGCAGCCCACCCGGCACGGCGCCGCCCTCGTGCTGCACAGCGCCACCAAGAGCATCGGCGGACACGGCGACGTGCTCGCCGGAGTCGTCGCCTGCGACGCCGACTGGGCCGCCCGGCTGCGCCAGGTCCGCGCGCTCACCGGCGCGATCCTGCACCCCCTCGGCGCGTACCTGCTGCACCGCGGCCTGCAGACCCTGCCGGTGCGGGTCCGCGCCCAGCAGGCCGGCGCGGAGAAACTCGCCGCCTGGCTCGCCGCCCACCCCGCCGTCACGCGGGTTCACCACCCGTCGCTGCACGACCCGGCCGGGCTCGTCGGCCGGCAGATGGCCGGCCCCGGCAGCCTCCTCGCCTTCGAGGTACGCGGCGGCGCGCCCGCCGCGGCCGCCGTCGCCGGCGGCTGCCGGCTGATCACCCACGCCGTCTCGCTCGGTGGGGTCGACACCCTCATCCAGCACCCGGCCTCGCTGACCCACCGGCCCGTCGAGGAGGAGGCCAAGCCGGTCGGTGGGCTGCTGCGCGTCTCCGTCGGCCTGGAGGACCCGGAGGACCTGCGCGCGGACCTGGCGCGGGCGCTCGCCGAACTCGGCTGAGCCGGCACGTCCGCGCGCGCCCGACGATCGGGCACCGGTCGCGGAGGACGATCGGCCGCTCCGCACCGCCACGCAGCCTTCTCCTGCATCCGCTGGACCATGTCCGCGAGCACGGCCCGCATCGCGGCGTCGCAGAGGTCAACCAGGCCGGGCCCCGCACCGGCGCGGTGGATTCGCCGGACCGCGCCACCCTGTCGGTGGTGACCGGCTGACCGTCGCCGGGGTGGCGGCCCAGTAGGTAGGAGTAGGCCGCCGGGCCGGTCGGATAGCCGACATCGGGCGAGCAGCGGAGGCCGCGGGCGGCGGTGCCGGTCATGAGTGTTTCGGGCCGGTCGACGCACCGGCACCAGACGGTGGTGCGGGGCCTGCGCGCGGGCAACCGACCGGATGTTGCCGCCTCGGGCGCGGAGGGCGCGGGCGCGGGCCCGCATCTCGGGCGGTGCACCCGCGCATCATGGAACAGCGGTGTGACAGGAGTGCCGGGAGCGGGATTCGAACCCGCAAGCCCTTTCGGGCAGAAGTGTTTGAGACTTCCGTGTATGCCGTTCCACCATCCCGGCGAGTGCCGCTTACTGTACCCGACTACGCTCGTGCGGGAGCATGGGTGGTAGCCGTGCCGGGAACAATGGTGGGAGTGGCTCGTGGCCGAGACGCAGACGGACGTCGAGCGCAGGCGCGTTCTGATAGCCGAGGACGAGGCGCTCATTCGGCTGGACCTCGCCGAGATGCTGGTCGAAGAGGGCTACGAGGTGGTCGGGGAGGCCGGTGACGGCGAGACCGCCGTCCGGCTCGCCGAGGAGCTCAAGCCCGATCTGGTCATTCTCGACATCAAGATGCCGATCATGGACGGGCTGGCCGCCGCCGAGCGGATCGCCGGCGCCCGGATCGCCCCGGTGATCATCCTGACCGCGTTCAGCCAGCGCGACCTGGTGGAGCGGGCCCGGGCGGCCGGCGCGATGGCGTACCTCGTGAAGCCCTTCCAGAAGAGCGACCTGGTGCCGGCGGTGGAGATCGCCCTGTCCCGCTACTCCGAGATCGCCGCGCTGGAGTCGGAGGTCGCCGGGCTGACCGACCGGCTGGAGATCCGCAAGACCGTGGAGCGCGCCAAGGGCGCGCTCATGACGACCTACGGGATGACCGAGCCGCAGGCGTTCAAGTGGATCCAGCGCACGGCGATGGACCACCGGATGACCATGAAGGAGGTCGCCGAGCGGATCCTCGCCGAGACCGCCGGCGGCGAGGTCGCGCAGCCCGCCTCCTGACCCGGGGCGCGACCCGCCGGGCCGCTCGGATCCCGCGCCGGGCCCTCCGTCGCGGTCGGCCGGACGGGCCCGGGAGCGACGCCGCGGGACGGCGCGACACGCGGGGCCCGTGCGACGGGGCTCCCCGGCGGGCCAGCCGATCGATAACATCTGATCCCATGTGGTCCCGGCGGCTGGTGGCGGTGCTCGGTGTCGTCGCCGCGCTGCTGGCCGGCTGCGACCGGGCCCCGGCGGGGCCCGCCGCCGAGTCGCTGCGCCCGGCGTGGCAGCCGCTGACCCTGCCCGCGCCGCCGGGCGCGGCCGGCCGGCCGCTGTTGCGCGACGCCGTGGCCTGCGCCGGCCGGTGGTACGTGGTGGGCGGGCTGGCCGACGCGGCGGGGGAGACGCGGCCGGCGGCCTGGAGCAGCGCCGACGGCGCGGCGTGGTCGGCGCTGCCGGTGGCGGCGTCGAGTTTCTACGGCCGCCAGCACGTGCTGTACGCGGCCGCCTGCCGGGACGGGCGGGTGGCGGCGCTCGGGGCGAAGAACGGCGGCGTGCACGGCAATCCCCGCACGGGCACGTGGGCGCAGGCCCCGGACGGCGCGCTGCGGGAGGTGCCGGCCCCCTTCGAGCTGTACGCGGGGCCGCGGGCGGTGAGCGTGACCCGGTTGGCCGCCGGGCCGGCCGGTTGGCTGATCGCGGGGGCCCGAGTCGACGGCGCGGCGGTCTGGACGTCCCCCGACGGCGAGCGGTTCACCATCCGGGAGGGCGTGCCGGAGCTCGCCGGCGACGGGCGCGGCCGGACGGTGGCGTACGACGCGGTCGCTGTGGCGTCGGGCTGGTGGGTGGTAGGGGCGGTGCTGCCGCCGGGCGCGACCGCGCTGGCGCCCCTGGCGTGGGCATCGGCGGACGGCCGTGCCTGGCGGCGGGTGGCGTTGCCGGCGGCCGACGGGAGCGGCCAGGCGCAGCGGGTGGCGTCGGTGGGCGACGGCGGGCTGGTGGCGGTCGGTCCGGTGCGTGAGGGGTTCGCGGCCTGGCGGCTGGCCGGGGACGCGTGGCGGCGGGTCGGCGGGTTCGGCGTGCCGGGGCCGGGGGTGTCGTCGGTCGACGGTCTGGTGCCGGCCGGGCGTGCTCTGGTGGCGGTGACCGGGGACGGCGGCGGTCACGGACTGTGGCTCTCGGCCGATTCGGGTGATTCGTGGCGGACGATGGCGATGCCTGCCGTGGTGCCCGACGGCGGCAACACGGCGGTGGCGGTGGCGGCGCAGGGAGATCGACTGGTGTTGGTCGCCGATGACGGCCAGGCGTCGCGTGCCTGGTGGACGGGGTTGTCGGTCGTCGATCGGTAGGGAGTGGGCGCTGACCTGCTCGTTACCGATGAAACGAAGGCTAGGGGCATTCATGGCCGACGGTTCTTACAGCGATCGTTTCCGATCCGCCACGGCGTGTAACGGTTCGGTCAACCCGCTCCGCTGGGGCTTTCGTCACAGCTGAAAGGTGGGATAGCGTCCGGCCCCAGACCGGCGACGACGGTCTGGTTCGTCCGCCCCCGCAAGGGCCAATAGGCAGCGGGTGGTTCGGACCATGGGACGGAGGAGGGTTCGGGCCTTGAGGCAGAAGCTCGCGCGCGTTATCGGTGGGGTCGCCATGCTGGCACTCGTCGCCGGCGGCACCGCATGCTCCAGCGGTGGCGACGACACGGCGTCCGGTGGGGAAGCCTGTGGCAACAAGATCGCGTTCTTCGGTGCGCTGACCGGCAGCTCGGCGGCGCTCGGCATCAACGAGAACAACGGCGTCAAGCTGGCCGTCGACAAGTACAACAAGGAAAACGCCGACTGCAAGGTCGAGCTGGTCCCGCTGGACTCGCAGGGCAGCCCGGACCAGGCCCCGAGTCTGGCCCAGAAGGCCATCGACGACGCGAAGATCCTCGGCGTCGTCGGCCCGGCCTACTCGGGTGAGTCGGAGGCCGCCGGTCCGCTGTTCAACGAGGCCGGTCTGGTGACCATCACCCCCTCCGCGACCCGCCCGAGCCTCGCGGAGCAGGGCTGGAAGACCTTCTTCCGCGCGGTCGGCAACGACTTCAGCCAGGGCCCGGCGGCCGGCAACTACATCAAGAACGTGCTGAAGGCCGACAAGGTCTACGTCATCGACGACCAGTCCGCATACGGCGCCGGCCTGGCCGACGAGGTCAAGAAGCTGCTCGGCCCGGCGGTCGTCGGCTCGGACAAGGTCCAGGGCGAGGGCAAGCAGACCGAGTTCTCCGCCGTGGTCACCAAGGTCAAGGCCGCGAACGTCAAGGCCATCTTCTACGGCGGCTACTACCAGGAGGCCGGCCTGATCCGCAAGCAGCTCAGCGCTGCCGGGGTCACCGCTCCGCTGATCGCCGGTGACGGCGTGAACGACGCCGCGTACATCACCTCCGCGGGTGCGGCGGCGGCCGAGGGCACCATCCTCACCTGCCCGTGCGCGCCGGCCGCCGAGGCTCGGGGCACCTTCGTCCAGGAGTACAAGGCCCTCAACGGCACCGACCCGGGCACCTACAGCGACACGGCGTACGACGCGGCGAACATCCTGCTCGCCGGTATCAAGGCGGGCAAGACCACCCGTGCGGGCCTGCTGGAGTTCGTGAAGGGCTACAGCGGCGAGGGCGTCGCGGCGAGCTACAAGTTCGTCGAGGGCGGCGAGCTCGACCCGGCGCAGGTCAAGGTCTGGGCCTTCAAGGTCGTCGGTGGCAAGGTCGTCCCGGATCAGGAGATCCCGAAGTCCTGACGCCGGTCGCTGCTACAGCGATTGAGTTGTGATCGCGGGTGCGGCCGGGAGCTCGCTCCCGGCCGCACCCCCTTTTTCTCTCCAGACCCTGATGGAGCGTCCCTCCCTTGAACTTCGACGGACTGTTCTCCAACTTCGGAGAACTCACCACGACCGGCCTGACGCAGGGTGCGATCTACGCCCTGGTCGCGCTGGGTTACACGCTGGTCTACGGCGTGCTGAGACTCATCAACTTCGCCCACTCCGAGGTCTTCATCGCCGGCGCGTTCGCGGCGATCTGGACCTGGAACGGATTCGGCCTCAACCAGGACTCGCAGGTCAGCGGGCTCGGCTCGATCATGTTCTACCTGCTCGTGGCGATGATCGTCGCGGCGATCGCCTCGGCGGGCACCGCGACGATCATCGAGCGGGTGGCGTACCGGCCGCTGCGTAAGCGCAACGCGCCGCCACTGGCCTTCCTCATCACCGCCATCGGCGCGTCCATCGCCATCTCCGAGGCGTTCGGCGTCTATACCGACCGTCGACCCAAGGGCGCGCCAGTGCTGGTCAGCTCCAAGCCGCTGTTCGAGGTCTTCGGCGTGCCGATCGACGCCGTTCAGCTGCTGACCCTCGGGTCCGCGCTGGTGATGATGATCGCGCTGGACATGTTCATCAACCGCAGTCGGGTCGGTCGAGGCATCCGGGCGGTGGCGCAGGACGCCAACACCGCCGCGCTGATGGGCGTGAACAAGGACCGGATCATCCTGATGGTCTTCATCGCCGGCGGCAGCATGGCCGGCGTCGCCGGTCTGCTCTACGACGTGCGGATCCAGACCCTCACGTACAGCGTCGGCTTCCTGCTCGGTCTCAAGGCGTTCACCGCCGCGGTGCTGGGCGGCATCGGCAACCTGCGCGGGGCGCTCGTCGGCGGCCTGCTGCTGGGCGTGATCGAGAACTACGCCTCCGGCCTGTTCGGCACCCAGTGGAAGGACTTCGCCGCGTTCGCGGTGCTGGTGGTGCTGCTGATGTTCCGGCCGACCGGTCTGCTGGGTGAGTCGCTGGGGAGGGCGCGGGCATGACGACCGTCCTGGAGAAGGTGCGCTCCGGCCGCGAGGCGGCCGGGGAACGGTGGCGCGGCGCGCCGCGCTGGGTGCGCTGGGCGCTGCTCGCCGCGGTGATCGTGTTCTTCTACGCGCTGCCGAACAAGGAGTTCTACCAGTACCTGGGGCCGATCCCGACCCCCGGTGCGAACTTCACCCAGGTGATGTTCACCGTCTCGATCTACGTGCTGCTGGCTGTCGGCCTGAACATCGTGGTCGGCTTCGCCGGCCTGCTGGACCTCGGCTACTTCGGCTTCTTCGCCGTCGGCGCGTACACCGTGGCGGTGCTGACCTCGCCGAGCAGCGACATCAAGACGCTGTGGCCGTGGCTGCTGGCGGTGCCGGTGGCGATCGCGCTGACCATGGTCTCCGGCGTGATGCTCGGTACGCCGACCCTGCGGCTGCGTGGCGACTACCTGGCGTTGGTGACGCTCGGCTTCGCCGAGATGATCCGGATCGGGGCGGTCAGCTCGGAGTTCCTGAAGGGCCAGCGGGGCTTCAACCAGATCCCGCACCCGCCCGGCCAGTACGCCGACGGCAGGCCGGTCTTCGGCGTGCTCGACGCCCGGCCGTACTACTGGCTGGTGCTCACGGTGATCATCCTGGTGGTGATCGGGGTGCGGAACCTGACCCACAGCCGGGTCGGGCGGGCCTGGATCTCGATCCGCGAGGACGAGGACGCGGCGCAGCTGATGGGCGTGCCGACGTTCAAGTTCAAGCTGTGGGCGTTCGCGGCGGGCGCGGCGATCGCCGGGCTGGCCGGCGCGCTCTTCGCCGGCAAGCAGAACTTCGTCAACTCGCAGAACTTCGAGCTGCTGAACTCGATCATCATCCTGGCCGCGGTCATCTTCGGCGGCTCCGGCAACATCGTCGGCGCGATCGTCGGCGGTGGCCTGGTGGCGTACATGATCGAGCGGTTCCGCGGCATCGAGCTGTTCGGCTACGAGCTGTACGAGTTCCGGTTCCTGTTCTTCGGCCTGGTGCTGGTGATCATGATGATCTTCCGGCCCGAGGGCCTGATCCCGAACCGACGACGTGCGGCGGAGTTCAAGGACCGCCGCAAGGAGGTGACCGTCGGTGAGTGACACCGAGCAGACGCCGGCCGTCCCGGCGCAGGCCGGCGCGCCGGCCGTGGAGACGGTGCCCACCCGGGAGCCGCTGCTGGAGGTCGACAACGTCACGCTGCGCTTCGGCGGCGTGGTCGCGCTGAACGAGGTGGACTTCACCCTCTACAAGGGGGAGATCCTCGGTCTGATCGGGCCGAACGGCGCCGGCAAGACCACCTGCTTCAACGCGATGACCGGCATCTACCAGCCCACCGAGGGGCAGATCCGGTTCCGTGGCCAGAAGATCAGCGGCAAGAAGCGGCATCAGATCACCAAGATGGGCATGGCGCGGACGTTCCAGAACATCCGCCTCTTCCCCGAGATGACCGCGCTGGAGAACGTCCTGGTCGGCGCGGACGCGCACCACAAGACCAGCGTCATCTCCGCGCTGTTCCGCCTGCCGCGGTACTGGAAGGAGGAGCGCGAGGGCCGGGAGAAGGCCGAGCGCCTGCTGGAGTTCGTCGGCATCCGCAACCGGATGCACGAGTTCGCCCGCAACCTCTCCTACGGCGAGCAGCGGCGGCTGGAGATCGCCCGCGCGCTGGCCACCGATCCGGTGCTGCTCTGCCTGGACGAGCCGGCCGCCGGCTTCAACCCGGCGGAGAAGGAGGAGCTGCTCCAGCTCATCCGGCAGATCCGGGACACCGGCGTGACCGTGCTGCTCATCGAGCACGACATGCGCCTGGTCATGGGGGTCACCGACCGGATCGTGGTGCTGGAGTTCGGAAAGAAGATCGCCGAGGGGCTACCCGCCGAGGTGCGGGAGAACCCGAAGGTGATCGCGGCGTACCTGGGGGTGCCGGACGATGCTGCTTGAGATCGACGACGTGAGCCTGCTGTACGGGCGGATCCAGGCGCTGCACGGCATCAGCCTGACGGTGGACGAGGGCGAGATCGTCGCCCTGATCGGCGCCAACGGCGCCGGCAAGTCGACCACGATGCGGGCCATCTCCGGGATCCGCCCGGTCGCCAGCGGGAGCATCCGGTTCAACGGTGAGGACATCACCAAGCTCCGGGCCGACCTGCGGGTCAGGCGGGGGCTGTGCCAGGCGCCGGAGGGCCGGGGCATCTTCCCGGGCATGACGGTGCTGGAGAACCTGGACATGGGCGCCTACACCCGGCGGGACCGGGCCGGCATCGCCCAGGACCTCGACCGGGTGCTGAACCTGTTCCCGCGCCTGGCGGAGCGGCGCAAGCAGGCCGGGGGTACCCTTTCCGGCGGCGAGCAGCAGATGCTGGCCGTCGGCCGGGCGCTGATGAGCCGACCGAAGCTGCTGCTGCTCGACGAGCCCTCGATGGGTCTGGCACCGATGCTGATCCAGCAGATCTTCGACATCATCACCGAGATCAACGAACAGGGCACCACCATCCTGCTGGTCGAGCAGAACGCCCAGCAGGCCCTGGCCCGGGCGCACCGGGCGTACGTGCTGGAGACCGGCCGGATCGTCAAGAGCGGGACCGGTGCGGACCTGCTGCACGACCCGGCGGTCAAAGAGGCATACCTCGGCGTGGCCTGACCGGCCGCCACCCCTCATCGCAAGGAGAACGACATGTTCCACATCTCTGGTGGCCGCCGGGCCGTGCTCGGCGCCGCGGGTGCCGCGCTGCTCGCCCTCTCGCTCGCCGGTTGCGGCGAGAAGGAGAGCACCGAGCAGCCCGGCGCCGGACCCAGCGTCACCGCCGCCGCCGACTCGGCGTTGGCGGCGAAGGTGCCCGACGCCATCAAGGCCGACGGCGTGATCAAGGTCGGCACCGACTCGACGTACGCCCCGGCGGAGTTCCTCGACGCCGACGGCAAGACGGTCGTCGGCTTCGACGTCGAGCTGTTCAACGCCGTCGCGCAGAAGCTCGGCCTGAAGGCCGAGTACGAGTCGGCGCCGTTCGACTCGATCCTGCCCGGCGTGGACTCCGGCAAGTACGAGGTCGGCGTCTCCTCGTTCACCATCAACGCCGAGCGGATGAAGACCGTCAACATGGTCAGCTACTTCTCCGCCGGCACCCAGTGGGCGACGAAGGCCGGCAACCCGGCCAAGATCGACCCGAACGACGCCTGCGGCAAGAAGATCGCCGTGCAGGTCGGCACCGTGCAGCTCGACGACATCACCGCCCGGTCGAAGAAGTGCACCGACGCCGGCAAGCCGGCGATCACCATCGACCAGTACCAGGCGCAGAGCGACGCCACCGCCGCGGTGGTCAGCGGCAAGGACGACGCCATGCTGGCCGACTCGCCGGTCGGCGCGTACGCGGTGAAGCAGAGCAACGGCCAGCTGGAGCTGCTCGGCGACATCTACGAGTCGGCCCCGTACGGCTACGCGGTGAAGAAGGACCAGGCCGCGTTCGCCGAGGTGCTGAAGGAGGCCGTGCAGGCGGTCATCGCCGACGGCAGCTACGAGACCGCGCTGAAGAAGTGGGGCGTCGAGGGCGGCGCCATCACGACCCCGGCGCTGAACCCGACCAGCTGACCCATGTCGGTCGAAACAGACACACCCGAGCGGGCACGGCCGGAACCCATCCAGGCCGTGCCCGTGCGGCATCCCGGGCGGTGGGTCGCCGTCGCCGTGATCGGGGTGCTGGTGGCCATGTTCGTCCACCTGCTGGTGACGAACAAGGCGTTCAACTGGTCGTTCATGGTCGACGAGATGTTCCGCCCGCCGATCATGGAGGGGGTGCGCGGCAGCATCGCGCTGCTCCTGACCGCCATGCTGATCGGCATCGTGCTGGGCATCGTCCTCGCCATCATGCGGCTGTCGGAGAACCCGATCCTGCGCGGCGTCGCCTGGGCGTACACCTGGTTCTTCCGGGCGGTGCCCCGGTTGGTGCTGGCGATCCTCTTCGGCAACCTGGGCATCCTCTGGGCGCGCATCGAGTTCGGGCTGCCCTTCGACCGGCAGATCGGTGCCCTGTTCGGGGTCGACGACTTCGAGGCGCGGCTGTTCGGCTTCTCCGCCTTGGAGGTCCTGACCGGCTTCGTCGCCGGCATGCTGGCGCTGGGCCTCTCCGAGGCCGCCTACATGGCGGAGATCGTCCGGGCCGGCATCCAGTCGGTCGACGAGGGCCAGACCGAGGCGGCCCAGGCGCTGGGCATGCGGCGGGGGCAGATCCTGCGCCGCATCGTGCTGCCGCAGGCCATGCGGGTGATCGTCCCGCCGACCGGCAACGAGACCATCGCCATGCTCAAGGACACCTCGCTCGTCGCCTTCGTGCCGGTCTCGACGGAGCTGTTCTTCCAGCTCAGGGCCGTCGGCAGCCGGACCTTCCAGGTCTTCCCGATGTTGGTCGCGGCGACCATCTGGTATCTGCTGCTGACCAGCGTGCTGCTGGTCGGGCAGTACTACCTGGAGCGGCACTTCTCCAAGGGCGTCGGGCGCAGCGGGCGGGCGAAGACGAAGCTGCGCGGGATCACCGCGGAGGCGGGCGGCGCGACCGGGAAGGTGGACGGCGGATGACCGAGGTGACGGTGCCGGCCCAGGCCGGCGCGCCCACGGCGGAGTCCGGGCCGATGGTCCGGGCCGAGCAGGTGCACAAGTCGTTCGGGTCGGTCGAGGTGCTCAAGGGCATCGACCTGGAGGTCCGCAGCGGCGAGGTCTGCTGCCTGCTGGGCCCCTCAGGCTCCGGCAAGTCGACGTTCCTGCGCTGCATCAACCACCTGGAGAAGATCAACGCTGGTCGGATCTGGGTGGACGGCGAGCTGATCGGCTACCGCGAGCGCGGCGGGAAGCTGCACGAGATGCGGGAGAAGGAGGTGGCCGCCCAGCGCCGTACGATCGGCATGGTGTTCCAGCGGTTCAACCTCTTCCCGCACATGACCGCCCTGCAGAACGTCGCCGAGGCGCCGGTGCTGCTGGGCCGGGAGAAGAAGGCCGCCGCCCGTGACCGGGCCGCCGCCCTGCTGGAGCGGGTGGGGCTGGGCGACAAGCTCGGCAACTATCCCGGTCAGCTCTCCGGCGGCCAGCAGCAGCGGGTGGCGATCGCCCGGGCGCTGGCCATGCGGCCGAAGCTGATGCTCTTCGACGAGCCCACCAGCGCGCTCGACCCGGAACTGGTCGGCGAGGTGCTCGACGTGATGAAGGACCTGGCCCGCGACGGCATGACGATGATCGTGGTGACCCACGAGATCGGCTTCGCCCGCGAGGTCGGCGACTCGCTGGTCTTCATGGACGGCGGCGTCGTGGTCGAGTCGGGCAACCCGCGCGAGGTGATCGCCAACCCCCGGCACGACCGGACGAAGGCGTTCCTGGCCAAGGTGCTGTGACGGGGACGCCGGCGCGGCCGTACGGGCCGCGCCGGCGTCCGCCCCGTGCCGATGGCATGCCGATGGCGGTCGTGCCGGTGTCCCGAACTGTCGGGGCGGGCGGCTAGAGTCGCTCGCGTGACAGCTACGACGCCCCGCCTGCTCCTCGTCGACGGACACTCCCTGGCATACCGGGCGTTCTTCGCCCTGCCGGTGGAAAACTTCTCCACCACCACGGGTCAGCCGACCAACGCGGTCTACGGCTTCACGTCCATGCTGATCAACGTGCTGCGCGACGAGCAGCCGACGCACATCGTCGTCGCCTTCGACGTCTCCCGCCGTTCCTTCCGCACCGAGAAGTACGCGGAGTACAAGGCCGGCCGCAGCGAGACCCCGACCGACTTCAAGGGCCAGGTCAGCCTGGTCAAGGAGGTCCTCGCGGCGCTGCGCATCCCGGTGGTGGAGAAGGAGGGCTACGAGGCCGACGACGTCATCGCCACCCTCGCCTGCCAGGCCCGCGACCAGGGCATGTCGGTGCTGATCACCACCGGCGACCGGGACGCGTTCCAGCTCGTCGGCGACCAGGTCACCGTGCTCTACCCGCGCAAGGGCGTATCGGACCTGGCCCGGATGGACCCGGCGGCGGTGGAGGCGAAGTACGGCGTCGCCCCGGACCGCTACCGCGACCTGGCCGCCCTGGTCGGCGAGACCAGCGACAACCTGCCCGGCATCCCCGGCGTCGGCCCGAAGACCGCCGCGAAGTGGATCAACACGTACGGCGGGGTCGACGGGGTCGTCGCGCGGGCCGACGAGATCAAGGGCAAGGCCGGCGACAGCCTGCGTGAGCGGCTCGCCGACGTGATCCGCAACTACGAGATCAACTGTCTCGTCTCCGACCTGGAGCTGCCGCTGCGCCCCGAGGACGCCCGCTGGGAGGGATGGGACCGCGAGGCGGTCCACCAGGTCTTCGACACCCTCGAGTTCCGCATCCTGCGCGACCGGCTCTACCAGTACCTGGAGGCCGTGGAGCCGGAGGCCGAGGCCGGCTTCGACCTCACCGGCGAGGTGCTCTCCGAGCCCGGGGCGGTGGCCGGGTGGCTGGAGACGCACGCGCCGGCCGGCACCCCGGTGGGCGTGGCGGTGAAGCTCGACACCGGGCCCAACCGCCGGCACACCGCCTCCGTGACCGGCATGGCCCTGGCGACCGCCGGCGGCGCGGCGGCCTGGCTCGACCCCGCCACCCTGGAGCCGGCCGACGAGGCGGCCGTGGCGGCCTGGCTGGCCGACGAGGCGCGGCCCAAGGTGCTGCACGACAGCAAGCCGGCCGTGCTTGCGTCCGCCGCGCACGGCTGGCGCCTGGAGGGCATCCTCCGCGACACCCAGATCGCCGCCTACCTGGCCCGCCCCGACCAGCGCTCCTACGACCTGACCGACCTGGCCCTGCGCTACCTGCACCGCGAGCTGCGGGTCGACGCGCCGGAGACCGGCCAGCTCACCCTCGACGGCCTCGGCAACGACGGCGAGGCGGAGCAGAACCTCATGCTCCAGGCCCGGGCCACCCTCGACCTCGCCGACGCCATCGACGCCGAACTCTCCCGCGACGGCGAGCAGTCCGCCCGGCTGATGGCCGGGGTGGAGCTGCCCCTGATGCGGGTGCTCGCCGGCATGGAGCGCACCGGCATCGCCGCCGACACGCACTACCTCTCCGAGCTGGAGGCGCACTTCGCCGCCGAGGTGAAGGCCGCCGCCCAGGGGGCGTACGCGGCGGTGGGGCGCGAGTTCAACCTCGGCTCGCCGAAGCAGTTGCAGGAGATCCTCTTCGGCGAGCTGGGCCTGCCCAAGACCAAGAAGATCAAGACCGGCTACACCACCGACGCCGACGCCCTGCAGTGGCTCCACGCGCAGAACCCGCACCCGGTGCTCGCCCACCTGCTGCGCCACCGGGACGTGGCCAAGCTCAAGACCACCGTCGACGGGCTGCTCAAGTCGGTCTCCGACGACGGGCGCATCCACACGACGTTCAACCAGACGGTGGCGGCCACCGGCAGGCTCTCCTCGACCGAGCCCAACCTGCAGAACATCCCGATCCGCACCGAGGAGGGGCGGCGGATCCGCCGCGCCTTCGTCGTCGGGGAGGGCTACGAGTGCCTGCTCACCGCCGACTACAGCCAGATCGAGATGCGCATCATGGCGCACCTGTCGTCGGACGACGCGCTCATCGAGGCGTTCAACTCCGGCGCCGACTTCCACGCCGCCACCGCCTCGTCGGTCTTCGGGGTGCCCCTCGACGAGGTCACCGCGGACCAGCGGCGCAAGATCAAGGCGATGAACTACGGCCTGGCGTACGGGCTGAGCGCGTTCGGCCTCTCCCAGCAGCTCGGCATCACCGCCGAGGAGGCGCGCGGGCTGATGGAGGACTACTTCGCCGGCTTCGGCGGGGTGCGCGACTACCTCCAGGATATCGTCTCCCGGGCCCGGCACGACGGCTACACGTCGACGATCCTGGGTCGCCGGCGCTACCTGCCCGACCTGGTCAGCGACAACCGGCAGCGCCGGGAGATGGCCGAGCGGATGGCGCTCAACGCGCCGATCCAGGGCTCGGCCGCCGACATCATCAAGGTGGCCATGCTGCACGTCGACACCGCGCTGCGCGAGGCTGGCCTGCGCTCGCGGATGCTGCTCCAGGTGCACGACGAGCTGGTGTTCGAGGTCGCGCCGGGCGAGCGGGAGGCCCTCGAGGCGCTGGTGCGGCGGGAGATGGGCGGGGCCTACCCGCTGTCGGTGCCGCTGGAGGTGTCGGTCGGCGAGGGGCGGGACTGGAACAGCGCCGACCACTGAGCGTCTTCGTTACGGGTGGGTTCCGGGGCAGCCTCACCCGCTCCGGGCGGTCAGGCTTGATCCCTGCGCGGGTCGGGCCGCCCCGGACCCATCGTGGTCGGCGTCGTGTCGGCACGGTCCGGTCCGCCGTACGGTCCCTACCGGGCGTGGTGGCCGGGTCGGTTCACCGGCCCGGCCCCCGGCGTTCCTTCGGCGGGGCGCCGTGCCGCTGCAGGGCCTGCCGGGACCGGCCGCCCGGCGCCGGCAGCGGGGCCTTGAGCGGGTCGTGGCCCCAGTTCATGAGGGACCAGCGCCACTTCGTGTCGCGGACGTCGCCGGAGGGGCGCTGGGCCATGTGCCGGCGGACGTACCCGACGACCTTGCGCATGTGCCGGTAGTCGCCCTCGGACAGCTCGCTGCGCTTGCGCCGCAGCAGACCGATGATCTTCCGGCCGGACTCGTGCCCCACCGACTCGCCGCCCTTGGTGCCCTTCCGCCAGCCGACATGCTTCGACTCGTCGGTCTCCAGCCACGTCGACAGCTCGCCCGGCTTCATGTTCACCGCCTCGGTGAACTCCCGGTAGACGTCCCGGCCCTCGTCACCCCTGCTCATGGCGCAGCACCTCCGGTCGGTGGGCGACGTCCCGACCCGAGTCGTCGTTGCGGATCCGGTACTGCGGGTGCTCCGGGGACGCGTTCACGGCGTGCCCGCGCACGTGCGTCCGGTCGACCAGCTTCTCCTTGACCACGCCGTACGCCCGGCCGCTGTGACTGGCCCAGGAGACGTGGTCACCCTCGCGGAACTCGTTCTGCTCGGCCATGCCGGGCGGGTACCCGGCGTCGATGCCCCGAAACGAGGGCCGGCGCCCCGCCGGGACCCCTCAGGCGGGTTTCTCGGCGACGAAGATGGCAGTGCCGGGGAAGAGGCGGCCGCGCAGCGGGCTCCACTGCCCCCAGATCCCCTCGTGCCCCTCGGGCCACTCCGGCTCGACCAGGTCGACCAGGTCGAAGCCGGCGCCCACGATCTCCCGGATCCGGTCGCCGAGCGTGCGGTGCTGCTCGACGTAGGTGGCCGCGCCGGTCTCGTCCTGCTCCACGTAGGGGGAGCGGTCGAAGTACGAGTGCGTGGCGGTCAGCCCGCCCTCGCCGGGGTCGTCGAGGAAGATCCACCGCATCGGGTGGGTCACCGAGAACACCCAGCGACCGCCGGGGCGCAGCACCCGGAACACCTCGCGCATCACCGCCGCCGAGTCGGCCACGAACGGGATCGCCCCGAACGCCGTGCAGGCGGTGTCGAACGCCGCGTCGGCGAAGGGCAGCGCCAGCGCGTCGGCCTGCACCAGCGGCACGCGTACGCCGGTGCGCGCGGCGGCGAGGGCGGCGTGCCGCAACATGCCGGCGGACAGGTCCATGGCGACCGGCCGGGCGCCCCGGGTGGCGAGCCACCGCGCGGCGGCCGCGGCGCCGCAGCCGACCTCCAGCACCCGCCGCCCGGTCAGGTCGCCCAGCAGCCGTGCGTCCGCCTCGCGCACCCCCTCCGGGCACCAGACGAAGTCGAGGTCGCCGAGGAAGTCGCCGTGCTCGGCCTGGTAGTCGTCGGCGTCGGTGTCCCACCAGTGGCGGCTGGCGCGCCGGGCCTCGGCGTCGCCCACCCGGCGCCGGGTCACCCGGCTGCTGTCGTCGTCCACCCGCTCACGCTAGTGCCTCTTTCGCGGGGCGCGACGGCGGGCGGCGGGCCCCGGGCGCGGCGGAACGGGGGTGGCGCTACGGTCTCCGGTGGTGCCCTTGTGACGGACGCGACAGGCGGGGCAGCTTCCTACCGAAATCTCCGCTTTCGCAGGTGGCGAGGCGGCGAGAGGGCGGGAGGCCTTGCACGCTGTGGTAATGCAGCGGGTAGGCTAGACGATGCGCTCGCGGATCGTGTGCCTCGGCAGGGAGCAGGTGCGCGGTCTCCGGGACCACTGGCGGAGTTACCTCCATGATCTCACTCGATCTTCGGTGTGCCCGGCGACGGATCCGCTGGCGCGAACAGGTCACCGCGACACCAGCCTGCTGTGACACACCATCCGACCGGAGCAACCGCCCACATGACGAGCAGCATCGAGGCCCCCTCGAGCGCCACCCGGGTCACCCACGACGATCTCGGTTCCGAGGAGGCTTTCCTCGCCGCGATCGACGAGACCATCAAGTACTTCAACGACGGCGACATTGTCGAAGGCACCGTCGTCAAGGTCGATCGGGACGAGGTCCTGCTCGACATCGGCTACAAGACCGAGGGCGTCATCCCCTCTCGGGAGTTGTCGATCAAGCACGACGTGGACCCGGCCGAGGTCGTTTCGGTTGGTGATCACATCGAGGCCCTGGTCCTCCAGAAGGAGGACAAGGAGGGGCGCCTGATCCTCTCCAAGAAGCGGGCGCAGTACGAGCGGGCCTGGGGCACCATCGAGAAGATCAAGGACGAGGACGGCGTCGTCCGCGGCTCGGTCATCGAGGTGGTCAAGGGCGGCCTCATCCTCGACATCGGGCTGCGCGGCTTCCTGCCCGCCTCCCTGGTCGAGATGCGTCGGGTGCGGGACCTGCAGCCGTACGTCGGCCGCGAGCTCGAGGCCAAGATCATCGAGCTGGACAAGAACCGCAACAACGTGGTCCTGTCCCGCCGGGCCTGGCTGGAGCAGACGCAGTCCGAGGTGCGCACCGAGTTCCTCAACAAGCTGCAGAAGGGCCAGGTCCGCAAGGGCGTCGTGTCCTCGATCGTCAACTTCGGCGCGTTCGTCGACCTGGGCGGCGTGGACGGCCTGGTGCACGTCTCCGAGCTGTCCTGGAAGCACATCGACCACCCGTCCGAGGTCGTCGAGGTGGGCCAGGAGGTCGAGGTCGAGGTCCTGGACGTCGACCTGGACCGCGAGCGGGTCTCGCTGTCGCTGAAGGCGACCCAGGAGGACCCGTGGCGGCAGTTCGCCCGCACCCACGCGATCCAGCAGATCGTGCCGGGTAAGGTCACCAAGCTGGTGCCGTTCGGCGCCTTCGTCCGGGTGGACGACGGCATCGAGGGCCTGGTCCACATCTCCGAGCTGGCCGAGCGCCACGTGGAGATCCCGGAGCAGGTCGTCCAGGTCGGCTCCGAGGTCATGGTCAAGGTCATCGACATCGACCTGGAGCGCCGCCGGATCTCGCTGTCGCTCAAGCAGGCCAACGAGGGCTTCGTCGAGGGCGAGGAGCACTTCGACCCGACCCTCTACGGCATGGCCGCGACCTACGACGCCGAAGGCAACTACATCTACCCGGAGGGCTTCGACCCGGAGACGGGCGAGTGGCTCGAGGGGTACGACAAGCAGCGCGAGACCTGGGAGAACCAGTACGCCGAGGCCCGTCAGCGCTGGGAGGCCCACACCAAGCAGGTGCAGACCTCCCGCGCCGCCGACGCCGAGGCCGCTGCCAACCCGGTTCCGGCCGTCACCGGTGGCACCACCACCTCGACCAGCGCGGCCCCGAGCCGGCAGGCCGAGGAGCCGGCCGGCACCCTGGCCACCGACGAGGCGCTCGCCGCTCTGCGGGAGAAGCTCGCCGGCGGCAAGTGACCCGCTGAACGACGGACGAGGGCCCCGTCCCCGCGATCGAGAGATCGCCGGGGGCGGGGCCCTCGCCGTGCCCACCCTCCCGCCCCTGCGTCGGCCCGAAACGCCGATCGTGGTGAGCTGGTCGGCGCCACGGCCGCTCGGCGCCGTTCCGGCGGCTCCGGGCATCGGGCCGTTCGTGTCGGCGGGGCCGGGCGTCGGGTCGTTCGTTTCGGCGGCTCCGGGCGCCGGGCCGTTCGTTTCGGCGGGGCGGGGCCGGGTCGGTCCGTGCCGGGCGCGGGGCACCGGTTCGGTTTGGCGGGGCGGGGAAGATCGGGTTGACTGGTCCGGTGCTGATGGTGGGGTTGACCGGGGGGATCGGATCCGGCAAGAGCGCGGTGGCGTCGCGGCTGGCCGATCGGGGCGCGGTGGTCATCGACGCCGACCAGGTGGCCCGGGAGGTGGTGACGCCGGGCACCGAGGGACTGGCCGAGATCGTCGCGGCCTTCTCCGACCGGGTCCTCGACGCCGGCGGGGCCCTCGACCGGGCGGCGCTGGGCGCGGTGGTCTTCGCCGACGAGGCGGCCCGGCGCCGGCTGGAGGGGATCATCCATCCCCGCGTACGGGCCCGCACGGCCGAACTGGCCGCCGCGGCGGGGTCCGACGCGATCGTGGTCAACGACGTGCCACTGCTGGTGGAGGTGGGGCTTGCGCCCACGTACCACCTGGTGGTCGTGGTGCAGACGGCGGTGGCCACCCGGTTGGCGCGGCTGGCCCGCGACCGCGGGATGGACCGGGCGGAGGCCGAGCGGCGGATCGCCGCGCAGGCCGACGACGCCCGACGCCGGGCCGCGGCGGACGTGGTGCTGACCAACGACGGCAGCCTCGCCGACCTGCACGCGGCGGTCGACGCGCTGTGGCAGGAGCGGCTGCTGCCCTACGGGGCGAACCTGCGCCAGCGGCGACCGGTGCGACCGCACCGCGTCGTGCTGACCGAGGCCGACCCGACCTGGCCGCAGCAGTACGCGCGGCTCGCCGCCCGGATCCGCCACGCGATCGCCCCCGCTGACCTGCGGATCGACCACATCGGCTCCACCGCGGTGCCCGGCCTCGCCGCCAAGGACGTGATCGACATCCAGCTCACCGTGCCGACCCTCGCCGACGCGGACGGCCCGCTGGCCGAGCGGCTCGCCGCCGCGGGCTTCCCGCGCCTGCCCGGCGACTGGTGGGACAACCCCCGACTGCCCGGCAGCGGCCGGTGGGAGAAGCGGCTGCACGGCAGCGCCGACCCGGGCCGCCCCGTGTACCTGCACGTCCGCGCCGTGGACTCGCCCGGCTGGCGGTACGCGCTGCTGATGCGCGACCACCTGCGTGCCGACCCGGACCAGCGGGCGGCCTACCTGCTGCTGAAGCGGGAACTGGCCGCCTCGGCCCCGGACAGCGCCACCTACACCACGGCGAAGGACCCGTGGTTCGACGAGGAGCACCTGCGCGCCGAGGAATGGGCGGCGCAGACCGGCTGGCGCCCCTGACCGGTCACCGGCCGCCGTCGCCGGCGCGGCGGGGTCCTGACGTCGCCCCGGCGGCGATCCTGACCCCGGTCGGTCACCGCCCGGCGGCCGGCGCTTCCGGGCGCTGCGGCGCCGGCCGGGCGGCGGGCCACCGGGGCACCGCGCCGGGGGCCAGGTCGAGCTGGGCCCAGGCGCCCGACCGGGTACGCAGCTCCACCCGGCGCAGCACGCCGGACCGGTCGATCCAGTAACGCAGCAGCGCCCCGGACGGGCGCAGCTCGACCACGTCCACGGTCCTGCCGGAGAGGCTGTCCCCGCGCACCCGGAGGGTGGCGTCCCGCGACGCGGTCGACCGGGCGGCCCGCAGCGCCGCGTCGAGCAGCAGGCCCAGGTCGCCGGCGCGCGTCGGGTCGGCCCGCCAGCCCCGGGCGGGCGGCGGCAGCGGAGGCCGGCCGGGGGCCTCCACCGTGCCGGGAACCGTCGTGGCGGGGACCTCCGCCCGGGTCACGTCCGTCCCGTCGACGCGCAGCAGCGCCCGGCGCTCCGGTGCGCCGAGGTCGGCGACGGCCACGTACGCGGCCCGGCCGGTCCAGCTCACCCAGCCGGCGCCGCGCAGGTTGGTGCCGGCGGCCAGAGGCGCGGTGAGGGTGACGGCGGCGCCGCCGGCGGCGCGGAGCCGGGCGGGCAACCGGTCCAGCCGGTCCCGCTCCCCGGCGGTCAGGGCGCGGGGCTGCCCGGGCCGGCCGCCGAGCGCGTCGACCGGCCGCAGCGTCGGCCGGTCGGTGCGGATGAGCTGCACGGTGACCGGACCGACGCCGGGCAGTCCGGTCTCCAGCCGGTGCAGGCGGGCGTCGCGGTCCAGCCAGTAGCGCGGGTGGTCGCCCGTCGCCGCGGACGCGGGTGGCGGTGGCGTGCCCGGGGCCGGCGGTGCCTGGAGGATGTCGACCGGCTCCGCCCCGACGGTGGCGCGGCCCACCCAGCGGGCGGCCTCCGGGGGCTGCTCGGGGCGGTCCGCGCCGAGCCGGAAGAGCAGGTCGAGCACGGCGGCGACCCCTCGCCCGCCGGACGGGTCGTGCAGCCGCCAGCGGTCCGCTGGCGGCACCAGCGGAGGCGGTGCGGCGGTGGGCACCGCCGACGGGTCGGGCCGCAGCACGGCCACGGTCGGCGTGGCCTGCAGCAGGCCGCGTTCGGGGCCCGCGCCGGGCCCGCCGACGTCCAGGTAGACCAGCGGCCGGGACCAGTCGACCCAGCCGACCAGTTCGATGCGGTCGGACCCGGTGCCCGTCGTCACCCGCACCCCGGCCCGCAGGTCGCGGTGGTTGGTGACCCGCATCGCGGCCAGCCGCTCGCGCTCGTCACCGGTCAGCGCCCGGGACGGCTCCGACCGGTCGGGCGACCAGCTCAGCAGCCCCGCGACCAGCGCCGCCGCGGAGAGCACGGCCACGACCGCGAGCACCAGCAGGGTGGTGCGCCGGCGGCCGGTCAGCACCCGCGGGACGGCCCCGGTGTGGGCGTCGTCGTGCGGCGGGTGGTCCCGCGGCGGGGAGGTCTGGTCGGGACGGGCGGCCCGGGCGGCGGAGGTGTCCACGGATGGTTGAACGGGATTCACCGTCGCGGGGTGACGAGCAGGGGCGCTCGCGGCGGCCGGTCAGCGCCTCGGGCGCGACCACGTCGGGTGCGCACGCCGGGCGTGCCGGGTGCTGCGACCCCTGTGCCGGGGGCGGGCCGGCCGCTGAGGGCCTGGCCGCCTGCCCGGTCGGCCGCCGCGAGCGGCCTACACCGAGAGCGTAGTCCCGTGAGATCGGCCACACAATGGTAATATCGAAGCCGATCAGGGACCGTCCGTAGTCGGCGCGGGTGTCGGACCCCCGGCGTACCGTTGAGGTCATGGCGCTCGACATTCCCCGGCTCGACGGCCGCTTCCAGGTCGTCAGCGACTTCCAGCCGGCCGGCGACCAGCCGGCGGCCATCGACGACCTGGAGCGTCGGGTCCGACGCGGCGACCGCAACACGGTGCTGCTCGGCGCGACCGGCACCGGCAAGAGCGCCACCACGGCGTGGCTCGTCGAGCGGTTGCAGCGGCCGACGCTGGTGCTCGCGCCCAACAAGACGCTCTGCGCGCAACTGGCCAAGGAGTTCAGCGAGCTGCTGCCGCACAACGCGGTGGAGTATTTCGTCTCCTACTACGACTACTACCAGCCCGAGGCCTACATCCCGCAGACCGACACCTACATCGAGAAGGACTCCTCGATCAACGAGGAGGTCGAGCGGCTGCGGCACTCGGCGACGATGTCGCTGCTCACCCGGCGCGACGTGGTGGTGGTGGCCACCGTCTCGGCGATCTACGGCCTGGGCACCCCGGAGGAATACCTCGACCGGGCCGTGCGTGTCGCCGTCGGGCAGGAGCTCGACCGCGACCAGCTGCTGCGCCGCCTGGTCGACATCCAGTACTCGCGCAACGACATGGCCTTCAACCGGGGCACCTTCCGGGTCCGGGGCGACACGCTGGAGATCATCCCGGCCTACGAGGAGCTGGCCGTCCGGATCGAGCTCTTCGGTGACGAGGTGGAGAAGCTCTACTACCTCAACCCGCTCACCGGCGACGTGGTCCGCGAGGTCGACCACCTGCTGATCTTCCCGGCCACCCACTACGCGGCCGGCCCGGAGCGGATGGAGCGGGCGATCCGCGACATCGAGGCCGAGCTGGGCGAGCGGTTGGCCGAGCTGGAGCGGCAGGGCAAGCTGCTGGAGGCCCAGCGGCTGCGGATGCGCACGACCTACGACATCGAGATGATGCGGCAGGTCGGTTTCTGCTCCGGCATCGAGAACTACTCGATGCACATCGACGGCCGGCTGCCGGGCAGCCCGCCGCACTGCCTGCTCGACTACTTCCCCGACGACTTCCTGACGGTCGTCGACGAGTCGCACGTGACCATCCCGCAGATCGGCGGCATGTACGAGGGCGACGCGTCACGCAAGCGGATGCTGATCGACCACGGCTTCCGGCTGCCCAGCGCGGCCGACAACCGGCCGCTGCGGTTCGACGAGTTCCTGGAGCGGGTGGGCCAGATGGTCTTCCTGTCCGCCACGCCCGGCCCGTGGGAGCTGGAGCAGGCCCAGGGCGAGTTCGTCGAGCAGGTGATCCGGCCGACCGGCCTGATCGACCCCGAGGTCGTCGTGAAGCCCACCAAGGGCCAGATCGACGACCTGATGCACGAGATCAAGCTGCGCACCGAGCGCGACGAGCGGGTGCTGGTCACCACGCTGACGAAGAAGATGGCCGAGGACCTGTCCGACTACCTCCTGGAGAACGGCATCCGGGTGCGTTACCTGCACTCCGAGGTCGACACGTTGCGCCGGGTGGAGCTGCTGCGCGAGCTGCGTAAGGGCGACTACGACGTGCTGGTCGGCATCAACCTGCTCCGGGAGGGCCTCGACCTGCCCGAGGTGTCGCTGGTCGCCATCCTCGACGCCGACAAGGAGGGCTTCCTGCGCAGTGGCCGGTCACTGATCCAGACCATCGGCCGGGCGGCCCGCAACGTCTCCGGCCAGGTCCACATGTACGCGGACAAGATCACTCCGTCGATGGCGGACGCGATCGAGGAGACCAACCGGCGGCGGGCCAAGCAGATCGCGCACAACGAGGCGCACGGCATCAGCCCGGAGCCGCTGCGCAAGAAGATCCACGACATCCTCGACGACATCTACCGCGAGGCGGAGGACACGGAGAACAGCCGGGTCGGCGGGGCGGTGCGGCAGCTGTCCCGGGGCAAGGCGCCGGTGAAGGAGACCCGCAGTCGCGGCCGGGCCGGCGGCGCCGGGCCCGCGCGGGAGGGGATGGCCCGGGCCGAGCTGGCCCAGCTCATCCAGGAACTCAACGACCAGATGCTGGCCGCGGCCCGGGAGCTGCAGTTCGAGCTGGCCGCCCGGATCCGCGACGAGGTCGCCGACCTGAAGAAGGAGCTGCGCGGCATGGACGCCGCCGGCGTGAAGTGACCGCCCGGCGGCGGGCTGGCGGCTCCGTCGGCTCCTCGCCGTGCGGTTCCGCCACGACGCCGGCCCGTCGCCGAAGAGCACCGGGCGCTTTCCACCGGGCGTAGGCGGCCCGGGCGCCGGGCCCGGCCGCGCCCGGGTGCCGCACCGCCCGTGACCTGGCCGGCGACGTCTGCGCGTGCGGCACGTACCGGCCCTGACGGGCGGCCGGCGGGTCCCGGTCGGACTAGCCTCGATTGCGGTACGCGAGCAGACTATTGCGCTGGGTGATCGTCCTGCGTACTCTCCCTCGGTGGGGAGGCGGGGATGCCGTTGCCAACGAGTCCGGTCATTCGACGCGCGCGCCTGGGCGCCGAGCTGCGCCAGTTGCGCAGGCGGGAGGGGCTGACACTGGAGCAGGTCTGCGACCGGCTCGGCTGGGCGTCCACCTCCAAGCTGTCCCGCATCGAGCTGGGGCAGAGCCGGCCGGATCTCGCCGACGTCCTCGATCTGCTCGACGTCTACGAGGTGCCGCCGCCGCAGCGGGAGGCGCTCATCGTCATCGCCCGCGACGCCGCCACCAGCCGGGGCTGGTGGAAGGCGCTGGGGGAGATGGGGGAGCGGCAGCGCACCTACGCCGAGCTGGAGGCGGGGGCGGCGGCCATCGTGGACTGGCAGCCCGCCGTCGTGCCGGGGCTGCTCCAGACCCCGGCGTACGCCCGGTTGCGGATCGCCGCCGGCCGGCTGCTCGACCCGACCGTCGACGTGGAGGCCGACGTGCGCGCCCGCGCGATGCGGCACGAGGTGCTGCGGCGCACCGATCCGCCCCGCTACACGGCGGTGATCGCCGAGGCGGCCTGCGAGGCCGACGACATCCCGCCGCAGGTGCGGCAGGAGCAGCTGCGGTTCCTGGTCGACCTGGCCGGCCTGCCGCACGTGACGATCCGGCTGCTGCCCCGGGGCGTCGCCGCGCGGGGCGGGGCGCAGCCGCTCACGCCGTACTCCTGCTATTCGTTCCCCGACCCGGCCGACCCCCGCACCGTGATGCTGGAGGCGTTGACCACCGACGTGCGCCTGGCGACGACGGCCGACGTCGACCGCTACGACCAGCTCACCGGTTGGCTGCTGGACGCGGCGCTCAGCCCGGAGGAGACGAGCGCGGCGCTGAGCCGGCGTGCCGCCGGGTGACCCCCGCCGGGCGCGGCGCCGAGGCGGCGATGCCTGCCGACTGACCCGGCCGCGTGCGAGCAGCGCGGCCGAGGCGCTGCCCGCCGGACATCGCCGCGCGGCCACCGGGCCCGGCGCCCCCGAGCCCGTCGGGACCGGCAGCCGGCGCGTGCACCGCGCAGGGTAGGGCAGGGGTACGACAGCCTCAGGCCGGCACGTCCACGAAGTGCTCGACCAGCGGCGGGTTGGCGAAGTACGGGCCGATCAGCGCCCGCCACTGCGTGAAACGTTCGGTGCCCCGGAAGTTGTCGTTGTGCGCCTCGACCGAGTCCCACTCGACCAGCAGCACGAACCGGGACGGGGACTCCACGCCCCGGGTCATCCGCACCGACCGGCAGCCCGGCGTCCCGGCGAGCACCGGGTGCCCCTTGGCGTACGCGGCGGCGAACTCGTCCTCGTGTCCCGGCAGTACGTCGATGAGCGCGACCTCAAGCACCATGGCCGCAGCCTTTCACGTCGCTGCGGCGGCCCGCCCTCGCGGGGGCCTGTTCCCGGTGGTCGGGCGGATCTAGGGTGGGCGCGCGGAAAGGGGAGAGGCATGATCGACTGGCTCACCGGCACGGCGTTCACCGTGGCGGGCACCGGCACCACCCGCGCGGAACTGCTGGGCTTCGCCACCGGGGTGCTCAACGTCTGGCTGGTGGCCCGGCAGCGGATCGCCAACTGGCCGGTCGGCATCGCCAACGTGCTGCTGCTGATGCTGCTGTTCTGGACCGCCGGCCTGTACGCCGACGCCGGCCTCCAGGTCGTCTACGTCGTCCTGGGCCTGTACGGGTGGTGGGCGTGGCGCTACGGCGGCGAGCGGCGCAGCCGGCTGACGGTCCGCAGGACGAGCCGCCGGGAGTGGTGGGCGCTGGGGCTGGCCGGGGTGGCGCTGACCGGCGCGCTGTGGGCGCTGCTGGACCGGGCCACCGACTCGACGGTGCCGCTGCCGGACGCGCTGACCACCGCCCTGTCGCTGCTGGCCACGTACGGGCAGACCCGCAAGCGGGTGGAGAGCTGGTGGCTGTGGATCGCGGCCGACCTGATCTACATCCCGCTGTACGCCTACAAGGGCCTGTACCTCACGGCGGCGCTCTACCTGATCTTCCTCGGCCTCTGCGTGCTCGGGCTGCGCGAGTGGCGGGCGGACCTGCGGCGCGGCGCCGGTGCGACCCGGGCGCCGTCCGGTCCGGCCCCGGTGGCGGCGTGACGGGCCCGACGCCGGCCGACGGACGCCCGGCGGCGGTCGGCGGCGGCGCGGCCGGGCCGGCGGCGCCGGAGTTCCGGCACGGGCTGGTGGTGGGCAAGTTCTATCCGCCGCACGCCGGCCACCACGCGCTGATCGAGGCCGCCGCCGCCCGCTGCGCGGCCGTCACCGTGGTGGTGGCGCCGTCGCGCCGGGAGTCGGTCCCGCTCGCGCTGCGGCTGGACTGGCTGCGCGAGGTGCACGCGGGCACCCCGTGGGTCCGCTTCGTCGGCCGGTACGACGACCACCCGGTGGACTACGCCGACCCGGCCGTGTGGGACCTGCACTGCGCGGTGTTCCGCGAGGCGCTGGGCGGGCGGCGGGTGGACGCCGTCTTCTCCTCCGAGTCGTACGGCGAGGAACTGGCCCGGCGCTTCGACGCCGTCGGCGTGTGCGTGGACCAGGGGCGGCGGCGCGTGCCGGTCTCCGGGACGGCGGTGCGCGCGGACCCGGCGGGCCACTGGGGCCGGCTCAGCGCGCCGGTGCGGGCGTGGTTCGTGCGGCGGGTGGTGGTGGTCGGCGCGGAGTCCACCGGCACCACCACGATGGCCGCCGCCCTCGCGGCGCACTACGGCACCCGGTGGGTCCCCGAGTACGGCCGGGAGCTGACCGAACGGAAACTGGCCCGGCTGCGCGAGCGTGACCCGGCGGCAACGATCTTCGACGTGTCCTGGGATCGCGACGACTTCGCCGAGGTGGTCCGGGAGCAGCAGGCGGCGGAGGACGCGGCGGCCCGGTCGTGCGGCCCGCTGCTGTTCTGCGACACCGACGCCCGGGCCAGCGCCGTGTGGGAGGAGCGCTACCTCGGGTCGGCGTCGGTCCAGGTGCGCGCGGCGGCCCGGCGGCCCGCGCTGTACCTGCTGACCGACCACGTCGGGGTGCCCTTCGACGACGACGGGCTGCGCGACGGGGAACACCTGCGGGCGTGGATGACCGGGCGGTTCCGGACGGAGTTGGCCGGGTGCGGGGTGCCGGTGGTCGAGCTGACCGGACCGCATCCGGAGCGGCTGGCCCGCGCGGTGGCCGCCTGCGACGCGCTGCTCGCGGCCGGCTGGCCGCTGGCCGACCCGCTGGTGCCCGCGGGGTCGCCGGCGGACCCGCGCGACCCCGCCACCCAGGAGCACTAGCCTCCTAGGATGCTCTACGCGCAGTGCGCTCAGCCTCACCGGGAGGGTCGGCGGCCGACGGTGGGCGAAGACACGGGCAGCCCGGGGTGCGGTGACTGGGCGCGGTGGGCAAGAATGGCGGACGAGGAGGGGAGTATTCCCCCGTGACGGAGTCGTCAGCACGGTCGAGCGTCGGTCCCCGGTGCGCGACCCGGCCCCGTCGGTCACCGCCCGCAGGACGGTGACGGAAGAGACCTCCGACAGTCACCAGAGTCAGCGTCACCGGCACACCGCGCCCACCGAGGGCGTACGGTGTGCCCGTCGTTGCGTGTCTGCCGGAGGAATGAACCTTGGACGTGTCCGGACTGGTCTGGGCGGGGACCCTCGTCGTACTGACCGCGGTCCTCCTCGTGGATCTGCTGATCATCGGTCGGCGCCCCCACGAGCCGAGTGTGCGTGAGTCGAGCCTGTGGGTCGGCTTCTACGTGGGCCTGGCTCTGATCTTCGGCGCCGGCGTCTGGCTGGCCTCCGGGGCGAGCGCGGCCGGGCAGTTCTACACCGGCTGGCTGACCGAGTACAGCCTCTCGGTCGACAACCTCTTCGTCTTCGTGATCATCATGGCGCGGTTCGGGGTGCCCCGGCAGTACCAGCAGAAGGTGCTGCTCATCGGCATCGTGCTGGCGCTGGTCATGCGGGGTGGGTTCATCGCCGCCGGCGCGGCCCTGATCTCCCAGTTCTCCTGGGTGTTCTACATCTTCGGGGCGTTCCTGATCTACACCGCGATCAACCTGGCCCGGCAGGGCGAGCCGGACGAGGACGAGTTCAACGAGAACGTGCTGATCCGGTGGAGCCGCAGGGCGCTGCCGATCTCGAAGGACTACGACGGCGCCAAGCTGACCACCCACTCGCCGAAGGGCAAGCGGATCTTCACCCCGATGCTGATCGTCATGATCGCCATCGGCACCACCGACCTGATCTTCGCGATCGACTCGATCCCGGCGATCTTCGGTATCACCCAGGAGCCGTACCTGGTCTTCACCGCGAACGTCTTCGCGCTGATGGGGCTCCGGCAGCTCTACTTCCTGCTCGGCGGCCTGCTGGACCGGCTGATCTACCTGACCCACGGCCTGGCCGTGGTGCTCGGCTTCATCGGCGTCAAGCTGGTGCTGGAGGCCCTGGCCGGCAACAACCTGCCGTTCGTCAACGGTGGGCAGCACGTCTCCTGGGCCCCGCACATCCCGATCTGGCTCTCGCTTGTCGTCATCCTCGGCACCCTCGCCGTGGCGACCGTCGCCAGCCTGGTCAAGTCCTCCCGCGACCGGCGCCGCCTGCTGTCCGACGCCCGCCGCTGAGGCGTACCCGCGCGACGAGGGGGCGCTCCCGGACCGGGAGCGCCCCCTCGTGCCGTACGCGGGTCAGACCCGGTGCGCGCCGACCAGGGTGGCGGTGCGTTCGGCCGGCAGCCGCTCCTCCAGCACCCGACGCTGGAGGTAGCAGGCGTGCAGCATCCGCCGGTCGTCGCCGGGACGGGGGTCGGCGGTGACGATGCCGATGTGGTGGATCTTCCGGCCGGGCCGGGCGAAGAAGTAGAGGTCGCCGGGGCGTTCCGTGCCCAGCGGCACCGGCGTGGTCGCCGCGGCCTGGTCGTCGGCGTCGCGCGGCAGCAGCACGCCGAGCCGCCGCCAGGCCAGGTGGACCAGGCCGGAGCAGTCGATGCCGTACGCGGACACGCCGCCCCAGATGTAGACGACGTCGAGCAGCCGCTGGGCGACGGCCAGCACCTCCCCGGCCGACGGGGGCGTGGTGGGCACCGGCACGGCGTGGGCGGCGGGCAGCCAGAGCGGGTCGGCGTGCCCGGGCGCGTGCACGGGGCGCCAGCCGTCGGCCGCCGGGCCGGCCGGGGCCAGCCGGGTGCCGAGGACCACCCCGGGCACGACCTCGGCCCCGCCCGGGGCGGTACGCAGGGCGGTGACGGTGGCGTCGACCACGAGCGCCTCGGCGTCGGCGGGGCCCGCGCCCGGGGCGAGCTGCTCGGCGGGGAGCCAGCCGGGGTAGCCGCGCGGGTGCAGCCCGGGGGCCGACTGCTCGACGGCCACCACGTGCGCCCAGCCGTCCGGGCGCACGTCGGTGACGAGCACCCGCTCGCCGAGCAGCAGTTGGCTCAGCACGCAGTCGCCGACCTGCTGGTCGGTGTCCAACCCGGAGATCCAGGCCGCGATGTCGGTGCGCGCGGCCAGGGCGGGACCGTCGACGGGTCGTACCGCCTCGGGAGAGGTCCAGAGGGTCGCGACGGCGACCCGGACCACGGCCTCCCGGCCCGGTTGCAGCTCCACGTCCACCCCCAGCTCGATCGTTCCCGCGACCCTATGAAAGTTTCCGCCAGTCAGCAATCACGAGTCTGCATCTTTGCTTCAGTCACGGAGGTCACGCCGAGGCCCGGCGCGTCCGGCAGCACGACGGTCGCGCCGTCGTACCGGAGGCCGCCCCGCACCGGCGACCAGGCCAGCCACCAGGCGGCGTCCAGGTCGGCGACGGCCGTGGTGCCGTAGGCGGCGACCAGGCTGGCGGCGGCGCCGATGCCCACCTCGCTCTCCATCATCGACCCGACGACGGTGCCGAGGCCGTGCGCGGCGGCCAGGTCGAGCAGGGTCCGGGCGGGGTGCAGGCCGCCGCACTTGGCGAGCTTGACGTTGACCATGTCGGCGGCCCGGCGGCGGATCACCTCGACCAGGTCGCGGACGCCGAAGACCGACTCGTCGGCGAGGACCGGCACGTCCACCCGGTCGCTGACCCAGGCCAGCCCGTCGAGGTCCCAGCGCGGGACCGGCTGCTCGACCAGTTCCACGTCCAGCCCCGCGTCCTCGACGCCGCGGATCACCCGGACCGCCTCGCGCGGGGTCCAGCCCTGGTTGGCGTCGAGCCGGATCCGCACGTCCGGACCGACGGCCGCCCGCACGGCGCGGACCCGCTCCAGGTCGCCGGCCGCGTCGGTGCCCACCTTCATCTTGAGCACGCCGAAGCCCTCCGCCCGCCGCTGCCGGGCCGCCGCCGCGAGGTCCACCGCCTCGCCGGCGGCGAGCGTGACGTCCGTGGGGACCCGCAGGCCCGTGCCGCCGAGCAGCCGCACCAGCGGTACGCCGAGCCGCCGAGCCGCCAGGTCGTGCAGGGCGACGTCGACGGCCGCCTTCGCCGCCTCGTTGCCGGCGACCGCCCGTTGCACCTCGGTGCAGCGGGCCACCAGATCGTCGGCGTCTCGCCCGGTGAGCGCCGGGCCGAGCAGGTCGCGGACGCACGCCTCGGAGCCGGCCACCGACGCCCCGGTCACCTGCCACACCTGCGGCGCCTCGCCGTAGCCGGAGCGGCCGTCGGCGTCGACGACCTCCACCACCAGGGTCTCCACGGTGGTGGTGCGGCGCAGCGCGGTGACGAACGGGGTGTGCAGGGGAGCGGAGAGCCGGTGGGTGCGCACCGCGGCGATCGTCATGTCCGGCACCCTATACGGACACGCACGGGCGAAGGGGAGGCCGGCATGAGCGAGCGGAGCGAGCGAATCGTGGGGCGTGGTGCGGTGGTGCCTCATGTCGGCACGGAGCGGAGCGGAGTGCCGGCATGAGCGAGCGGAACGAGCGAATCGTGGGGCGTGGTGCGGTGGTGCCTCATGGCGGCACGGAGGGGAGCGGAGTGCCGGCATGAGCGAGCGGAACTGGGATCTGGTGGGCGCGCCGAACGCCCGGGACCTCGGCGGGCTGGTCGGCGTGGACGGCCGGCGGGTGCGGCCGGGCGTGCTGATCCGCACCCCGGCGCTGGGCCGGCTGGCCGACGAGGACCTACCGGTGCTGGCGAGGCTCGGCCCGGCCTGCGTGGTCGACCTGCGGGACCGCTCGGAGATCGTGGTCGCCCCGCCGGACCGGCTGCCGGGTGAGCCGACCGTGGTGCACCTGCCGGTGCACGACGCCGAACACCCCGTCTTCACCTACGTCTCGGCGGTGCTGCTCGGGCACGACCTGGGCGCGTACGCGGCCCTGGCCGAGCAGGGCACCCCGGCGGCGATGGCGGCGATCTACCGCTGGTTCGTCACGGGGGCGTCGGCGCGGGAGAGCTTCGGCGCGGCGGTGCGGCTGGCCGCGGAGGCGCGGAACCTGCCGCTGGTCTACCACTGTTCGGCGGGCAAGGACCGCACCGGCTGGTTGACGGTGCTGCTGCTCAGCGCGCTCGGCGTGGACGAGGCCGCGATCCGGGCGGACTACCTGGCGAACAACGCGCTGACCGAGAGCCTGCGGGAGGTCCTCCTGGAGGCGATGCGCCGGCGGCAGCCGGGGCTGGACGTCGGGGCGGTCCGGCCGGTGCTGGAGGTGCGCGAGGAGTACCTCGACGCCGCGTACGGGGAGGTGCGCCGGGTGCACGGCTCGTTCGGGGCGTACCTGCGTGACGGACTCGGGATCACCGACGACGTCGTGGCGGCGCTGCGGGCGCACCTGCTGGAGTGACGGCACTGCGCGGCGCCGGCCCCGGCGGGCCGACCGGCCGTCACAGGTCGTGTCGGGCGGCCCAGGCGGCGGCGGAGATCCCGGCGATCAGCCGGCAGGCGTCGTCCTCCGCCTCGTCGCCGTCGGGGCCGCCGTCGGCGAGGTCGGTGGTGGTGCAGGCGACGACCGCGTACGCCGGCGCGTCGCCGGGGAACACCACCCCGGCGCCGTGCCGCACGCCGTGCACCCAGCCGTTCTTGTGCGCGATGCGGGTGCCCTCGGGCAGCCCGGCGGCGAGGTCCTCGCGGTGCTCCTGGGCGAACAGCACGTCGAGCATGGCGGCGCAGCCGGCCGGCGAGGCGAGCGGACCCGGGGTGTCCGCCCCGGTGGCCAGCGCGCCGAGCAGGGCGGCCAGGTCGGCGGCGGTGACCAGGTTGGTGATGCCCGCCTCGCGGGCCGCGAAGTCCTCGATGCCCCGCCCGGTGACGCTGTGCCGGGCCCCGGCAAGCGCCCAGACCTGCGCCACCGCCGGCAGGCCGACGTGGCCGATGACGATGTTGGTGGCGAGGTTGCTGGAGCGGACGATCATCCGGTGGGCGAGCCAGCGCAGCGGCGCGCTGTCGCCGACCCGCTCCCAGACGGCCTCGTCGTTGTCGTAGTGGCGGGCGCAGGAGAACCGGGGCGCGCCGGGCAGCGCCGAGTCGAACTCGTTGCGCACCGGCACCGGGGCGTCCAGGTCGAGGGCGCCGGCCTCGGCGGCCCGGTGCAGCGCGACGAGCACCGCCGCCTTCATGGTGCTGGCCGCGTAGTGGGTGGCGTCGGCGTGCCGGGTCCAGGCGGGGTCGGCGCCGGGCCGCCCCACGTACGCCGACACGGTGCCGGGCACCCCGTCCAGGTGGGCGTCGAGCTCGTCCCAGGTCATGCGGCAGACCGTAGCGGATCACCGGCGGGACGGCGGAACGGGGCGATGCGTCGTACCGTGCGGGAATGACGGTTGCCGCCTACGACGCGCACGCCGACTGGTACGAGGCGTTCGCCGCCGACACGTCCAGCGACTACATGACCCGGGTCCGCGGCCGGTTGCGCGACCTGCTCGGCGCCGGCGCCGGCCGCTGCCTCGACCTGTGCTGCGGCTCGGGCCTGCAGGCGGCGGAGCTGCGCCGGCTGGGGTGGCACCCGGTGGGGGTCGACCTGTCGGGCGGGCAGTTGCGGCACGCCCGGCCGCGCCTGCCGGTGGCCCGCGCCGACGCGGCGGCGCTGCCGGTCGCCGACGGCTCGGTGCCGGCCGTGGCGTGCGTGCTCGCCCACACCGACGTGCCCGACTACGCGGCGGTGCTCGCCGAGGCGGCCCGGGTGCTCGCGCCCGGCGGGCGGTTCGTCCACGTCGGAGTGCACCCGTGTTTCGTCGGCGCGTTCGCCGACCGCGCCGACCCGGAGCGGATCGTGGTCGACGGCGGCTACGCCGACCGGGAGCGCAGCTTCCGGGCGTGGACGCCGCACGGGGTGCGGGTGCGTGTGGGCGCGTGGCACGTCCCGCTGGCCGACCTGCTCAACGCGGTCACCGACGCCGGCCTGACCCTGGTCCGCACGGCCGAGTCCGGCCCCGGCCCGGTGCCCGACCTCTTCGCCTTCCTCGCCACCCGCCCCGCCTGACCCGGGCGTCGCAGACGGGCGGAGCCCGGACCGCGTGGGGCGGTCCGGGCTCCGGGGCGGCTGCGGTCGTACGTCAGCCGGCGTGCTTGCGGCGGGCGGCGGCCCGGCCGCGGGCGGTCTGGTCGAGCACCACCTTGCGGATCCGGACGGCGGCCGGGGTGACCTCGACGCACTCGTCCTCGCGGCAGAACTCGAGGGCCTGCTCCAGCGACAGCTTGCGCGGCGGGATCAGCTTCTCGGTCTCGTCGGCCGTGGAGGAGCGCATGTTGGTCAGCTTCTTCTCCTTGGTGATGTTGACGTCCATGTCGTCGGAGCGGGAGTTCTCCCCGACGATCATGCCCTCGTACACCTCGGTGCCGGGCTCGACGAAGAGCTGGCCGCGCTCTTGGAGGTTGGTCATCGCGAACGCGGTGACCGCGCCCGAGCGGTCGGCGACCAGCGAGCCGTTGTTGCGGGTGCGCAGCTCGCCGACCCACGGCTCGTACGACTCGAACACGTGGTGCAGGATGCCGGTGCCCCGGGTCTCGGTGAGGAACTCGGTGCGGAAGCCGATCAGGCCGCGGGCCGGGACCAGCCACTCCATCCGGATCCAGCCGGTGCCGTGGTTGACCAGCTGCTCCATCCGGCCCTTGCGGGTCGCGAGGAGCTGGGTGATCGCGCCGAGGTACTCCTCGGGGGCGTCGATGGTGAGCCGCTCGACCGGCTCGCAGGTCTTACCGTCGATCTCCCTGGTGACGACCTGCGGCTTGCCCACGGTCAGCTCGTAGGACTCGCGGCGCATCTGCTCGACCAGGATGGCCAGGGCCAGCTCGCCGCGGCCCTGCACCTCCCAGGCGTCCGGGCGCTCGGTGGGCAGCACCCGCAGCGACACGTTGCCGATCAGCTCCTTGTCGAGCCGGTCCTTGACCATGCGGGCGGTGACCTTGGCGCCCTTGACCCGGCCGACCAGCGGCGAGGTGTTGGTGCCGATGGTCATCGAGATGGCCGGCTCGTCGACGGTGATCAGCGGCAGGGGCTGCGGGTTCTCCGCGTCGGCCAGGGTCTCACCGATCATGATCTCGGGGATGCCGGCGACCGCGATGATGTCGCCCGGGCCGGCCGAGTCGGCGGGCTTGCGCTCCAGGCCCTCGGTCATCAGCAGCTCGGAGATGCGGACCCGCTGGGTGCTGCCGTCGGTGCGGCACCAGGCCACGGTCTCGCCCTTGCGGATGGTGCCCTGCCGCACCCGGCACAGCGCCAGGCGGCCGAGGAACGGGGACGCGTCGAGGTTCGTGACGTGCGCCTGCAGCGGCGCGTCCTCCTCGTACGCGGGCGGCGGGATGGTGTCGAGCAGGGTGCGGAACAGCGGCTCGAGGTTGTGGCTGTCGTCCGGGACCGCGCCGTCGGCGGGCTGGGTCAGCGAGGCGATGCCGTCGCGGGCGCAGGCGTAGACGATCGGGAAGTCGATCTGCTCCTCGTCGGCGTCCAGGTCGAGGAAGAGTTCGTAGGCCTCGTCCACGACCTCCTTGATACGGGCGTCGGGACGGTCCACCTTGTTGATCACGAGGATGATCGGCATGCGGGCCTTGAGTGCCTTGCGGAGCACGAACCGGGTCTGCGGCAGGGGGCCTTCACTGGCGTCCACCAGCAGCACCACCCCGTCGACCATGGTCAGGCCGCGCTCCACCTCGCCGCCGAAGTCGGCGTGGCCGGGGGTGTCGATGATGTTGATGGTCACCGGGTCGGAGCCGTCCGCCGGCATGTACCGCACGCCGGTGTTCTTGGCCAGGATGGTGATGCCCTTTTCCCGTTCGAGGTCCATCGAGTCCATGACCCGCTCGGTTACCTCGCCGCGGGCGCCGTAGGCGCCGGCCTGCCGCAACATGGCGTCGACCAGGGTCGTCTTGCCGTGGTCGACGTGGGCGATGATGGCGACGTTGCGGAGGTCGGTGCGAAGCTGCATACGCTTCATACTCCTGTCTGCGGTTGCCGGGGCACGCGTCGGGGTCTCCCCCCAGATGGCCCGGATCTCTGCCGAAACTGATGTTCCGACCGTTTCAGCGCCTGGCATGCTGACCCCCGTGGGAATGGGGGCCCGATGCACGACCTGCTGACCTGGCTGCAGGGCCTGCCGCCCCTGCTGATCTATGTGATCGCCGCGATGATCGTCGCGGGGGAGACCGCCGTGATCTTCGGTCTGCTGGTGCCGGGCGAGGCGACCCTGTTGCTGGTCGGTTTCCTAGCGTACGCGGGGACGCTGCGGCTCGCGCCGGCCCTGCTGGTGATGATCCTTGCAGCCGTGATCGGGGACACACTCGCGTTCCGTGCCGGCCGGCGGTACGGGCCCCGGCTGCGGGCCGGCCGGCTCGGGGCCCGGGTGGGCCACGAGCGGTGGGGCCGGGCGGACGCGATGCTGGGCCGGCTGGGCGGGCGTGGCGTGCTGACCGCCCGCTGGGTGGCCTTCGCCCGCACCCTGGTGCCCCGGCTGGCCGGCGCGGCGGGGATGCCGTACCGGCGGTTCGCGCCGTGGAACCTCGCCGGCGTGGTGACCTGGGTGGGCGGTTCGGTGCTGGCCGGCAACCTGGCCGGCGAGTCGTACGAGACGGTCTCCCGGCTGCTGGGGCGGGCCACCGGCGCCGTGCTGGTGCTGGTGGCCGCGCTGGTCGCGGTGGTGCTGGCGGGGCGGTGGCTGGGCCGCAACCCGGACCCGGCGCGGGCGCTCGCGTCCCGGGCCGCCGGGCTGCGGCCGGTGCGCTGGCTCAGCGGCCGCTACGGCGTGCTGTTCTTCCTGCTCGCCATGCACGTCGGGCCGGCCTGGACGCTGCTGATCAACCTGGTCGGCGGGCTGCTGCTGCTCTTCGTGGCGGGGTTCGCCATCGCCTGGGTGCTGGGGGCGGTGGTCCGGCACAGCGGGCTGGCGGTGATCGACGGGGCCATCGCCGACTGGTTCGCCGACCGGCGTACGCCGGGGGCGGTCGACGTCACGCTGGCGGTCGTCTCGGCGCTGCGCGGGTCGGCGCTGATCGTGCTGGTGGCCGTCGTGGCCGCGGTGCTGGCCTGGCGCAACCGGCCCTGGCGGGCCGACCTGCTCAGCGTGGTCGGCACGGTGGGGGCGTTCGTGCCGCTGGTGGTGCTCGCCGTGGTGGTCGACCTGACGGGGCCGGCCACCGGCGGCCCGGGGGGCCGGGATCCCGCCCTGTTCCCGACGCAGAACGCCGTGGTGGCGGCCAGCCTCTGCACCCTCGCCTGGCTGCTGTCGCGCGGGGCGCGCTGGCCGGTGGCGGTGGCCGCCTGGACCGGCGCGGCGGCCGGGATGGTCGGCATCGTCGGCGCCCGCCTCTACCTGGGGTGGAGCACCGCCAGCGGCAGCGCCACGGCGGTGCTGCTCGGGGTGGCGTGGACGGTGTTGTTCGTGGTGGCCTGGGCCACCCGCGACCGGGCGGTGGGCGACGCCCCGGCGGAACCGGAACCGGCGGCGGTGCGCGCCGACGCCTGACCCGGCTCCGTAGCCCCTGCCGGGGCCGTGCCGTCGCCGAGTGGGTGACCCCGACCCGGCGGGCCAGGTCGCGCCACGGCCCCGATCGTGTCGGTCAGTCCCGGGCCGCCGCCGGCTCCGGGTCGGCCGTGGCGGGCTCGGGGGCGATCCGGCCCGGCCACCAGAAGCGGTCGCCGAGCGCGAACGCCAGCGCCGGCACCAGGACCGTCCGGACGAGCAGGGTGTCCAGCAGGACGCCGATGCAGACGATGATCCCGATCTGGGTCAGCAGGATCAGCGGCAGGACGCCCAGCACGGCGAAGACCGCCGCGAGCAGGATGCCGGCGCTCGTGATGACACCGCCGGTGACCCGCAGGGCCGACAGCATGCCGTCCCGGGTGCCGGTGCGCCGCGCGTCCTCGCGGGCCCGGGTGACGAGGAAGATGTTGTAGTCGACGCCCAGCGCCACCAGGAACACGAAGGCGAGCAGGAGCACGCCGCTGTCCAGCGCGGGGAACCCGAGCACGTGGTCGAAGATCAGCCACGACGCGCCGATGCTGGCGAAGAACGACGCGATCACGGTGAGCACGAGCAGCACCGGCGCGATCAGGCCGCGCAGGAGCAGCACGAGCACGGCGCCGACGAGCAGCAGGATGACCGGCAGGATGAGCCGCAGGTCCTTGCCGTCGGCCTCGCCCGAGTCGTAGGTCGCGGCGACCGGGCCGCCCACGACGGCCCCGTCGAACGTGGCGGCGCCCTCCACCGCGGGCGGGGCGGAGTCGGGCACGGCCGCGACCGCGTCGCGCAGCGCCTCGACGGTGCGGTCGGAGGCGGCGGTGCCGGGCTCCGCGTCGAGGACGACGTCGACCTGGGCGACCCGCGCGCCCGCCTCGCCGGGCCGCGCCGAGGCGACGCCGGGCACGGCCGCGGCGGCGTCCGTGACGGCCCGTACCGCCGAGGGGGTGGTCAGGACCGCGACCGGCTGGGTCGTCCCGGCGGGGAAGGCGCGGGCGAGGGTCTCCGCGCCGGCCACCGCCTCGGGCTTGACCCGGAACTGCTCGGTCTCGGGCAGGCCGGTGCGGATGCCGAGCCCGCCGAGGGCGAGCCCCGCGAGCAGCAGCGCCGCGAGCACGGCGACCGGCACCGGACGGCGTTCGACGGCGGCGCCGAGGCGGCCCCACAGCCGGCCCTCGCGGACCGCGCCGCCGACCCGGGGCGCGAACGGCCAGAACAGACCACGACCGAAGATCACCAGTGCGGCGGGCAGGACGACCAGCGCGGAGAGCATGGCGAGGACGACGCCCGTCGCGCAGGCCACGGCGAGGGCGCGGTTCAACTCCTGCTCGGACAGCAGCAGGGTGAGCACGCCGAGCACGACGGTGAAGCCGCTGGCGAGGATGGGCTCGGCGGTGCGGCGCAGCGCGGCGCGCATCGCCACGAAGCGGTCCTCCTCGCGGCGCAGCTCCTCCCGGTAGCGGGCGATGAGCAGCAGCGCGTAGTCCGTGGCGGCCCCGAAGACGAGGACGCTGGCGATGCCGGTGACGGCGCCGCCGGGCAGGTTGATGCCGACCGCCGGGACGATCGTGTCGAGGGCGCGCAGCGTGACCTGCTCGGTCGCCGCGACGACGACGAGCGGCACGATCCACAGGAACGGGCTGCGGTAGGTGATCAGCAGCAGCAGCGCGACGACGCAGGCGGTGACGACGAGCAGCGTGGTGTCGGCGCCGTCGAAGACCTTGGTCAGGTCGGTGGTGAACGCGGGCCCGCCGGTCACCTCGACGGTGAGTGCCCTGGGCACGTCGTCCAGGGAGGCGCGGAGCGCGTCGACCCGGCCGGCGACCTCCGCCTGCCCGCCGCCGGTGGACAGCGGCACGGCGACGAGCGCGACGGTGCCGTCGGGGGAGACCTGCGGTGGGCCGACGCGGCCGCCGGCGGCGAACCGGCCGAGGTCGTCGGACTGCCCGGTGAGCGCCGCGCGGTCGGCCTCGGTGAGCGGCCCGCCGTCGGCGCGGCTGACCACGACGATCGCCGGCTGGACGTCGCGGGAGGGCAACTGGTCCTGGAGGCGCTCCACCTGGGTCGACTGCCACTGGACGGACAGGCCGGTGGCCGAGACGGGAGCCGGGTTGTCGGGCCTGGGCAGCCCGAGGACGGCCGTGCCGAGGACGATCGCGGCGACCACGGTGAGCCACGCGGCCAGTCGTCCGCGGGCCACGTGGGTGAACACAGACATCGGATGCCCTCACGGTCTCTCGGCGGGACTGCTTCGACGCAAGACCTCGCCGCTGACGGAAGTATGCCGACCGCCGAGTATCTCGATGATCGAGATTATCGGCCGCTGAGTTATGCTGCAACCGCAGCGGCGGCGGGAGGAAGCGGCGGACGTGACAGGCCACGGCATGTACCGGCGGCGCGACACCCGCCGCGAGAAGCTGGTCGCCGAGATCGCGGCCGAGCTGCGCCGCTACTCCGTCGACGCGCAGCACGTCGGGCACGCCTTCGCCAACCTGCACGGGCTGGGCGCGACCGACCTGCAGGCGCTGATCGCGGTGATGGACGCCGAGCTGGCCGGCCAGCCGATCACCCCCGGGCGTCTCGGCGAGCAGCTCAGCCTCTCCTCCGGATCCGTCACCGCGCTGATCGACCGGCTGGAGCGCGCCGGGCACATCCGCCGCGACCGCGACACCGCCGACCGGCGCAAGGTCTTCCTGCACTACGCCGAGCGGGGCGCGGCGCTGGCGACGGACTTCTTCCGCCCGCTGGGCCGGCGCACCGACGAGGTGATGGCCGGCTTTGGCGACGACGAGCTGGAGGTCGTGCACCGGTTCATGGCCGCGATGACCGCCTCGATGCGGGAGCACCGTGACACCGTCCGGGCCGCCCGCGACGAGCCGCCCCGGCGCGCGAAGGGCTGACGCCGTGCTCGACCGGCCGGCCGTCCGGCTCGCCGCCGCCGCGCTGCGGCTGCCGCCCGCGCGCACCCGGCGGGTCACCGTCACCCGTGGCGTCGCGGTGCGGGTCCGCGACGGTGTGCCACTGCGCACCGACCACTACGCCCCGGACCTGCCCGGCGCGCCCACCGTGCTGATCCGCACCCCCTACGGGCGGGGCGGGCCGATGCGGCTGCTCGGCCGGCTGGCCGCCGAGCGCGGCTTCCACGTGGTGATCCAGTCCTGTCGCGGCACGTTCGGCTCGGGCGGCACCTTCGACCCGCTGGTGCACGAACGCGACGACGGCCTGGACACCCTCGACTGGCTACGCCGCCAGTCCTGGTGGTCCGGCGCGTTCGGCATGTTCGGCGCGAGCTACCAGGGCTTCGTGCAGTGGGCCCTGGCCGCCGACGCGGGACAGGAGCTGCGGGCGATGGTCGCGGTGGTGACCGCCTCGGGCACCCGCGACTCGACGTACGCCGGGGAGTCCTTCGCCCTGGACACGGTCCTCACCTGGGCGGAGCTGCTCCAGGCGCAGACCGTGCCGTGGCTGGCCCGGCAGTGGGAGCTCAAGCGCGGCCAGCCCCGGCTCACGGCGGCGCTGGCGCACCTGCCGCTGCTGGAGGCGGACCGCGTGGCCACCGGCGTGACGGTGCCGTTCTTCCAGGAGTGGCTGCGCCACCACACCCCGGACGCCGGCTACTGGCGCGACCGCGTCTTCGGCGACCGGATCGCCGAGGTCCGCGCCCCGGTGGCGATGGTGACCGGCTGGCACGACATCTTCCTGCCGGCGCAGCTGCGCGACTTCGCGGCGCTGCGCGCGGCCGGTGCCCACCCCCGGCTGACCGTCGGGCCGTGGACCCACGGCAGCCCAGGGCTGTTCGTCGCCGCCCTGCGCGAGGGGCTGGACTGGCTCGACGAGCACCTCGCCGGCCGCCCGCCGCACCGGGCGGAGCGGCGGGGCACCGCCGCCGGCCGGGCGGCCCCAGTGCGGGTGCACGTCGGCGGGGCCGGTGGCGGCTGGCGCGACCTGCCGGACTGGCCCCCGCCGGCCGCGCCGATCCGGTGGCACCTGCACCCGGGCGGCGGGCTGGGCACCGCGACGCCGGTCCCGTCGGCGCCGGATCGCTTCCGCTACGACCCGGTCGACCCGACGCCCTCGCTCGGCGGGCCGCTGCTCGTCGCCCAGCGTGCCGGGCCGGTGGACAACCGTCCGGTCGAGGCCCGACCCGACGTGCTGACCTTCACCAGCGCCCCGCTCGACGCGCCCGTCGAGGTGATCGGCCCGGTACGCGCCGAGATCCACCTCCGCAGCGAACTGTCCCACCTGGACGTCTTCGTGCGACTGTGCGACGTGGACCGGCGTGGCCGGTCCTGGAACGTCTGCGACGGGCTGGTCCGCGTCGCGCCCGGCCGGTACCCCACCGACCCGGCCGGCGTGGTGCGCGTGCCGGTGGAGCTCTGGCCCACGGCACACCGGTTCGCGCCCGGGCACCGGCTGCGGGTCCAGGTCTCCGGCGGCGCCCATCCGCGCTACGCGCGCAACCCCGGCACCGGCGAAGCCCTCGGTGCTGCCGTCACCCTCCGTGCCGGATGGCGAGAGATCCTGCACGACCCGCAGCGACCGTCCGCAGTGGTGCTGCCGATCACGGCGACCGCCGCACAGCTTTCTCCCAGTCGAAAAAACCCCTCCTGAGCTGGGCATTCATTCATCGGCGGCGTTATGGTTGGGCCAACGCCCGGCGCTGTGCACCACTCGGCCGGGCCCCGCACGTGTGGCCCCACACCGCCTACGCGGTGTCACCGTTGTGCCCGGCCCCTGACCATCCGCAAGGGGGAATCCCATGACGCGGGCACCGGAGAACCTGTTGACCGTCCGCCGTCTGCTGCTCGACCACCTCGACATCGACCCCGACACCAGCCGCAGCCAGGACCTCGAACCCGCCGAGGTCGGCATCGTCGGCGACCCCGCCCACCGGGGCGGCTACCACTGCGGCTCCGACCGGGTGGTGACCAAGGACTACTCCGTCGTCGAGTCGCCGCGCGACTCCGCCGGCCTGACCCTCGACGCGGCGGCGCTCGACGTCGGCATCTTCGAGGTCCGCTCCGGCGGCCGTACGCACGACCTGCGCACCTTCTCCAACTGGTGCGTGGCGCAGTGCGTCGCCAACACCCCGGACAGCCGGGACGTCAGGGAGATCATCTACTCCCCGGACGGCAAGGTCGTCCGACGGTGGGACCGCCTGCGCAAGCGGACGAGCGGGGACGACTCCCACCTGTGGCACACCCACTTCAGTTTCTTCCGCGACTCGATCAAGGCGGGACGCGACCAGACCCCGCTGTTCCGCCGCTACCTGACCGCCATCGGACTTCTGGAGGACGACATGAGCGCACAGGCCGAGAGTCAGATCAACAGCATTTACGCCGGCCTGTTCTACGGCGGGTCGAGCATGGGGCGCAGCGTCGACCCCGACGCGGGCGGCCCCGAGAAGGCCAGCAACAGCATCGTGGCGAAGCTGGACTACACGATGCAGCGGCTCGACGCGCTCGTCGCGCAGCTCACCGCGCTGTCCGGCAGGGACTTCACCGACGAGCAGGCGATCGTGGCGGGCGTGCTCGCCACCCTCACCCCCGAGAAGATCGCCGCGGCGATCCCCGCCACCATGGCCGCGCAGGTCGCCGACGAGCTGGGCCGCCGGCTGGCCGCCTGACCCGCCGGCGACACCGACCGCCGGGACAGCGCGGGCGGGGTGTCGAGCGCCCGCCGGGACGGAACCAGCAACGACAGTTGCGCAAGAGTCATTGCGCAACTGTCGTTGCTGATGCCAGACTGGCGGCATGACGAACCCTGAGGTGCGCCAGGTCACCGACTCGCGGGTCCTCGCCGCGCTGTCCCACCCGCTGCGTCGCCGGTTGATGGACGTGCTCAAGGTGCACGGCCCGTCGACCGTCGGCCAGCTCGCCGAGCGGACCGACCAGGCCCCGGCGAACGTCAGCCACCACCTCAGGGTGCTGGCCGGCGCCGAGCTGCTCGAGGAGGCGCCCGAGCTGGCCCGCGACCGCCGGGAACGCTGGTGGCGCCTGGTCAGCCGGGGCGTGCGCTGGTCCCAGTCGGACTTCGACGCCGACCCCGCCGCCCGGGCGGTCGCCGACGCCGCCACCTCGCTCAACCTGGACCGGCACGTCGCCCTCGCCCGCGCCTGGCACGCCACCGACGAGGCCAGCCAGGCCGCCTGGCCCTCGGGGCCGTTCTCCACCGACCGCTGGCTGCACCTGACCGACGAGGAACTCGCCGAGCTGGGGCGCGAGGTGAACGACCTGCTCGCCCGGTGGGCCGACCGGGAGGTGCCCGACGACGGGCGGAAACGCGAGCCGGTCTTCCTCTTCGCCTACGGCATCCCGGCCACGCCGTGACGCGGGCCGTCGGCGCCGCGCCGCCCCGTACCCCCGCCGCCGGCGAGACCCCGCCGGCGCCCGCGCCGCGCCCGGCGGGCGACCCGGGGGTACGACGCGGCGGCCTGCTGCGGCACCGGGACTTCCGGCTGCTCTGGGCCGGGCAGACGGCCAGCGCCGTCGGCAGCAACGTCACCACCGTGGCACTGCCCCTGGTCGCGGTCACCGTGCTCGACGCCGGCGCCTTCGGCGTCGCGGTGCTCACCGCCGCCTCCTGGCTGCCCTGGCTGCTCGTCGGCCTGCCGGTCGGCGCCTGGGTGGACCGGCTGCCGCGCCGGCCCCTGATGATCGCCTGCGACCTGGTCTGCGCGGCGCTGTTCCTCAGCGTCCCGGCCACCGCCCTGCTCGGCATGCTGACCGTCGGGCAGCTGCTGGTGGTCGCGCTGGGCGCCGGCCTGGCCCGGGTCTTCTTCGAGACCGCCGACCAGGTCTACCTGCCCGTGCTGCTGCGCCCCGAGCAGGTGCCGGAGGGCAACGCCAAGCTCCAGGCCACCCAGACCGCGAGCTACGTGCTCGGCCCCGGGCTCGCCGGCGGGGTCGCGCAGCTCGCCGGCGCGGTCACGGCGCTGCTGCTCGACGCGCTGAGCTTCCTGTTCTCCGCCGTCTGCCTGCTGCGCATCCGCACCGTCGAGAAGCCTCCCGGGCGCGTGCGGCGGTCCCGGTCGCTGCGACGCGAGATCGGGGAGGGGATCCGCTTCGTCGCCCGGGACCCCTACCTGCGGACGCTCACCGTCTTCGGCGCGGCCAGCAACGTCGGGCTGGTCGGCTACCAGGCCGTCCTGGTGGTCTTCCTCGTCCGGGAGGCGCGCCTCGCGCCCGCGTCGGTCGGCGCGCTGGTAGCGGTGATGAGTCTCGGCGGCATCGTCGGCGCGCAGCTGGCCACCAGGCTCGGCCGGCGCCTCGGCACCGCCCGGGCCCTGCTGGTGGCGGGGGCGCTCAGCGGGCCACCGGCGCTGCTGATCCCGCTCGCCGGCCCAGGGGGCGCGCTGGTGCTGCCGGCGGTCGGCGGCATGCTGCTCAGCCTCGGGGTGGCGGTGGGCAACGTGGTCAAGGGCAGCTTCCGGCAGACCTACACCCCGCACCACCTGCTGGGCCGCGTCACGGTGAGCATGCAGATGCTGAACTACGGCACGATCCCACTGGCCGCGCTGCTGGCCGGGGCGGTCGGCGCGGCGTACGGGACCGGCACCGCGATCGCGATGATGACCGGCTGGCTGGCGCTCACCCCGGTGATCCTGCTGGTCGGGCCGCTGCGGCGGCGTCGGGACCTGCCCGCCGCGCCGGAGGTGCCCTGAACGCGCTGCGGCGGCGGCCGGCTCCCGGCCGCCGCCACCGGCACGGATCTACATCGGGCGGACGTTGTCCGCCTGCGGACCCTTCTGCCCCTGGGTCACCTCGAACTCGACCTTCTGGCCCTCGTTCAGCTCCCGGTAACCGCTCGTCGCGATGGCCGAGTAGTGGACGAAGACGTCCGGACCTCCGCCGTCCTGCTCGATGAAGCCGAAGCCCTTTTCCGAGTTGAACCACTTAACCGTGCCGGTTGCCATGCATCTCTCCCTGTTCCCAAGCGGGTGACCCCTCGGTGCTCGACCGATGATCGCCCGGTACCTCCCCGACAGTAACCGGCCGAACGCCGATCTGCTGGCCGAAGTGCCGCAGGCGGCGTGGTGAACTCTCGGGGCCGCTGGCCGAAAGCCGCGCGGCGACCGGCCCGCTGGGGCATGCTTGCGCCGGTGAGAGGTGCCGCAGCCGTCGCGCTGACCGAACTGGAGCGCGAGATCGACGCTCCGGGCGGCGGCCTGGACCGGCTCCGGCTGGTGCGGGCGCCGTTCGTGCCCGAGGTGCGGCTGCACCTGGCCGAGGACGCCATCGTGTGGTGGGCCCGGATGGAGGCGCACGCCGGGCGCGCCCTGCCGCCGCCGTACTGGGCCTCGGTCTGGGCCGGCGGGCAGGCCCTCGCCCGGCACCTGCTCGACCACCCCGACCTCGCCGCCGGGCGGCGGGTGCTCGACCTGGCCGCCGGGTCCGGCCTGGTGGCGATCGCCGCCGCGCTCGCCGGCGCCGACCACGTGGTCGCCAACGACATCGACCCGTACGCGGTCGCGGCGGTGACCGTCAACGCCCGCGCCAACCGGGTGACGGTCGCGGCCACCGGCGGTGACCTGCTCGACTCCGATCCGTCCGAGGTGGACCTGCTGGTGGCCGGGGACGTGCTCTACGACGAGGCGATGACGGCGCGGGTGCTGCCCTTCCTGCGTCGGGCCGCCGCCACCGGCGCCGACGTGCTGGTCGGCGAACCCGGGCGGGGGCACCTGCCGCCGGACGTGCTGGCGGCCGTGACGAGCTATGTCCTGCCGACCACCGAGCCCGCCGTCGACACACCCGTCCGGCGGGTCCAGGTGCTGCGCCCCCGGTGACCCCGGGCTCCTCAGGGTCGACCCCGACCCGGATACCAGGGGGCGGTGGGGGATCGGACCCGATGCCCGGGGTGGCCGGGCGGTCATAGCGTACGGGGCATGGCGGATTGGCTGGCCCAGGTCGGAGAGCTTCCCACCACCCTGCTCATGGGGGTGCTCGGGGTGGTGATGCTCTTCGACGCCGTACCGCTGCTCGGTGTGCTGGTCCCGGGGGACGTGGCGATCCTGGCCGCCATGGGGGTCGGCGGCCCGGTCACCGGCGTCGCCACCTTCGCCGTCGTGGTGGCCGGCTGCCTTTCCGGGTGGTCGCTGAGCTTCCTCGCCGGCCGCCGGTACGGGGACCGGCTGCGCCGCAGCCGGATCGGCGGGTGGATCGGCGAGGAGCGCTGGGTGGCGGCGGAGGGGATCCTGCGGCGCGGGGGCGGCCGGATGGTGCTGATCGCGCCCTTCCTGCCGGTGTTCAACGCGCTGCTGCCGCTGGCGGCGGGCGGGCTGCGGATGTCGTACCGGCGCTTCCTGGGCTGCGCGACGGTCGGCGCGGCGGCGTGGGCCGGGCTCTACCTGGTGCTGGGGACCGCCTCGCGGTCGCTGGCCGGGCTGCTGCCCGGGGAGTCCAGCCCGATGCTGGTCACCATGGCGGTCGGGCTGCTGCTGGCGGGGGTGGTGCTGATGGGCACGCGGCGCCGGCTGCGGGCGGTCACCGGGGGCTGACCGCCGCCAACGGGGGGAGCGGGGCCGGGCGCGCGACGCGCCCGGCCCCGCCGGTGCTCACCAGCCCCGGGCGCGCCACTGGGGCAGCGCCGGGCGCTCCGCGCCGAGCGTGCTGTCCTTGCCGTGGCCGGGGTAGAACCAGGTGTCGTCGGGCAACCGGTCGAACAGCTTGTGCTCCACGTCGTCGATCAGCGCGGCGAACCGCTCCGGGTCCTTGTCGGTGTTGCCGACCCCGCCGGGAAAGAGGCTGTCGCCGGTGAACAGGTGTGGCGTCCCGGCCGGATCGCGGTAGAGCAGCGCGATCGAGCCGGGGGTGTGCCCCTTGATGTGGATGACCTCCAACGCGCAGTCGCCCACCGGCACGGTGTCGCCGTCGGCCAGCGTCTCCGCCTCGATCGGCAGCCCCGCCGCGTCGTCGGCGTGCACCAGCGGGCGGGCGCCCGTCTTGGCGACCACCTCCTCCAGCGCCACCCAGTGGTCCATGTGCTGGTGGGTGGTGACCACGGTGCCCAGCCCCGCGTCGCCGACCAGGTCGAGCAGGCGCGGGGCCTCGTTCGCCGCGTCGATCAGCACCTGCTCGCCGGTGGCCCGGCAGCGCAGCAGGTAGGCGTTGTTGTCCATCGGGCCCACCGACACCTTGGTGATGGTGAGCGCGTCGAGCTCGCGTACGGCCGGCGCACCGCCGGGCGTGACGTCTCCGCTGTAGGTCATGGTCTGGCTATATCCATTCCGGTGGTTGCGGCAGGGGACCGTCGGGAGTGACGGCCAGCACGGTGCCGGGGCTGCGGCCGATCAGCCAGGCGGCGAGTTCCGGGGCGGAGCCGGCGACCGTGGGCGCGGCCGAGCGGTCGCCGACGACGAGCTCGTGCCGGCTGCCGTCGAAGCGCAGCACCATCGGCGGCACGTCGGCGCGCCCGGCGAGGTCGCCGGCGACCTCGTGCAGCAGCCGGTGGCCGAACGACTCGGGCCAGTCGGCCGGCCGGTAACCGGCGTCGAGGTCCACGTGGTGCACCTCGATCTCGCGCAGCCGGCCCCAGACCAGCATGGCCGTCGGCCACGGGCCGCGCCGGGTCTGGACCGTGCCCGCCCACGCCTCGACGGGCATCGCCGCTACCGCCTCGGCGAACCGGTCGGCCGAGCGGCGCAGGTCGTCGAGGTGGGCCTCGGGCGGCCGGGGAGCGCCGGCCTCGATGTCGGCCTCCCGGGCCGTCGCGGAGGCGTACATCGGGACGGGCTCGCCGGTGCGGGCCGCGGTGAACAGGTTGACGAAGCCGTCGGCGTTGCGGGCCAGGTGTGCCAGCACGTGCCCGCGGGTCCAGCCGGGCAGCAGGGAGGCGGCGGCGATGTCCGCACCGTCGAAGGTGGCCGCGGTCCGCAGCAGGCGGTCCGTGGCCGCGTCCACCTCGCCGGTCAGCAGGAGTGGATCAGTGGTCACGTACCGACCCTAACCGTCGGGCCGCCCCGAGTCGCCGGGGAAATCGCTTTCGGCGCGTCGTCGCGCGCCCTACCGTCGGCGTCGGACGCGGCACCGGAAGTCGGGGAGGAGGTGGTGACGTTGCCGGTCGCAGCACGCGTGCACCACCCGCTCCGACACCGATAAGGAATGCCATGACCATCGATATCACCGCCCTCGGCTGGGACGCCGACCGGGCGGCACACGTACGACGGCGCAGCGACCACCGCCCGGGCCGGGTGGCCCGGGTGGACCGGGGCGTCTGCACCGTGCTCTGCGCGGAGGGCCCGGTCCGCGCCACCCTGGGCGGGGCGGTCCTCGCCGCCGCCGCCCGGGACCTGACCCGCCTGCCCTGCGCCGGCGACTGGGTGCTGCTGGGCACCTGGCCGGACCGCAACGTGACCGTGGAGGCGGTGCTGCCGCGGCGCACCGCCCTGGTCCGGCGGACCGCCGGCAAGGACGCCAGCGGCCAGGTGCTGGCCGCCAACCTGGACGCCGCCGCGGTGGTGGAGCCGGTGCACCCGGAGCCGGACATCGGCCGGATCGAGCGGCTGCTGTCCCTGGCGCACGAGTCGGGCGCCCGGCCGCTGGTGGTGCTCACCAAGGCCGACCTGGCGGCCGACCCGCAGGCGGTGGCACGCCAGCTCACCGCCGTCGCCCCCGGGGTGCCCGTGCTGGCCGTCAGCGCCGAGCGCGGCACCGGGCTGGAGCCGCTGCGCGCCGAGGTGGCGCCCGGCCGCACGCTCGGCCTGCTCGGTCCGTCCGGTGCCGGCAAGTCGAGCCTGGTCAACGCGCTGGCCGGGGCCGTGGTGATGCCCACCCAGGCGATCCGGCGCGTCGACGGCAAGGGCCGGCACACCACCACGTGGCGGGCGCTGGTCCCGGTGCCCGGTGGCGGGGCGGTGCTGGACACCCCGGGGGTGCGGGCCGTGGGCCTGCTGGACGGCTCGGCGGGGCTGGACCGGGCGTTCGCCGACATCGCCGAGCTGGCCACCGGATGCCGGTACGCCGACTGCGGGCACGACGGGGAGCCCGGCTGCGCGGTGCGCGAGGCGCTGGAGAGCGGCGAGCTGCCGGCGCGGCGCTGGGAGAGCTGGCGCCGGTTGCAGCGGGAGGTGGCGTACGAGAGCCGGCGGCGCGAGGCGCGGCTGGCCGCCGAGCGGCGCGGCAGCTGGCGCTCCGCCCGCCGGCGGGCCGCCCGCCCCTGACGGGGTCGTCGCGACAGCGGCCGGTCGGCGCGTGGCGCTCGACCGGCCGCGGGCGGGCGCTTCGCGGGCGGGCGCTTCGCGGGCGGGCGCTTCGCGGGCGGGCGCTTCGCGGGCGGGCGCTTCGCGGGCGGGCGCTCGGCCCGTGTCAGGGGTGGCCGGCGGCGCGGCCGACCGGGCTGAGCTGGGGGAATGTGCCGGCGGGGAAAAGTGTCGTACCTCGGGGCTAGAGTTGCCGGGGCGCCTTTCCTGTGCGCAGACAACCGCTCAGACCAGCCTCAGAGCGGACATTTCCGCCTCATCTTCTTCACCCGGGAGTACACGGACAGTGGCCGACCGACTGATCATCCGTGGCGCGCGCGAGCACAACCTGCGTGACGTCAGTCTCGACCTGCCCCGGGATGCCCTGATCGTCTTCACCGGGCTCTCCGGGTCGGGCAAGTCGAGCCTGGCCTTCGACACGATCTTCGCCGAGGGGCAGCGCCGCTACGTCGAGTCGCTGTCGTCGTACGCGCGGCAGTTCCTCGGCCAGATGGACAAGCCGGACGTCGACTTCATCGAGGGCCTCAGCCCGGCCGTCTCCATCGACCAGAAGTCCACCTCGCGCAACCCGCGCTCGACGGTGGGCACCATCACGGAGGTCTACGACTACCTCCGGCTGCTGTTCGCCCGCATCGGCGAGCCGCACTGCCCGGTCTGCGGCGAGCGGATCTCCCGGCAGACCCCGCAGCAGATCGTCGACCGGGTCCTCGCCATGGCCGAGGGCACCCGGTTCATGGTGCTCGCGCCGGTGGTGCGCGGCCGCAAGGGCGAGTACGTCGACCTCTTCGCCGAGCTCCAGGCCAAGGGCTACGCCCGGGCCCGGGTCGACGGCGTGGTGCACCCGCTCACCGAGCCGCCGAAGCTGAAGAAGCAGGAGAAGCACACCATCGAGGTGGTGATCGACCGGCTCACCGTCAAGCCGAGCGCCAAGCAGCGGCTGACCGACTCGGTCGAGGCCGCCCTGGGCCTCTCCAACGGCCTCGTGCTGCTCGACTTCGTCGACCTGGCCGAGGGCGACCCGGAGCGCGAGCGGCGCTACTCCGAGCACCTGGCCTGCCCCAACGACCACCCGCTCGCCATCGAGGACCTGGAGCCCCGGGTCTTCTCCTTCAACGCGCCCTACGGGGCGTGCCCGGAGTGCACGGGCATCGGCACCAAGAAGGAGGTCGACCCCGAGCTGGTCGTCCCCGACCCCGAGCGCAGCCTGCGCGAGGGCGCCATCCAGCCCTGGTCGACCGGGCACAACCTGGAATACTTCCTCCGCCTGCTGGAGGCCCTCGGCGAGGCCGAGCACTTCGACGTCGACACCCCGTGGCGGGCCCTGCCGTCCCGGGCGCAGAAGACGATCCTGCACGGCTCCGACGACCAGGTGCACGTGCGCTACCGCAACAAGTTCGGCCGCGAGCGCTCCTACTACACCGGCTTCGAGGGCGTGGTGCAGTGGATCGAGCGCCGGCACACCGACACCGAGTCGGAGTGGTCGCGGGAGAAGTACGAGGGCTACATGCGGGACGTGCCGTGCGCGGCCTGCGGCGGCGCCCGGCTCAAGCCCGAGGTGCTCGCGGTGACCCTGGCCGGCAAGAGCATCGCCGAGGTCTGCAACCTGTCGGTCGGCGAGGCCGCCGACCTGCTCGCCGGCATCGAGCTGACCGACCGGCAGAAGATGATCGCCGAGCGGGTGCTCAAGGAGATCAACGCCCGGCTGAAGTTCCTGCTCGACGTCGGCCTGGACTACCTCTCCCTGGACCGCCCGGCCGGCACCCTCTCCGGCGGCGAGGCGCAGCGCATCCGGCTGGCCACCCAGATCGGCTCCGGCCTGGTCGGGGTGCTCTACGTGCTCGACGAGCCGTCGATCGGGCTGCACCAGCGGGACAACCACCGGCTCATCGAGACCCTGGTCCGGCTGCGCGGCCTGGGCAACACGCTGATCGTGGTCGAGCACGACGAGGACACCATCCGCACCGCCGACTGGATCGTCGACATCGGCCCGGGCGCCGGCGAGCACGGCGGCAAGATCGTGCACAGCGGCTCGGTGCCGGCGCTGCTGGAGAACCCTGAGTCGGTGACCGGGGCGTACCTGTCCGGCCGCCGGTCCATCCCGACGCCGCAGCAGCGTCGCCCGCAGACCGCCGGCCGGGAGTTGGTCGTGCACGGCGCGCGCGAGCACAACCTGCGCAACCTGACCGTGTCGTTCCCGCTGGGTCAGCTCATCGCGGTCACCGGGGTCAGCGGCTCCGGCAAGTCCACGCTGGTCAACGACATCCTCTACGCGGTGCTGGCCAACCAGATCAACGGCGCGCGGCTGGTCCCCGGCCGGCACACCCGGGTCTCCGGGCTGGAGCACGTCGACAAGGTGGTCGGCGTCGACCAGTCGCCGATCGGGCGTACCCCGCGGTCCAACCCGGCCACCTACACGGGGGTCTGGGACCACGTCCGCAAGCTCTTCGCGGAGACCACCGAGGCCAAGGTCCGGGGGTACGGTCCGGGCCGGTTCTCGTTCAACGTCAAGGGCGGCCGCTGCGAGGCGTGTTCCGGCGACGGCACCATCAAGATCGAGATGAACTTCCTGCCCGACGTGTACGTCCCGTGCGAGGTCTGCAAGGGCGCCCGCTACAACCGGGAGACCCTGGAGGTCCACTACAAGGGCAAGACCGTCTCCGACGTGCTGGAGATGCCGATCGAGGAGGCGGCGGAGTTCTTCTCCGCGATCCCGGCCATCCACCGGCACCTCAGGACGCTGGTGGACGTCGGCCTGGGCTACGTCCGGCTCGGCCAGCCCGCGCCGACGCTGTCCGGCGGCGAGGCGCAGCGGGTCAAGCTCGCCTCGGAGCTGCAGAAGCGCTCCACCGGCCGGACGGTCTACGTCCTCGACGAGCCGACCACCGGCCTGCACTTCGAGGACATCCGCAAGCTGCTGATGGTGCTGGAAGGGCTGGTCGACAAGGGCAACACGGTGATCACGATCGAGCACAACCTCGACGTGATCAAGTCGGCCGACTGGCTGATCGACATGGGCCCCGAGGGCGGTCACCGGGGCGGCACGGTGCTCGCCACCGGCACCCCCGAGGAGGTCGCCGAGGTGCCCGAGAGCCACACCGGGCAGTTCCTGCGGCAGGTGCTCAAGCTCGACGGCGAGGCCAAGGGCGCGGCGGCGGCCACCTCCCGGGCGGCCAAGGCCAACGGCGCGAAGTCCCGCGCGCGGAAGGTCCCGGCCGGGGCCCGCTGAGGCGCGCCGGCACCCGACCGGGCGGGCCGTCGGACCCGTCCGGCCAGCCCGGCGCTCGCCGATCGGGTGAACCGTCGGGCACAGTGTTGCGTGTACCCGAGCGTGGCCGCGGATCATCACTGGGCGGCGGCAGCCGAGAGAGAGGCAAGGCATGAGTGACGAGCAGGAGCTGACCGGGCCGGCGGCGCAGACCCGGCGCGCCCTCCTCACGGGCGCCGGCGCGGTCGGCGCGGCGGTGGTCCTGGCTGCCTGCGGCAGCGACGACTCCGGCGGCGGCGCGACCCCGACCAGCGGCGGCCCGGCGGTGCCCAGCACCGGCGACGCCGGCGGCGGCGACCGCGCGGGTGCGCAGTCGTTGGCCCGCACCGCCGACATCCCGGTCGGCGGCGGCGCCGTGTTCGCCGCGCAGGGCGTGGTGATCACCCAGCCGACCGCAGGGCAGTTCAAGGCTTTCGACCCGATCTGCACCCACCAGGGCTGCCCGGTGTCGAACGTCGACGGCGGCACCATCAACTGCACCTGCCACTTCAGCAAGTTCTCCATCGAGGACGGCTCGGTGAAGGGCGGCCCGGCCACCAAGCCCCTCCCGCCGAAGAACATCAAGGTCACGGGCGACCAGATCTCGCTGGCCTGACCGGACGCACCGCGGCCGGCGACCCCACCGGGTCGTCGGCCGCCGTCATCCCGTCGTGGCGTCCGCGTCGACCATCGACGGCCGGCCGGCGGGGCTCCCCGAGGGCGGCCGGCGGCAGGAACCGCTCCAGCACCAGGACGCCGGCCGTGCCGCCGGCGGGTCGTCCACCGGGCCCGGGCGGGCGGGGCGGCGCCCGCGCTCCTCCCGGGGGTGTCGGAGGCGCGGACTAGGCTTGCTGCCGTGGCTGACCCCTCGACCTACCGTCCCGCGCCCGGCACGATCCCGGAGTCACCGGGGGTCTACCGGTTCCGCGACGGCACCGGCCGGGTGATCTACGTCGGCAAGGCGAAGAACCTGCGCAGCCGCCTCAACTCCTACTTCGCGGACCTGTGGGGCCTGCACCAGCGCACCCAGCAGATGGTCACCACCGCCGAGTCGGTCGACTGGGTCACGGTCGGCACCGAGGTCGAGGCGCTCCAGCTCGAATACACCTGGATCAAGCAGTACGACCCGCGCTTCAACGTCCGCTACCGCGACGACAAGTCGTACCCGTACCTGGCGGTCACCCTCGACGAGGAGTTCCCGCGCCTGCAGGTGATGCGGGGCGCCAAGCGCAAGGGGGTGCGCTACTTCGGGCCCTACTCGCACGCCTGGGCGATCCGCGAGACGCTCGACCTGCTGCTGCGGGTCTTCCCGGCCCGCACCTGCTCCGCCGGGGTGTTCAAGCGCGCCGGCCAGGTCGGCCGCCCCTGCCTGCTGGGCTACATCGGCAAGTGCTCGGCGCCGTGCGTCGGCAGCGTCACCCCCGAGCGGCACCGCGAGATCGTCGACGGTTTCTGCGAGTTCATGGCCGGCCGCACCGACACGATGGTCCGCAAGCTGGAACGGGAGATGACCGAGGCCAGCGAGCAACTGGAGTTCGAGCGGGCAGCCCGGCTGCGCGACGACATCGCCGCGTTGCGCCGGGCGATGGAGAAGCAGACGGTGGTGCTCGGCGACGGCACCGACGCCGACGTGGTCGCGTTCGCCGACGACCCGCTGGAGGCGGCCGTCCAGGTGTTCCACGTCCGCGACGGCCGGGTCCGGGGCCAGCGCGGCTGGGTGGTGGAGAAGACGGAGGACCTGACCACGGGCGACCTGGTGCACCACTTCTGCACGCAGGTCTACGGCGGCGAGCAGGGCGAGGCCGACGTGCCGCGCGAGCTGCTCGTGCCGGAGTTGCCCGCCGACGCCGTCGCGCTGGCCGATTGGCTCTCCAGCCACCGGGGCAGCAGGGTGACGCTGCGGGTGCCGCAGCGCGGCGACAAGCGGTCCCTGCTGGAGACGGTCGAGCGCAACGCCAAGGACGCCCTCGCGCGGCACAAGCTGCGCCGCGCCGGCGACCTGACCACCCGGAGCAAGGCCCTCGACGAGATCAGCGAGGCGCTCGACATGCGCACCTCGCCGCTGCGCATCGAGTGCTTCGACATCTCGCAGATGCAGGGCACCGACGTGGTGGCCAGCATGGTCGTCTTCGAGGACGGGCTGCCCCGCAAGAGCGAATACCGACGGTTCATCATCCGTGGCGCCACCGACGACCTCTCCGCCATGTCGGAGGTGCTGCGCCGCCGCTTCGCCCGTTATCTCGACGCCCGCGCCGAGACCGGTGAGGTGGGCGTCGAGCCGGCCGACGACCCCGACGCCCCGGCCGGGCCCGACGAGCCGCGGGTCGGCACCCTGATCGACCCGACCACCGGCCGGCCGCGCAAGTTCGCGTACCCGCCGCAGCTGGTGGTGGTCGACGGCGGTGCGCCTCAGGTCGCGGCGGCGGCCCAGGCCCTCGCGGAGCTGGGCGTCGACGACGTGGCGCTCTGCGGCCTGGCGAAGCGGCTGGAGGAGGTCTGGCTGCCCGACGACGAGTTCCCGGTCATCCTGCCGCGCACGTCCGAGGGGCTCTACCTGCTGCAACGGGTGCGCGACGAGGCCCACCGCTTCGCCATCACCTTCCACCGGCAGCGGCGCTCGAAGCGGATGACCGAGTCGGCGCTGGACAAGGTCCCCGGCCTGGGCGAGGTGCGGCGCAAGGCGCTGCTGCGGCACTTCGGCTCGCTCAAGCGGCTCTCCGCCGCCACCGTCGAGGAGATCACCGAGGTGCCCGGCGTCGGTCGGCGCACCGCCGAGGCGGTCCTCGCCGCCCTCGGCGGCGAGGCGAAGGCCCCGCCGGCGGCGGACTGACCCCGCTGTCGGCGACGGCCCGGCCGGGCCCGCTCAGCCGGCCGCCGGCCGCTCGGCCAGGACGCCCAGTCCGGACGTCTCTGCTCCGTGCCGGAACGGCCCTTGCGGGCCCTTGCCTTCTTCCGGACCCCCGAGCCGCCGGTGGCACGGCCACCGGCTCACGCCCACCGGGCCACCGCCGGGGCCCGCGGCCGGCTGTCGCGCCCGACTGCGTCAGGGTCTTGACATCCGACGCGTTCGATATACGGTCAAGGCCGTAATGCGGCCTCTTGATGGTGGGTAGGAAACCGTCGACAGCCGCGAATCTTTCCTTCACGCCACCGCCCTGACGGAGGTCGACTTGCCCATATCGATGCGGAAACTGCGCCTGGCCATAGTGGCCGGTGTCCTCATGGCGTCAACGGGTAGCGGGGCTCTCGCCGCTGCGCCGGTCCAGCCGCTGACCGTGGACTCGGTCGTGCGGAACGGTGGATTCGAGGATCCTGCCCCGGCCGCCGCAATTCCGGGCTGGACCCAAAGATACGGGACGGGCGGCTTCAGCGTTGTCGCATCGCCGACGCGCGGCGGGTCGCAGGCGCTTTCCATGGAGGATCGCAGCAACACCGGCCAGTTTGGCCTGCTCAGCGACCCGGTGCCGGTGATCGCTGACCAGAGGTACGACTTCGGGGCCTGGGTGCTCGTCAAGCAGGGCATTCCGTCGATCGTCGTCTACTACTACGACGCGGCGGGCCGGCAGCTGTCCAGCAGCTCGCACCGCATCTCCTACAGCGACCCGACGGCCTGGGCCTGGGAAGCGGTGACCGCGACAACCCCCGTGGGGACGGCCACCGCCCGGATCCTGCTCTACTCGTCCACCGGCGACGTCACCAGCGTCACCTGGGACGACGTCACCTTCCGGCGCGCCGTGCCGCGGACCGAGACCTCCATCGGGCACCCGGTGGTGGCCGCCAACATCCTCGACACCGCGTACGGCGTGGGGCCCGACGGTCGCGAGGAGATCTACGCCGTCACCACGGGTACGCCCGCCCGGTTCGAGGTGATCGACGTAGCGTCCGGCGATCTCAGGCACGCGGTCTCCCTGCCCGCCGGCGCACAGGGATCATGGACAGTCATCACTGGCGGCGACGGCTCGGTATACGTCGGTGCCTACAACGACGGGGCGCTCTACCGCTGGTCGCCGTCGACCGCCAAGCTGGAGTCGCTGGGCCGGGCCACCCCGAACGCCATGTACCTGTGGGACCTGGAGGTCGACGAGAACGGCATCGTCTGGGGTGGCACCTACCCGAAGGGTGAGGTGTTCAGCTTCAACCCCGCCACCGGTGACTTCACCAGCTACGGCAGCGTCTCGGAGGAGGCGTACGTGCGCAGCGTCGCCGTCGCCGACGGACTGGTCTACGCCGGCCTCGGCAGCTCGAAGCCGCGCATCGTCGTGCTCGATCCCGGCACCGGAACCCGGCGCACCATCGAACTTCCCGCCGAGCACCGCGACAACGAGTTCGTCTACTTCCTCGACATCCGGGGCGACACGATGTTCGCCCGGGTCACCCCGGGCAACCACCTGCTCGCGTACGACCTGAAGCGGGGTGAGTGGGCCACCGATCTCGGGCCGACCTCGTTCGGCAGTGTGTCGGAGCCCGGGCCGCGACGGGACGTCTACTACATCGACGCGGCCGGTGAACTGCGTGCCTACAACCTCACATCCGGCCAGGTGCGGGGGACGGGCATGAAGAACCTCAAACCGGCGCGGGACTTCGGCTGGGTGCACCTGGGCAGCGCAGACTTCCCGGGCAACACGCTCGCGTTCATGTACCAGACCGGCGAGCTGGCTCTCTACAACCCCGTGACCGGAAAGCACGACATCCGCCAGGCCGACGTGGAGACGGCGCCGATCAAGATCCAGTCGATCGGCCGGGGACCCGACGGTCGGATCTACACCGGCGGTTACATGTACGAGGGTGTCTCCGCGTACGACCCGGTGACGGGGACCACCGAGCAGCTGCCGCGCGGGCACGTCGGGCAGGTCGAGGGGATGCTGGCCCACGACGGCGACCTCTACCTCGGGACGTACACCCGGGCCAACCTGTACCGGTACGACCCGAGCCGGCAGTGGGACGGCACCACCAACCCCGAGCACATCGGCGCCCTGGAGCACCTCGAGCAGGACCGGCCGTTCGCCTGGGCGTCCGTGGGCGACCGGGTGGCCTTCGGCACTGTCCCCTCCTACGGCAAGCTCGGCGGGGTCCTCGGCCTGTACGACCCGAAGACCGGGGAACTTGTCACGCACCGGGATGTCGTTCCGGGCCACAGCATCGTGTCGCTGGCCGCGGCGGGCCAGGTGCTCTTCGCCGGCACCTCCGTCCACGGTGGGCTGGGCTCCACGCCGACGGACCGGACCGCGAAGATCTTCGCCTGGGACACCACCCGCGCCGCCAAGCTGTGGGAGATCACGCTCAGCCCGGAGGTCGAGGCCGTGACCGCCCTGACCGTCGCCCCGAACGGCAACCTCTGGGCGATCGACATGGGTCGGTTGTACGAGCTGGACCCGGCCACCGGCCAGGTGCTGCGCAAGACCCAGCTCACCCCGTACCTGTGGCAGGGGGCCGCCGTCTGGGTCAGCGCGGACCTCGAGTTCGCCGAGGACGGCACCCTGTACGCGTTGAGCCGGGGCAACCTCTTCCAGGTCGATCCGACGACACTGGAGCCACGGCGGTTGGCCAACGGGATCACCAACTACACCTTCGCCCGTGACGGGCACACGTTGTACTACACCCGTTCCGACGAGGTGTTCCGCCTCAGCCCTGAGGCAGACGCCGCCGGCTGAGCCGGACCGCCGGGCCGCTGCGGCGAGCAACCGCGATCGGGTCGGGAGGCTCTGCTTCCCGACCCGATCGTCGCGCCCGGCGCACCCCGTCGGCGGCAGCTTCAGTCGAGTAGCGGGTGGCTCAACCGGCCGCCGGCTCCGTGGCCAGGACGGTCAGGATCTGCTCGCCGTACTTGGCGAGCTTGTTCTCGCCGACGCCGCTGACCCGGGACAGCTCCGCCAGGGATGCCGGCGCGTCGGTGGCGATCTGCCGCAGCGTCGCGTCGTGGAAGATCACGTACGCCGGGACGCCCTGCTCCTTGGCGGTGGCCGCCCGCCAGGCGCGCAGCCGCTCGAAGACCCCGGCGGCCGCCGGGGACAGGTCGGCCACGACGGTGGCCGCCCCCCGCGGCTTGGCCGCCCGGGGCGAGGCGACCCGCTCCGGCTCGCGCCGCATCATCACCGTGCGGCGGCGGCCCAGCACCTCCGCGCTGGCCTCGGTCAGGGCCAGCGTGCCGTAGTCGCCCTCGACCGCCAGCAGCCCCTCGGCGAGCAGTTGCCGCACCACGCCGCGCCACTCGGCCTCGCGCAGCTCGCCGCCGATGCCGAACACGGTCAGCGAGTCGTGGCCGTACTGGGTGACCTTGTCGGTCGTGCGGCCGAGCAGGATGTCGACGCAGTGCCCCGCGCCGAAGCGCTGGTTGCGTTCCCGGTCGAGCCGGAACACCGTGGAGAGCAGCTTCTGCGCCGCGACGGTGCCGTCCCACGACTCCGGCGGGTCGAGGCAGGTGTCGCAGTTGCCGCAGGCGGCCGTCGCCTGCTCGCCGAAGTAGTCGAGCAGTTGGGCGCGGCGGCAGCGGACCGTCTCGCAGAGCGCCAGCATCGCGTCGAGGTGGGCGGCGAGGTTGCGCCGGTGGGCGAGGTCGCCCTCCGAGGTCTCGATCATCTTGCGTTGCTGCACCACGTCCTGCAGCCCGTACGCCAGCCAGGCGGTCGACGGCAGCCCGTCCCGCCCGGCGCGGCCGGTCTCCTGGTAGTAGCCCTCGACGGACTTGGGCAGGTCGAGGTGGGCGACGAAGCGGACGTCGGGCTTGTCGATGCCCATGCCGAAGGCGATGGTCGCCACCATCACCAGGCCGTCCTCGCGCAGGAATCGCTGCTGGTTCCGCGCGCGGGTCGCCGCGTCCAGGCCGGCGTGGTAGGGCAGCGCGGCGATGCCGTTGGCGGTGAGGAACTCCGCCGTCTTGTCCACGGAGGCACGGGACAGGCAGTAGACGATGCCGGCGTCGCCGGGGTGTTCGTCGCGCAGCAGGCCCAGCAGTTGCTTGCGGGGCTCGCGCTTGGGCACGATCCGGTACTGGATGTTGGGCCGGTCGAAGCTGGCCACGAAGTGCCGGGCGTCGGTGAGCTTCAGCCGGGTGGCGATCTCGGCGCGGGTCGCGCTGGTCGCGGTGGCCGTGAGCGCGATCCGGGGCACGTCCGGCCAGCGTTCGTGCAGCATCGACAGGGCGAGGTAGTCGGGGCGGAAGTCGTGCCCCCACTGCGACACGCAGTGCGCCTCGTCGATGGCGAACAGGCCGATGCGGCCCCGGTCGAGCAGCTGCTGCACCGGGCGGGTGCCCAGCGCCTCCGGGGCGAGGTAGAGCAGGTCCAGCTCGCCGCCGACGAACGCCCGCTCCACCGCGCGGCGGGCGTCGAGGTCCTGCGTCGAGTTGAGGAAGCCGGCCCGCACGCCGACCGCGGTCAGCGCGTCGACCTGGTCCTGCATCAGCGCGATCAGCGGCGAGACCACCACCGCCACGCCGTCACGCACCAGCGCCGGGATCTGGTAGCACAGCGACTTGCCGCCACCGGTCGGCATCAGCACCAGCGCGTCGCCGCCGGCCACCACGTGGTCGATCACCTCCTGCTGGAAGCCGCGGAAGGCGTCGTAGCCGAACACCCGGCGCAGCGTCTCCAGGGCGTCGGACGTGCGCAGGTCGGTGGGGGAAGCCATCCGGGGATTCTACGAACCGCCCCCGACACCCGGCCGGCCCGAGCCGCCCCGGCGCGCGGTCGTGCCCGGACGGCCGGACACCGGCGGCTCCCCACCGCCCGCCGGCACCGGCTCCCCACCACCCGCCGGGCGGGGCGGCCGGGCCGGACGCCGACGGCGGTGCGGCAGCCCGCCGGGCCACGCCGCCCGCGGGCGTACGACGGTGGGCCGGCAGCGGCGGGATAGAGTCGCTGATTGACCACGCGCGGCCGGGTGTCCCGGCCGCGGCGCCACGGCTGGGGGGTAGTGGGTGAGCGAGGCGCGTACGGCCGAGGATCGGGGCGCGACGGTGACGGGGCAGCCGGCCCCGGCGGAGCCGGACACCACCCTGGTGGTGGTCACCGGCCTCTCCGGCGGCGGTCGCAGCACGGTCGCCCGGGCGCTGGAGAACGTCGGCTTCTACGTGGTGGACAACCTGCCCCAGGCGCTCATGCTCGACATGGCGGAGCTGGCGTTCAAGGCCGGCGGGGCGGCCCGGCGCACCGCGATGGTGCTGGACGTGCGCTCGCGTGCCTTCTCCACCGACCTGGCGGGGGCGATCCGGGAGCTGAAGGAGCGCGGCTTCTCGCCCCGGGTGGTGTTCGTCGACGCCGACGACGAGGTGCTGATCCGGCGGTTCGAGAGCGTCCGCCGGTCGCACCCGTTGCAGGGCGACGGGCGGCTCGCCGACGGCATCGCGGTCGAGCGTGGCCTGCTGGAGGAGGCCCGCGACCAGGCCGACGTGATCATCGACACCAGCCACCTGAACGTCAACCAGCTCCGCCGTCGCATCGAGGAGCTGTTCGGCGGCGAGGACGCCCGCCGGCTGCGGGTCACCGTGCTCTCCTTCGGCTTCAAGTACGGCCTGCCGCCGGACGCCGACTTCGTGCTCGACGCCCGTTTCCTACCCAATCCGTACTGGGTGCCCGAGCTGCGCGAGCACACCGGCCGGGAGGAGGCGGTCAGCTCGTACGTGCTGGGGCAGGAGGGCGCGGACGCCTTCGTCGCCTCGTACGCCGACCTGGTCAACGCCACCACCGCCGGCTTCGAGCGGGAGGGCAAGCGTTACCTGACCGTCGCGGTCGGCTGCACCGGCGGCAAGCACCGCAGCGTGGCCATCGCCGAGGAGTTGGCGGCCCGGCTGCGCCAGTCCGGCCTGGCGGCCAACGCCCAGCACCGCGACCTGGGGCGCGAGTGACGGCGACGCGGGTGGTCGCCTTCGGCGGCGGGCACGGCCTGTCCGTCTCGCTGCGCGCGTTGCGCCGCTGCGCCCCCGAGCTGGACCTGGACATCACGGCGGTGGTCACCGTCGGCGACGACGGCGGCTCCAGCGGCCGGCTGCGCGCCGAGCGGGGTGGCCTGCCCCCGGGCGACCTGAGGCAGGCGCTGGTGGCGCTGGCGGGGGACCACCCCGCCACGCGGCGCAGCGCCGGCCTGTTCCAGCACCGCTTCGCCGAGGTGCCGCCGCCGGGCTCCGCGGACCCGGCCCCTGGGCGGGGCGACGGGCTGGCCGGGCACGCGGTGGGCAACCTCGTGCTCTGCGGGCTGATGGAGCTGCTCGGCGACCCGGTGGCCGCCCTGGAGCACGCCGGTGCGATGCTCGGCGCGGTGGGCCGGGTGCTGCCGATGTCCTGCGAGCCGGTGGGCATCGAGGCGCGGGTGCGCGGCGCCGACCCGACCCGGCCGGACGAGGTGCGTACGGTCACCGGCCAGCACCAGGTCGCGGTGACCACCGGCCGGGTCGAGTCGCTGCGGCTGACCCCGGGCGCCCCGCGGGCCTGCCCGCAGGCGGTCGCCGCGATCGGCGCGGCGGACTGGCTGATCTTCGGGCCGGGCAGCTGGTACACGAGCGTGCTGCCGCACCTGCTGGTGCCGGAGTTGGCCGCCGCCGTCGTCGCCAGCCCGGCGCGGCGGCTGGTGACGCTGAACCTCGCGTCGGAGAAGGAGACGCTCGGGCTCTCCCTGGCCGACCACCTGGCCGCGTTGCGCTGGTACCTGCCGGAGCTGAAGGTCGACCATGTGGTCGCCGATTCCAAGGCGGCGGGTGACCCCGAACCGGTCGAACGTGCGGCAGAATCGCTGGGTGCCCGCCTGGTCCTCGCTCCCGTCGCGGTCACCGACGGCACTCCCCGTCATGATCCGGCCGCTCTGGGCGCCGCACTGGTGCCTGTCCTGGGCGCCGATCGTTAGACACGTACGTAATCTCCGGCGACACGCCGGAACAGGTCCGTGAGGGGACGCACAATGGCGATGACGGCTGCGGTCAAGGACGAGCTGAGTCGGGTCGACGTGCCCAAGCCCTGCTGCCGGCGGGCGGAGATGGCGGCGCTGCTGCGCTTCGCCGGCGGGCTGCACATCGTCTCCGGTCGGGTGGTGGTGGAAGCCGAACTCGACACCGGGGCGGTGGCCCGGCGGCTGCGGCGGGAGATCGCCGAGGTCTACGGCTACCCCAGCGAGATCCACGTGCTGGCCTCCGGCGGCCTGCGCAAGGGCAGCCACTTCATCGTGCGGGTGGTCAAGGACGGCGAGGCCCTCGCGCGGCAGACGGGGCTGCTCGACGTCCGGGGCCGTCCGGTGCGGGGCCTGCCACCGCACGTCGTCGCCGCGAACGTCTGCTGCGCGGTGTCGGCCTGGCGGGGCGCGTTCATGGCGCACGGCTCGCTGACCGAGCCCGGCCGCTCCAGCGCGCTGGAGATCACCTGCCCCGGCCCCGAGTCGGCGCTGGCCCTGGTCGGCGCGGCCCGCCGGATCGGCATCACCGCCAAGAACCGCGAGGTGCGCGGGGTGGACCGGGTGGTGGTCAAGGACGGCGACGCGATCGCCGCGCTGCTCACCCGCATCGGCGCGCACTCCAGCGTGCTGGCCTGGGAGGAGCGCCGGGTCCGCCGCGAGGTCCGGGCCACGGCGAACCGGCTGGCCAACTTCGACGACGCCAACCTGCGCCGCTCGGCGCGCGCCGCGGTGGCCGCCGCCGCCCGGGTCACCCGGGCGCTGGAGATCCTCGCCGACGACGCCCCGAACCACCTGACCTCGGCCGGTCAGCTGCGCCTGGAGCACCGGCAGGCGTCGCTGGAGGAGTTGGGCGCGCTGGCCGACCCCCCGCTGACCAAGGACGCCATCGCCGGCCGGATCCGCCGGCTGCTGGCGCTGGCGGACAAGCGGGCCCGAGACCTCGGCATCCCGGATACGGAAGCGGCCGTCACGCCCGACATGCTCGTGGTCTGATAGGACGGTGAGGCGTCGCGCCGCGGACGGATCTCCACCCGCCGCAGCGCGGCGGCACACGCTCGGATAGGGTCGCTGCGTACGGCAAGGGGGCCGGCACAGGCACTCCTCGCCGTGCACACCGCCTCGGGCGGTCAGGTCTCCACGACCGCGGCGGGGTGGCCGAGATGAACCGTCAACGGCCGGCTCCAACGGTCGGCGCACACCACTTCGCCGGCTGTTATCCCACGCCGGCGGACAGAACGCGAGGAGATGGGACCTGTGACCATCCGGGTTGGCATCAACGGCTTCGGCCGGATCGGCCGCAACTTCTTCCGGGCAGTGCTGGCGTCCGGCGCTGACGTCGAGGTCGTGGCGGTCAACGACCTGACCGACAACGCGACGCTCGCCCACCTTGTCAAGTACGACAGCATCCTGGGTCGCCTCCCGCACGAGGTCAAGGCGACCGCCGACGAGATCACCGTGGGCGGCAAGACCATCAAGGCGTACGCCGAGAAGGACCCGGCGAAGCTGCCGTGGGGCGAGGTCGGCGCGGACGTGGTCATCGAGTCCACCGGCTTCTTCACCGACGCCACCAAGGCCAAGGCGCACATCGACGGCGGGGCCAAGAAGGTCATCATCTCCGCGCCGGCGAAGAACGAGGACGTCACGGTGGTGATGGGCGTCAACCAGGACCAGTACGACCCGGCCAAGCACACCATCATCTCCAACGCCTCCTGCACCACCAACTGCCTCGCCCCGATGGCGAAGGTCCTGCACGACACGTTCGGCATCCAGCACGGTCTGATGACGACGATCCACGCGTACACCCAGGACCAGAACCTCCAGGACGCGCCGCACAAGGACCTGCGCCGCGCCCGCGCCGCCGCGCTGAACATCGTGCCGACCTCGACCGGCGCCGCGAAGGCGATCGGCCTGGTGCTGCCGGAGCTGAAGGGCAAGCTGGACGGCTACGCGCTGCGGGTGCCGATCCCGACCGGCTCGACCACCGACCTCACGGTCAACCTCAACCGGGAGACCACGGTCGACGAGGTCAACGCCGCGATGAAGGCGGCCGCCGACGGGCCGCTCAAGGGCGTCCTGGTCTACAACGACGACCCGATCGTCTCCGCCGACATCGTCACCGACCCGGCGTCGTGCATCTTCGACGCGCCGCTGACCAAGGTCGTCGGCAACCAGGTCAAGGTCGTCGGCTGGTACGACAACGAGTGGGGCTACTCCAACCGACTGGTCGACCTGGTCAAGCTGGTGGGTCAGTCCCTGTGAGTGCGAGGAGTGAGCTTGCGAGCCCCGCAGTCACGAACGGAGGACTGACTCGGTGAGCATCCGTACCCTCGACGACCTGCTCGCCGAGGGGGTGTCGGGTCGGCGCGTGCTGGTGCGCGCCGACCTGAACGTCCCGCTCGACAAGCAGACCGGTGACATCACGGACGACGGCCGCATCCGGGCCGTCCTGCCGACGCTGGGCGCGCTTGTCGAGGCCGGCGCGAAGGTGGTCGTCTGCTCGCACCTGGGCCGCCCGAAGGGCGCCCCGGACCCGCAGTTCAGCCTCCGTCCGGTCGCCGGGCGGCTCGGCGAGCTGCTCGGGTCGCGGGTGCACTTCGCCACCGACACCGTCGGAGAGTCCGCCCGCGCCGCCGTGGAGGCGCTGGCCGACGGCGAGGTGGCGCTGCTGGAGAACCTGCGCTTCAACAAGGGCGAGACCAGCAAGGACGACGCCGAGCGGGGCGCTTTCGCCGACCAGCTCGCCGCCCTCGGCGACGCGTACGTCGACGACGCGTTCGGCGCCGTGCACCGCAAGCACGCCAGCGTCCACGACGTGCCGGCGCGGCTGCCGCACGTCGCCGGTCGGCTGGTGCTGCGCGAGGTGGAGGTCCTCTCGAAGCTCACGGGTGAGCCGGAGCGGCCGTACGTGGTGGTGCTCGGCGGCTCGAAGGTCTCCGACAAGCTCGCCGTGATCGAGGCGCTGCTGCCGACGGTCGACCGGCTGCTCATCGGCGGCGGCATGTGCTTCACCTTCCTCAAGGCCCAGGGCCACGAGGTGGGCTCCTCGCTGCTGGAGGAGGAGATGGTCGAGACCTGCCGCAACCTGCTGGAGCGTTCCGAGGACAAGATCCTGCTCCCGGTCGACGTGGTGGCTGCGGACGCGTTCGCCCCGGACGCCGCGCACGACACCGTGCCGGCCGACGGCATTCCCAGCAAGCGGGTGGGTCTCGACATCGGGCCGAAGACGGTCGCCGGGTTCGCCGCCGCCCTCAAGGGCGCGCGGACTATCTTCTGGAACGGCCCGATGGGCGTGTTCGAGATGCCGGCGTTCGCCCACGGCACCCGCGGGGTCGCCGAGGCGATCGCGAAGGCCGACGCGTTCACTGTGGTCGGTGGCGGCGACTCGGCGGCGGCGGTCCGCGCGCTGGGGCTGGACGAGTCCGCTTTCGGGCACATCTCCACCGGCGGTGGCGCCTCTTTGGAATACCTGGAGGGCAAGACCCTCCCTGGCATCGCGGCTCTGGAGAACTGATGGCGAGCGCCACCCGCCGGCCCCTGATGGCCGGCAACTGGAAGATGAACCTCAACCACCTCGAGGCCAACCTGCTGGTGCAGAAGCTGGCGGCCAGCCTCACCGAGAAGCAGCTCACCGACGTGGAGACGGTGGTCCTGCCGCCGTTCACCGACCTGCGTACGGTGCAGACCGCCGTCGACGGCGACAAGCTGCTGCTCGGCTACGGCGCGCAGGACCTGTCGCCGCACGCGTCGGGGGCCTACACCGGCGACATCTCCGGCCCGATGCTGGCCAAGCTGGGCTGCACGTACGTGGTGGTCGGGCACTCGGAGCGGCGCGCCTACCACAACGAGGACGACGCGATCGTCAACGTCAAGGTGCAGGCGGCGCTGACCCACGGGCTCACCCCGATCCTCTGCGTGGGCGAGGGGCTCGACGTCCGGGACCGGGGCACCCACGTGGCGCACTGCAGCGACCAGCTCGACGGCGCCCTGAAGGGGCTGACCGCCGAGCAGGTGGCGAAGGTCGTGGTGGCGTACGAGCCGGTCTGGGCGATCGGCACGGGCAAGACGGCCACCCCGGAGGACGCGCAGGAGGTGTGCGAGGCGGTCCGCCAGCGGCTGGCCGAGTCCTTCGGCCAGGACACCGCCGACCAGGTCAGGGTCCTCTACGGCGGCTCCGTCAAGTCCTCCAACGTCGCGGCGATCATGGCCAAGCCGGACGTCGACGGGGCGCTGGTGGGCGGCGCGAGCCTGGACGCCGAGGAGTTCGCGAAGATCTGCCGGTTCCCGGAGCACATCGCCCGCTGATCGCTCGCTATCCTTGACTCCGCCCGTCCGTCGGTCGGTGCCACCGTGCCCGATCTGCCCGGGCGAGGATCGTAACGAGAGGACTGACCCCAGCCATGCCGATCTGGTTCGCATACACGTTGATCGTGTTGCTGGTCATCACGAGCATCCTGCTGACCATGCTGATCCTGCTGCACCGTGGTAAGGGCGGCGGGTTGTCGAGCATGTTCGGTGGCGGCGTCAGCTCCAGCCTCGCCGGGTCGTCGGTGGCGGAGAAGAACCTCGACCGCTACACCGTCCTGGTGGGCATCGTCTGGTTCGCCTGCATCGTCGGGCTCGGGCTCTGGCTGCGCCTGCAGACGGCCAGCGGCGCCGTCTGAGCGCCGTCTGGTCGTACAATCTGCGCGCGGTCCGTCACTGACGGGCCGCGCGCAGTCCGTTTCACCCGCTGCACCGCGTCGCCCGCCGCCCCCTCCGCGGCGGTACCCCTCCCGACGACAGGAGCGAGCAGCCGTGCCGAGTGGCAACGTCATCCGGGGCACCCGCATCGGATCCGCCCCCGAACGCCGCGCCGAGCGCTACCAGCCGGTCCCGTGCCGGGCGGTCACCTACTGGTGCCGCAACGACCACCACACCGAGATCCGCATCGCCGCCGACGCCGAGGCCCCGGAGGTGTGGGACTGCCCGCGGTGCGGCCTCCCCGCCGGCCGGGACGCGCAGAACCCGCCGGGCCGGGCCCGGCCGGAGCCCTACAAGACCCACCTGGCGTACGTGAAGGAGCGGCGCAGCGCGGAGGAGGGGGAGGCCATCCTGGCCGAGGCCCTCGCCGACCTGCGCCGCCGCCGTACCGCCGCGCAGTGAGGAAGGGCCCTCGCCGGCAGGGCCCCTTCCGCACCCGCGTCAGCGCAGGCTGCGCAGGCGGGCCGGCACGTCGGCCGCCGCCGCCCGGTCCAGCAGCCAGAGCGTACGACCCGTGCCCTGCACGCCGGCCGCCGGCAGTTGCACCGGCCCCGCCCCGGCCAGCGCCATGCCGACCGCCCGGGACTTGTCGGCGCCGCTGGCCACCAACCAGACCTCCTCGGCGGTGTTGATCGCCGGGAGGGTCAGGGTGGTCCGCACCGGCGGGGGCTTCGGGCTGCCCCGGACGGCGCTGACCGGCCGGATGTCGTGGTGCACCGGGTGCTCCGGGAACACCGACGCCACGTGCCCGTCCTCGCCGACGCCGAGCATCAGCACGTCGAAGTGGGGGAGCGCGGCGTGGCCGGGAAGCGCCGCCCGGGCCAGCTCCTCGGCGTAGCGGGCGGCCGCCTCCTCCGGATCCGGCCCGGCCGGCCCGTCGGAGGCGGGCATCGGGTGGACCCGGGCCGGGTCCAGCGGCACCACGTCCAGCAGGGCCGCCCGGGCCTGCGTCTCGTTGCGCTCCGGGTCGCCGGCGGGCAGGAACCGCTCGTCGCCCCACCAGACGTCCACCCGGGACCAGTCCACGGCGTCGCGGGCCGGCAGCGCCGCCACCGCCCGGTGCACCGCCGCGGCTATCCGCCCGCCGGTCAGCACCACCGACGCCTGGCCCCGCTCGGCCTGCGCGTCGAGCAGCTTGACCAGCAGCCGGGCGGCCACCGCCTGGGCCAGCAGGTCGGCGTCGGCGTGGACGGCGACACTCGCCTCACTCATCTGATGTGCCTTCGTTTCTCCGGCCGTCGCGCGGTCGGTGTTCCTCGTGCGCCCGGCAGTCGGGCGCTCAGTGCTGGGCGCTCGTTCCCGCGTGCGCGGTCACCCCCGCCTCGGCCCGCTGCGCGGTGGCCGGGTCCTTCCAGACGTGCACCCGCTGCGCCGGGCGCTGATCCAGGCCGGTCAGGCCGGCCGTGGTGCCCAGCGCCTCCGCGTACACCTGGTCGGCGTCGAGCCGGCGCAGCTCCTCGGCCAGCTCGTCGCCGAGCGGCCGGCGGACGAGCGGCAGGTGCCGGTCCTCCTGACCGGTACGCCGGAACGTCGCCACGCTGTCCTCCCGGGTCAGCGTCAGCTCGTCGCCGTTGGCGCAGCGCAGCTGCACCTCCCGCATGCGGGGGAACTCGTCCGTGCGCTGCCACACCGGGTCGATGCCGAGCCGGGCGGCCAGCCAGCCCCGCATCAGCGCGGCGGTGGGGTCGGAGGCCGGGGCGACCACGGTCGCCTCGGTCACCCGCGCCTGGGTGGTGTCGAACGCCCCGGCCACCAGCGTGCGCCACGGGGTGATCCGGGTCCACGCCAGGTCGGTGTCGCCCGGCGCGTAGTCCCGGGCCCGCTGGCGCAGCGCCTCGACCGGGTCGGCGGCCTGCGCCGCGTCGGTGATCCGCCGGTCGGCCACGACGCCGAGGAAGTCGGTGGCGATCTCGGCCGGCGGCTCGCCGTGCCACCACGTCACCACCGGCACGTCCGGCACCAGCAGCGGCATCACCACCGACTCGGCGTGCAGGGCGAGCCGCCCGTACATCCGGGTGACCACCGCCTCGCAGGGGCCGAGCCGACCGCCGACGACGATCTCCGCGTCGAGGCGGTTACGCTCCCGCTCGACGTCGGAGCGGACCACCACCACCAGCCGGCAGGGGTGGGCGGCGGCCGCTATCGTGGCCGCCGCCTCCGCCTCGCGTACCCGCTTCTCGTCCACCACCACGATCAGGGTGAGCGCCATGCCGCTGGCCACCCCGCCGGCACTGCGCCGTTCGGCGGCGAGCGCCTTGACCACCTCGTTGCCGGTGGTGTCCCACAGGCCGATCACTGGAGCCTCCTGGTTGACTCGCTGGGCTTGCTCACGCTCTGCGCCAGGCCCGGCCCTCGCGGGCCAGCATCTCGTCGGCGGCGCGGGGCCCCCACTCACCGGCCCGGTACGGCTCCGGCTTCGTGCCCGCCCACGCGTGCTCCAGCGGGTCCACCACCTGCCAGCTCTGCTCGACCTCGGCGGCGTCCGGGAAGAGGGTGCGGTCACCGATGAGCACGTCCAGCACCAGCCGCTCGTACGCCTCGGGGCTGGACTCGGTGAACGCCTCGCCGTACTGGAAGTCCATCGCGATGTCGCGGACCTCCATCGTGGTGCCGGGCACCTTCGAGCCGAACTTGAGCACCACGCCCTCGTCGGGCTGCACCCGGATGACGAGTTGGTTGTTGCCCAGCGACTCCATGTCGGCGGCGTTGAACGGCAGGTGCGGCGCCTTCTTGAACATGATGGCGACCTCGGTGACGCGGCGCGGCAGCCGCTTGCCGGCCCGGATGTAGAACGGCACCTCCGCCCAGCGGCGGTTCTGGATGCCGAGCCGGACCGCCACGTACGTCTCGGTGGTCGAGTCCTCCGGGACGCCCTTCTCCTCCAGGTAGCCGACCGCGCGCTGGCCGCCCACCCAGCCGGGCAGGTACTGGCCGCGGACGGTGCCCTCCGCGATGTCCTTCGGCAGGGTGATCGCCCGCAGCACCTTGAGCTTCTCGGTGCGGATCTCGTCCGCGTCGAAGCTCGTCGGCTCCTCCATCGCCACCAGCGCCAGCAGCTGGAGCAGGTGGTTCTGGAGCACGTCCCGGGCCGCGCCGGCCGAATCGTAGAAGCCGGCGCGGGTGCCGATGCCGACGTCCTCGGCCATGGTGATCTGCACCGAGTCGACGTACTTGGAGTTCCACAGCGGCTCGAACAGGTTGTTGGCGAACCGCAGGGCGAGGATGTTCTGGACGGTCTCCTTGCCCAGGTAGTGGTCGATGCGGAAGACGTCCTTGCGGGTGAAGACGTCGTCGACCAGGTCGTTGAGCGCCTTCGCCGAGGGCAGGTCGTGCCCGAACGGCTTCTCCACCACCACCCGGCGCCAGCCGCCGGACTTGGCGTTGTCAGCCATCCCCGTGCGGGCCAGCTGCTTGAGCACCACGGGGAACGCCGCCGGGGGGATGGAGAAGTAGAAGGCGGCGTTGCCCGGGATGCCGTGCGTCTGGCGCAGCTCGTCGAGGGTGGCGGCGAGGTGGTCGAACGCGGCGTCGTCGTCGAACGAGCCGCCCACGAACTTGATGTTGCCGACCAGCCGCGCCCACACCTCCTCCCGCCAGGGGGTGCGGGCGTGCTTCTTGGCGGCCTCGTGGGCCAGCGACTCGAAGTCGCCGTCGCCCCAGTCGCGACGGGCGAAACCCAGGACGACGAAGCCCGGGGGCAGCAGCCCCCGGTTCGCCAGGTCGTACACCGCCGGCAGGAGTTTCTTGCGGGCCAGGTCGCCGGTGACGCCGAAGATCACCAGGGCGCACGGCTCCGGGATCCTCGGCAGCCGGCGGTCCTGCGGGTCGCGTAGCGGGTTCACGCCGCCTCCTCGCTCCGCATCGTCCATGGTCCTCATCGTCACGCCCGCAGCGCCCCGACCGCATCGAGCAGCTGGGCCACGCCCGCGGACCGGTCGGTCAGGTGCAGCCGCACCAGGGGGCGCTCCCGCCCGGCCAGGGCCTGCCGGTCGCCGGCGGCCTGCGCCGCCTGCAGCTCCCCGAAGGTGTACGGCTTGCCGGGCACCGGCAGGTCGTCGGCGACCGCGCCGGTGAGCTGGAGGTAGCTGCCGACCTGCGGGCCGCCCTTGTGGTACTGGCCGGTGGAGTGCAGGAACCGCGGCCCCCAGCCGAAGGTGACCGGCCGCCCGGAGGCCCCGGCCAGCAGCGGCCGCAGCCGGGCCGCGTCGGCGTCGGCGAACCGGTCGAGGTACGCCATCACCGCGAGGTAACCGTCGCCGCCCAGCCCGTCGACCAGCCAGCGGAGCACGCCGGCCAGGTCGCCCGGGGCGCCCTGCGGCGCGTACACCTCGATCGCGCCCGAGGTGAACGACGGCGTCTCCGCCGGCGGACCCGAGGCGAGGATCTTGTTGGTGTTGTCCTTGGACTCGGTGACGTTGGGCTGGTTGAACGGGTCGATGCCGAGCACCACACCGGCGATCGCGGTGGCGTACTCCCAGGCCAGGAACTGCGCGCCGAGCGGGCCGTTGACCGCCACGTCCGGGCCGGTGCCGCCGCCCGGGACGGCGCCGGTGGCCAGCGCGCCGCCGTAGGTCACGGTGAGCACGTCGGCGCCGCCGGCGCCGGGGCTCTCCGGGGACTCCACGACGACCGGGAGGATGCCGATGCCGGACTTGCCGGTGGACTCGGCGATCAGCTGCTCCGCCCAGTCGCCGAGGCCGTCGATGCCGGTGCCGTCGGAGATCAGGGCGACCTTGTCCCGGCCCATGGTGGCCGCCGCCCCGAGGGCGGCGCCCAGGGCCAGGCCCGGGTTGTCCCGGTCGCCGCCCAGCGACCGGGACAGCGCGTCCGCCTCGTCGAGCAGTTCGGCCACCTCGACGCCGGCCAGCGCCGACGGGACCAGCCCGAACGCGGTCAGCGCCGAGTAGCGGCCGCCCACGTTCGGGTCGGCCAGCACGGTGAAGGCGCCCATCTCGGCGGCGGTGGCCTCCAGCGGCGAACCGGGGTCGGTGACGATGACGAAGTGCCGGCCGGCCTCCGCCTCGGTCATCCCGGCGTCCAGGAACGCCTGCCAGTAGGCCCGGCGGTGGCTGTCGGTCTCCACCGTCGAGCCCGACTTGCTGGCCACCACGACCACGGTGCGCTCCAGCCGGTCGGCCAGCGCCGCCCGGACCTGCCCCGGGTCGGTGGTGTCGAGCACGGTCAGCTGCTTGCCGAGGGTGCGCGCGATGACCTCCGGGGCCAGCGACGAGCCGCCCATGCCGGCGAGCACCACGTGGTCCAGGTCGGCCAGCTCCGCCTTCAGCTCGGCGAGCTGGGGGAGCAGCTCGCGGCTGCGCCGGTGGGTGTCCACCCAGCCGAGGCGGATCTTCGCCTCGGCCTCGGCGTCCGGGCCCCACAGGGTCGGGTCCTTCTCCGCCAGCCTGCCCGGCACGCCGGCCTTGACCAGCGCGTCCCGAGTCGAGGCCGGGGCCGACTTGTCCACCGTGTCGGCCCCGTGCACGGCGAGCCCGGCGGCCGTCTCGACCGGCCCGGCGAGCAGGTCGCTCACGCCGCCACCTCGCTCCGCTCGGCGGCGGCGCGCGGCGCCACGCTGCGGTGCCTGATGGTTCGCTCGCTCACGCGTTGCCTCCCGCCTGCTGCGCGGCCCGCGCGTTGCCCTTCGCGGCGTCGCCCGGGTGGCTGGTGCCCTTGCCCGCGGCGGCCAGCGACTTGCGTACGCCGTCGAGCAGCTCCAGCCAGCTGGCCTCGAACTTCTCCACGCCCTCGCGCTCCAGGGTGGCGATCACGTCGGCCATGTCGACCCCGACCGACGCCAGGTCGGCGAAGACCTTGCGGGCCTCGTCGTACGAGCCGGTGATGGTGTCGGGGTGGGTCTCGCCGTGGTCGGCGTACGCGTGGATGACCGGTTCCGGCATGGTGTTGACGGTGCCGGGCGCGATCAGCTCCTCCACGTAGATGACGTCCCGGTAGTCCGGGTTCTTGGTGGAGGTGGACGCCCACAGCGGCCGCTGCGGGTGTGCGCCGGCGTCGGCGAGGGCCTGCCAGCGGTCGGAGGAGAAGACCGTGCCGTAGCGCTCGTACGCCAGCTTGGCGTTGGCGATGGCGGCCTTGCCGCGCAGCGCCTTGGCCTCGGCGGAGCCGATCTTCTCCAGCCGCTTGTCGACCTCGGTGTCGACGCGGGAGACGAAGAACGACGCCACGGACCCGATCTTGGACAGGTCGTGGCCGTTCGCCTTCGCCTGCTCCAGGCCGGCCAGGAACGCGTCCATCACCTGGGAGTAGCGGTCCAGCCCGAAGATCAGCGTGACGTTGACGCTGATCCCCTGGGCCAGGGTGGCGGTGATCGCCGGCAGGCCCGCCTCGGTGGCCGGGATCTTGATGAAGAGGTTGGGGCGGTCGATCAGCCACCACAGCGCCCCGGCCTCGGCGACGGTCTTCTCGGTCTCGTGGGCCAGCCGCGGGTCCACCTCGATGGAGACCCGGCCGTCCACCCCCGCGGTCGCGTCGTACGCCGGCCGCATCACGTCACAGGCCCACCGCACGTCGTACGTGGTGAGCATGCGGACGGCCTCCTCGACGTCCACCCCACGGATGGCGAGGTCCTTCAGTTGCCAGTCGTACTCGTCCGCGTCGCTCAGCGCCTTCGCGAAGATGGTCGGGTTGGAGGTCACCCCGACCAGGTGCTTCTCGCGGCGCAACTGGTCCAGCCCGCCGGAGCTGAGTCGCGTCCGGGAGAGATCGTCGAGCCAGATCGCCACACCCGCGGCGCTGAGCTCGCCCAGCCTGTCCTTCGTCATGCCGTCCACGCTCCCCTCAGTTGCCGGTCGTGAAACCGGTGATGTCGCCCACCCGGGTGAGCGCCGCGTGCGCGGCGGCCACGATCCGGTCGGGGGTGAACCCGAACTGCTCGAAGAGCATGGAGTGCGGGGCGCTGGCGCCGTAGTGCTCCAGGCTGACGCTCTCGCCGCAGTCGCCGACGAGGTGCCGCCAGGACATGGCGATGCCCGCCTCCACGCTCACCCGTGCCTTTACCCCGCGTGGCAGCACCGACTCCCGGTATGCCTCGTCCTGCTCGGCGAACCACTCCTGGCAGGGCATCGAGACGACCCGGGTGGGGGTGCCGTCGGCCTCCAGCCGCTCCCGCGCGGTCAGGCAGAGCTGCACCTCGGAACCGGTGCCGACGAGGATCACCTGCGGCTTGCCGGTGGACGCCTCGGCGAGTACGTAGCCGCCCTTCGCCACGCCCTCGGCGCCGGCCAGCGTCGACCGGTCGAAGGTCGGCAGCGCCTGGCGGCTGAGCGCCAGCGCGGTCGGCCGGTCGGTGTGCTCCAGCGCGCACCGCCAGGCCCAGGCGGTCTCGTTGGCGTCGGCCGGGCGGACCACGTCCAGGCCGGGGATGGCGCGCAGCGCGGTCAGGTGCTCGACCGGCTGGTGGGTGGGGCCGTCCTCGCCGAGGCCGATCGAGTCGTGCGTCCAGACGTAGACCACCGGCAGCTTCATCAGCGCGGCGAGCCGGACGGAGGGGCGCATGTAGTCGCTGAACACCAGGAAGGTGCCGCCGTACGGGCGGGTGCCGCCGTGCAGGGCGATGCCGTTGAGGATCGCGCCCATGGCGTGCTCGCGGATGCCGAAGTGCAGCGTGCGGCCGTACTCGTGGCCCGGGAACTCCTTGGTGGCCCAGGCGGCCGGGATGAAGGACGGCTCGCCCTTCATGGTGGTGTTGTTGCTCTCGGCCAGGTCGGCCGAGCCGCCCCACAGCTCGGGCAGCACCGGGGCGAGCGCCGCCAGGACCTTGCCGGAGGCGGCCCGGGTGGCGATGCCCTTGGCGTCGGCCGGGAATTCGGGCAGGGCCTCGGCCCAGCCGTCCGGCAGCGCCCGGCCGGACATCCGGTCGTAGAGCGCCCGGCGCTCCGGGTTGGCCTTCGACCAGCCGTCGAACGCCGCGGTCCACTCCTGCTGGGCGCGGGCGCCCCGCTCCATCACCAGGCGGGCGTGCGCGAGCACCTTCTCGTCGACCTCGAAGGACTGCGCCGGGTCGAAGCCGAGGATCTGCTTGGTGGCGGCCACCTCGTCGCCGCCGAGCGCGGAGCCGTGGATCTTGCCGGTGTTCTTCTTGTTGGGCGCGGGCCAGCCGATGATGGTGCGCAGCGCGATGAAGGAGGGGCGGCCGGTCTCGGCCTTCGCCGCCAGCAGCGCCCGGTGCAGGGCCTCCACGTCCTCGTGGTAGTCGCCCTGGTCGGCGTCGCCGGTGCGCCAGTCGACCGTCTGCACGTGCCAGCCGTACGCCTCGTAGCGGGCCGCGACGTCCTCGCTCATGGCGATCCGGGTGTCGTCCTCGATCGAGATCTCGTTGTCGTCGTAGATCACCGTGAGGTTGCCGAGCTGCTGGTGCCCGGCGAGCGCGCTGGCCTCGTGGCTGATGCCCTCCTCGATGTCGCCGTCGGAGGCGATGCACCAGATGTCGTGGTCGAAGACCGAGGCGCCCGGCTCGCCCTCCGGGTCGAACAGGCCACGCTCGCGGCGGGCCGCCATCGCCATGCCGACCGCGTTGCCGAGGCCCTGGCCGAGCGGGCCGGTGGTGGTCTCGACGCCCGGGGTGTGGCCGTGCTCGGGGTGGCCCGGGGTGAGCGAGCCCCACTGCCGCAGCGACTTGAGGTCGTCGAGGCTGAGCGGGTAGCCGGCGAGGAAGAGCTGGATGTAGAGGGTGAGGCTGGAGTGGCCCGCCGAGAGCACGAAGCGGTCCCGGCCGGGCCAGTTCGGGTCGGCCGGGTTGTGCCGCATGACCCGGTTGAAGAGCAGGTAGGCAGCGGGCGCGAGGCTCATCGCGGTGCCCGGGTGGCCGTTGCCGGATTTCTCCACGGCGTCCATGGCCAGCACGCGGACGGTGTCGACGGCCCGGCGGTCGAGGTCGGACCAGTTCAGTGCGGGGTGCTCGGGTCGGTTGGCAGCCACGATGGTTGTGCTCCTCGGCAGATGGGCGGAACCCTCAGCGATGACCCTATCGAGCGGTCCTAAACGTCCGCCCGGGGATCTCTGCATGCAGGTCCGTGCGCGTCCGGGAGGATCGGTGGTTCGATCGGCGGTGTGACGGCCCGCACCGTTGTCGGGTCGCCCGGGCAGCCAAAACGACAGCGCGTAGTCTGTGGTGCGGTGTGTGGCCCGAGCCGGGTCCGACCGATCCGACCTCCCCTGCCGACGCCGGAAGGTGGCAATCCGTGAGCATGATCACCGAGCGCCCCGTCAGCAACTCTGCCGGGCAGCCGCCGGTGCGCGCGGCGGCGGAGGCCCCGGCGGCCGGTCGCCGCGACGTCCGCGCGGTGCTCTCGGCGTACGTGACGCTGACCAAGCCGCGGATCGTGGAGCTGCTCCTGGTCACCACCGTGCCGGCGATGATGCTCGCGGACGGCGGCATGCCGTCGCTCTGGCTCATGGCCGTGGTGCTGGTCGGCGGCTCGCTCGCCGCGGGCGCGGCCAGCGTCATCAACTGCTACATCGACCGGGACATCGACGAGTTGATGCGGCGCACCAAGCGCCGCCCGCTGCCGGCGCACACCGTGTCGCCGCGCAACGCGCTGATCTTCGGGCTGGTGCTGGCGGTGGTGTCGGTCGCGCTGATGGCGGCGTTCACCAACCTGCTGGCGGCCGGCCTCACCCTGGCCGCGATCGCCTACTACGACCTCGTCTACACCCTCTGGCTCAAGCGCACCACGACGGCGAACACGTTCTGGGGCGGCGCCTGCGGGGCGGCGCCGGTGCTGATCGGCTGGGCGGCGGTGACCGGGTCGCTGGCGCCCGCCGCGTGGGCGCTGTTCGCGGTGGTCTTCTTCTGGCAGATGCCGCACTTCTACCCGCTGGCGATGAAGTACAAGGACGACTACGCCCGGGCCGGCATCCCGATGCTGCCGGTGGTGGCCTCCGCCCGTCGGGTCAACGCCGAGATCATCATTTTCGCGTGGCTCACCGTGGCCTCCTCGCTGGCGGTGTGGCCGCTGGGGATGAGCGCGATCTACGGCGTGCCCACCCTGGTGGTCGGCGGCATCTTCCTGGTGGAGGCGCACCGGCTGGCCCGGTCGGTCTCGCGGGGCCAGGCCGTCAAGCCGATGCGGCTGTTCCACTGGTCGACGACCTACCTGACGATCCTCTTCGCCGCCGTCGCGCTCGACGCGCTGATCTGACCCCGGACGGTCACCGCGCGCCCCGGCCGGCGAGTGCGTGCGCTGGCGGCGCGCCGGGTGCGGGGAGCACCGTGCGGGAAAATCAGCATCGTGTATGCCTTGTCCGGGTTTCTTGTTACATCCGTGACAGCATGGGCATCGTCCGAACGGTTCGGCATGCCCCAGGCAGGCCCGATTTGCGGCGGAGCTTTGCGGTGGTAAGTCCGGATAAAATCGGGCGATTCACCTGTGGTCTTCCTTAAACCTCGTGGTAATTGGCATCACAAAAGCTTCATGGTTCTCGCCCGGCCGGATGGAAGTCTGCTTACGCTTCGCGTCATGGCAGATGGTTCCGATACGACGCTGACGGCCGATCAGACCGCCGACCAGGCCCCCCAGGGCCTGGTCGCGGGCATCAAGTCGTTCGCCGCCGGACACGGCGGGGCGAAGGCGGTCATCGAGTACGTCGGCAAGCGCGGCGCACGCATCGTCCTCGTGGGCGAGGACGGGGTGTGGGGTGACCAGTTCGCGGACGACACCGTCGTCGCGCGGCAGGCCTGCGCGAAGGCGGGCGTCACCGTCGAGAACGCCTGGGAGCGTGAACTCATGGACCAGATGCGCCCGAGCAACGACCTCTGGCGGTCGATGGCGCGGCGCTCGATGGCCCGTTGACATAAATTGACCACCCACCACCAGTCGACCCGGGGGGAACCCCGGGTCGCTCTCATCACCTGTGCCGAACTGCCCACCCTCGAGGCCGACGACCGGCTGGTGCTCGACCCGCTCGCGCGCCGCGGCGTGACCGCCGAACCGGTGGTCTGGGACGACCCCACCGCCGACTGGGCCGGCTACGACCTGGCCGTGCTCCGCTCGCCGTGGGACTACACGCCCCGCCGCGACGAGTTCGTCGCCTGGGCGGCCGCCGTCCCCGCCCTGGCCAACCCGGCCGACGTGGTCCGCTGGAACACCGACAAGCGGTACCTCGCCGAACTCTCCGCCGCGGGCGTGCCGACCGTCCCCACGACCTGGGTGGAGCCGGGAGAGAGCTGGCAGCCGCCCGCCGACTCCGGCGAGTACGTCCTCAAACCGTCGATCAGCGCGGGCAGCCAGGACACCGGCCGGTACGACCTGGCCGATCCGGAGCACCGGGAACTGGCCGTCGCGCACGTGCGGCGGCTCGCGGCGACCGGCCGCGTGACCATGGTCCAGCCGTACCTGGCCGCCGTCGACACCGTCGGTGAGACGGCGCTGCTCTTCCTGGCCGGCCCGGACGGCCTGGCGTACAGTCACGCGATCCGCAAGGGCCCCATGCTCACCGGGCCGGACCTGGGCGTGGAGGGGCTCTACAAGCCCGAGGAGATCACGCCACGGACGGCCACCCCGGAGCAGCTGGCGGTGGCGGAACAAGCCCTCGCGGCGGTGCCCGGCGGGCCGGAGCGGCTGCTCTACGCCAGGGTCGACCTGATCCCCGGCCCGGACGGCGCCTCGATCCTGGTCGAGCTGGAGCTCACCGAGCCGTCGCTGTTCCTCGGGTACGCCGAGGGCGCCGCCGACCGCCTGGCCGGCGCGATCCTGACCCACCTGGGCCGCCCGCCACGCTGACCCGACGCCGGGCGGTCGCCACCGTGCGGACCGCCCGGTGCCCGGGCCGCCAGGGTCCGCACCGTGCGGCTCGTCCCGCCCGCCGTCGGCGGACGTCGCCGTCGGTCGCCGCCTGACGCCCGTCAGGCGGCGACGGGGACGGCGTCCTCGGCGGGGGAGGGGTCCGGGGCCGGCGCGACGGGACGGCGTTCGCGGGTGGCCCACTGGACCGAGAGGGTGGCCAGCAGCACCAGGCAGGAGCCGAGCATGTGCGCGCCCACCAGTAGCGCGGGCAGGTTGGTGAAGTACTGCACGAAGCCGATCAGGCCCTGACCCAGCTCCACCGCGACCAGCACCAGGGCGGCCCGTGCGGCCCGTGCCGCGCCGACCGCGCGGAACGCGAAGACCAGCGCCACGGAGAGGCCGATGAGCAGGAAGACGCTGTCGGCGTGCACCTGGGAGATCGCCTCCGGGTCGAGGCCGTTGCGGGCCGCGCCGTGGTCGCCCGCGTGCGGGCCGCTGCCGGTCACCCAGGTGCCGATCACCAGCACCGCCGCGCTGACCACGGTGGTGATCACCGCGAGGGTCCGCAGCGGCGCCGGCACCACGGCCACCGCCGGGCCGGCCGGGTCCCCGATCCGCCGCCACAGCGCGTACGCGGCCGCGATCACGAGCATCGAGGCGAGGAAGTGCAGGCCCACCACCCACGGGTTGAGGTCGGTGAGCACGGTGATGCCGCCGACGACCGCCTGGGCCGGGATGCCGAAGAGCACGGCGACCGCGAGGGGGAGCAGTTCGCGGCGGCGGGGGCGTTGCAGCAGCACGGCCACCAGCACCGCCAGCGCGATGACGCCGACCGCGAAGGTGAGCAGGCGGTTGCCGAACTCGATCGCCCCGTTGATGCCCATCTCGGCGGTTGCCACGTACGACTCGTCCGTGCACCGGGGCCAGGTGGGGCAGCCGAGGCCGGACTGGGTGAGCCGGACCGCCCCGCCGGTGACGACGATGCCCACGTTCGCGATGATCGAGGCGAGCGCGAGGCGGCGCAGCAGGGCGGTGGAGACCGGGAACCGGACGGATGGAGTCACGGCGCAAATCCTACGCACCGTAGTGATCGAGGTTCGTGCGGCTCCGCCGGCGCGGTGGTTCGGATCACCGGGACCCGGGTTTGCGGCCCCCCGACGAATTACGTAACGTGGGCGTTGTGAAAAACGCGGCGGCGCTCTCCGGGCACCAGCCGGCGGCCGCCCCGGCCGCCGGTCAGCCCGTGTCCGCCAGCGACCTTTCCACCCGGGACCGGGTCACCCACCTGCTGCTGGAGCGGGGGGCGACCACCGCCGCGCAGCTCGGCTCGGCGCTCGGGCTCAGCCCGGCCGCGATCCGGCGGCACCTCGACGCGATGCTCGCCGACGGTGACGTGGTCGCCCGCGACCAGACGGTCCGCGGTCACCGGGGCCGGGGCCGCCCGGCGAAGGTGTTCCTGCTGACCGACGCGGCCCGGGGCCGCTGCGGCACCCACCACTACGACAACATGGCCACCGCCGCGCTGCGCTGGATCGCGCGCAACGGCGGCGCCGAGGCGGTCGAGGCGTTCGCCGCCGACCAGGTCGCCGCCCTGGAGGCCCGCTGCCGGGCCGCCATGGAGGACGCCGGCGACGACCCCCTCGCGCGGGCCGAGGCGCTCGCCGGGGCGCTGACCGCCGAGGGCTACGCTGCCAACGCGTCCACGATCGCCTCCGGCGGCCAGCTCTGTCAGCACCACTGCCCGGTGGCGCACGTGGCCGCCGAGTTCCCCCAGCTGTGCGAGGCCGAGACCGCGGTGATTTCCCGCCTGGTCGGCACCCACGTGCAGCGCCTGGCCACCATCGCGCACGGCGACGGGGTGTGCACCACGCACATTCCCGCCCAGCCGGGGCGCGCCCAGTCCGGTAAGACCGTCACCACTGTGAGGACAGATAGATGACCGAGCAGATCGTCCAGCCCCTGACCCAGGAAGAGCAGCTCGCCGCCCTGGGTCGATACGAGTACGGCTGGGCCGACCCCGACGTCGCCGGGGCGGTCGCCCAGCGCGGCCTCAACGAGGCGGTGGTGCGGGACATCTCGGCCAAGAAGAACGAGCCGGCCTGGATGCTCGACCTGCGGCTGAAGGGCCTGCGGCTGTTCGACCGCAAGCCCATGCCGGCCTGGGGCGCCGACCTCACCGGGATCGACTTCGACAACATCAAGTACTTCGTCCGGTCCACGGAGAAGCAGGCCACCAGCTGGGAGGACCTGCCCGAGGACATCAAGAACACCTACGACAAGCTGGGCATCCCCGAGGCGGAGAAGCAGCGGCTGATCGCGGGCGTCGCGGCGCAGTACGAGTCCGAGGTCGTCTACCACAAGATCCGTGAGGACCTGGAGGAGCAGGGCGTCGTCTTCCTCGACACCGACACCGCCCTCAAGGAGCACGAGGACCTGTTCAAGGAGTACTTCGGCACGGTCATCCCGGTCGGCGACAACAAGTTCGCCGCGCTGAACACCTCCGTCTGGTCCGGCGGCTCGTTCATCTACGTGCCGAAGGGCGTGCACGTGGAGATCCCGCTGCAGGCCTACTTCCGGATCAACACGGAGAACATGGGCCAGTTCGAGCGGACGCTGATCATCGTCGACGAGGGTGCGTACGTGCACTACGTCGAGGGCTGCACCGCGCCGATCTACTCCTCGGACTCGCTGCACAGCGCCGTGGTGGAGATCATCGTCAAGAAGAACGCCCGGTGCCGCTACACGACCATCCAGAACTGGTCGAACAACGTCTACAACCTGGTCACCAAGCGCGCCGTGTGCCACGAGGGCGCGACCATGGAGTGGATCGACGGCAACATCGGCTCCAAGGTCACCATGAAGTACCCGGCGGTCTACATGACCGGCGAGCACGCCAAGGGCGAGGTGCTCTCGGTGGCCATGGCCGGCGAGGGCCAGCACCAGGACGCCGGCGCCAAGATGGTGCACGCCGCGCCGCACACCTCCTCCACCATCGTCTCCAAGTCGATCGCCCGGGGCGGCGGCCGCACCTCGTACCGCGGCCTGGTGCAGGTGCTGGAGGGCTCGACCAACAGCCGCAGCACGGTCAAGTGCGACGCGCTGCTCGTCGACACCATCTCCCGCTCCGACACCTACCCGTACGTCGACATCCGTGAGGACGACGTGTCGATGGGGCACGAGGCCACCGTCTCCAAGGTCAGCGAGGACCAGCTCTTCTACCTGATGAGCCGGGGCCTGAGCGAGGACGAGGCGATGGCGATGATCGTGCGCGGCTTCATCGAGCCGATCGCCAAGGAACTCCCGATGGAGTACGCCCTGGAGCTCAACCGCCTGATCGAGCTGCAGATGGAGGGCGCGGTCGGCTGACGCCGACCGGTGACCCGTCGGGATCGCGCGAAGCCCGACCCGCTGGCCGAGTCGCGCGAACCCGGGCCCACCCTCCGATCAATGACACCGTCGTCGCGAAACAGACCAAGGAAGAGATGACTACCCAGGCTTCCGCGCCGCCCAGCACCAAGTCGCAGGCGCTCCGCTCGTACGACGTCGCCGACTTCCCGGCCCTCACGGGCCTGGAGGAGGAGTGGCGCTTCACCCCGCTCAAGCGGCTGCGCGGGCTGGTGGGCGGGGCGCAGGCCGCCACCGGCACGGTCCGCCACGAGTACGGCGACCTGCCCGAGGGCGTGACCGTCGAGCGGATCGGCTCCGACGACCCCCGGGTGGGCAGCGTGCTCACCCCCGTCGACCGGGTCAGCGCGCTGGCCTACGGCGGGGCCGGGCAGGCGCTGCTGGTCCAGGTCGCCCGCGACGCCGTGGTCGCCGACCCGGTGACCCTGCGGGTGGTCGGCGACGGCGCCGAGGGTGTCGCCTTCGGGCACACCTTCGTCGAGGTCGGCCGGTTCGCCGAGGTGACCCTGGTGCTGGAGCACGCCGGTTCGGCGACGCTGGCCGACAACGTCGAGGTGGCGGTGGCCGACGGGGCGAAGCTGACCCTGGTCACCGTCGCCGACTGGGCCGACGACGCCGTCCAGGCCCAGCACCTGAAGGTGAAGCTGGGTCGGGACGCCAGGGTGGTCCACGTCCAGGTCTCCCTCGGTGGCGACCTGGTCCGGCAGTACACCTCGGTGGAGTACACCGACCGGGGCGGCGAGGCCGAGCTGTACGGCCTCTACTTCGCCGACTCGGGGCAGCACCTGGAGCACCGCCAGCTGGTCGACCACAGCGTGCCGGACTGCCGCAGCTACGTCGGCTACCGGGGCGCCCTGCAGGGCGAGAGCGCGCGTACCGTCTGGGTGGGCGACGTGCTGATCCGTGCCGAGGCGACCGGCACCGAAACGTACGAGATCAACCGGAACCTGCTGCTGACCGACGGTGCGCGGGCGGACTCCGTACCCAACCTGGAGATCGAGACCGGCGAGATCGCCGGCGCCGGCCACGCGAGCGCGACCGGCCGCTTCGACGACGAGCAGCTGTTCTACCTGATGGCCCGGGGCATCCCGGAGGCCGAGGCGCGGCGCCTGGTGGTCCGCGGCTTCTTCGCCGAGCTGATCAACAAGATCCCGGTCGAGGAGCTGCGCGAGCGGCTCGGCGACGCGATCGAGGCCCGGCTGAGCAAGGCCGGCGCCTGATGATCAAGATCTGCTCGACCGAGGACGTGCCGAAGGGCACCGCGATCGCCGCGGACGTCGACGGCACGCAGATCGCGATCGTGCACGGCGAGGACGACGCCTTCTACGCCGTCTACGACGAGTGCTCGCACGCCGCGGTCGCCCTCTCCGAGGGGGAGGTCTCCGGCTGCACGCTGGAATGCTGGCTGCACGGTTCCCGTTTCGACCTGAGGACCGGCGAGCCGACCGGGCTGCCCGCCACCGAACCCGTTCCCGTCTATCCCGTCGAAGTCCGCGACGGCGACATCTACGTCAGCCTCACGCCGAGCAATGGAGTGACCCGATAATGAGCACCCTGGAGATCCGCGACCTGAAGGTGTCGGTCAAGCTGCCCGAGGGTGAGCTCAAGCCGATCCTGGCCGGTGTCGACCTGACCGTCCGCTCGGGCGAGACCCACGCGATCATGGGGCCGAACGGCTCCGGCAAGTCCACCCTGGCCTACTCGATCGCCGGCCACCCCAAGTACGAGATCACCGGCGGCTCGGTGACCCTCGACGGCGAGGACGTGCTGGCCATGTCCGTCGACGAGCGGGCCCGCGCCGGCCTCTTCCTGGCCATGCAGTACCCGGTCGAGGTGCCCGGCGTCTCGGTGGCGAACTTCCTGCGTACCGCCAAGACCGCCATCGACGGCGAGGCGCCGAAGCTGCGCACCTGGGGCGGCGAGCTGCGCGGGGCCATGGAGCGCCTCCAGATGGACCCGGCGTTCGCCCAGCGCAACGTCAACGAGGGCTTCTCCGGCGGTGAGAAGAAGCGGCACGAGATCGTGCAGCTGGAGCTGCTCAAGCCGAAGATGGCCATCCTCGACGAGACCGACTCCGGCCTCGACGTCGACGCGCTGCGCGTGGTCAGCGAGGGCGTGAACCGGGTCCGCGACACCGGCGACACCGGCCTGCTGCTGATCACCCACTACACCCGGATCCTGCGCTACATCAAGCCGGACTTCGTGCACGTGTTCGTGGCCGGCCGGATCGTCGAGCAGGGCGGCCCGGAGCTGGCCGACAAGCTCGAGGAAGAGGGCTACGAGCGGTACGTCGCCGGGGCCGGTTCGGCGCGGGCCTGATTCCTCTCGGAGAATGGGTGGGCCGGTCGACATGACTACCATCGCGATCCCGCCGGGGATGCCGCAGTACGACGACGTGCCGCGTTACGACGTGGCGAAGGTGCGCGCCGACTTCCCGATCCTGGACCGGGAGGTCAACGGGCACCGGCTGGTCTATCTCGACAGCGCCAACACCTCGCACAAGCCGCGGCAGGTGCTCGACGTGCTCGCCGAGCACTACGCGATGCACAACGCCAACGTCTCCCGCTCGGTGCACACGCTGGGCACGGAGGCCACCGAGGCGTACGAGGGCGCCCGGGCGAAGGTCGCCGCGTTCGTCAACGCGCCGAGCCCGGACGAGGTGGTGTTCACCAAGAACTCCACCGAGGCGATCAACATCGTCGCGTACGCCTTCTCCAACGCCTCGCTGCGGCCCGACGCCGACCCGCGGTTCCGGCTCGGCCCCGGTGACGAGGTGGTGATCTCCGAGATGGAGCACCACTCGAACATCGTCCCGTGGCAGCTGCTCTGCGAGCGGACCGGCGCGACGCTGCGCTGGTTCCCGGTCACCGACCAGGGGCGCCTGGACGAGTCGGGGCTGGCGGACCTGGTCACCGAGCGGACGAAGATCGTCTCGCTGGTGCACATGTCCAACATCCTCGGCACCGTCAACGCCACCGCGCGGATCACCGAGCGGGTCCGCGAGGTGGGGGCGCTGCTGCTGCTCGACTGCTCCCAGTCGGTGCCGCACATGCCGATGGACGTGGTCGACTACGACGCCGACTTCGTCGTGTTCACCGGGCACAAGATGTGCGGCCCGACCGGCATCGGGGTGCTCTGGGGCCGGGCCGAGCTGCTGGCGGCGATGCCGCCGGTGCTCGGCGGAGGGTCGATGATCGAGACGGTGTCGATGGCGCGCTCGACCTTCGCGGCGCCGCCGGCCCGGTTCGAGGCGGGCACCCCGCCGATCGCCGAGGCGGTCGCGCTCGGCGCTGCCGTCGACTACCTCACGGGCATCGGGATGCGGGCCGTCCAGTGGCACGAGAAGGAGCTGACGGCGTACGCGCTGGACGCCCTCGCCACGGTGCGCGGCCTGCGGATCTTCGGGCCGACCGTGCCGGTGGGCCGGGGCGGCACCATCTCGTTCGCCCTCGGCGACATCCACCCGCACGACGTCGGGCAGGTGCTCGACTCGCTCGGCGTGCAGGTGCGGGTGGGCCACCACTGTGCCCGGCCGGTGTGCACCCGGTTCGGCGTGCCGGCCATGACGCGGGCGTCGTTCTACCTCTACACCACCACCGAGGAGATCGACGCCCTGGTGGCGGGCCTGGAGCAGGCGCGGAAGGTGTTCGAGTGAGCGGCGACGCAGGAGCCCGCGGATCGACGGGAGTTCAGCCTGATGCAGCTTGAATCTCTTTACCAGGAGATCATCCTGGACCACTACAAGCACCCGCACGGCCGTGGCCTGCGCGACGCGGGCGACCCGGGCGCCCGGGTCGCCGAGGCGCACCACGTCAACCCGACCTGCGGCGACGAGGTCACGGTCCGGGTGGCGACCGACGGCGACGTGCTGCACGACGTCTCGTACGACGGCATGGGCTGCTCGATCAGCCAGGCGTCGGCGAGCGTGTTGCACGAGCTGCTGGTCGGGCGGGGCGCGGGTGAGGCGTTCCAGGTGCACGAGGCGTTCGTGGAGTTGATGTCCGGCCGTGGTCAGGTCACGCCGGACGAGGACGTGCTCGGTGACGGGGTCGCGTTCGCGGGCGTCGCCCGCTACCCCGCCCGGGTGAAGTGCGCGCTGTTGCCGTGGATGGCGTTCAAGGACGCCGCGGCACGCGCCGGCGTGGGCGTGAGCCCTTCGGAGGTTAAGGCATGAGTAGCGAGGACACCGCCACCGCGGCGACGCCGGCGGCCGAGGGCACGGCGACGCCGGCCGCGGACGCCACCGCGCCGGCCGCGGGTGACGGCGGCAAGGCCGCGGGTGCCCGGGCCGCCGTCGCCGACATCGAGGAGGCGATGAAGGACGTCGTCGACCCCGAGCTGGGCATCAACGTGGTCGACCTCGGCCTGGTGTACGGGGTGCACGTCGGCGACGACAACGTCGCCACGCTGGACATGACGCTGACGTCGGCGGCCTGCCCGCTGACCGACGTGATCGAGGACCAGGCCCGCCAGGCGCTGACCACCGGCCCCGGCGGCGGCCTGGTCGACGACATCCGGATCAACTGGGTGTGGCTCCCGCCGTGGGGCCCCGACAAGATCACCGACGAGGGGCGCGACCAGCTCCGCTCCCTCGGCTTCAACGTCTGACCCGGCCCAGCGTCGGTCCCCGTCGAGCGCGCCGCCCCTCCCGGGCGGCGCGCTCGACGCGTTCCTGCCGACGGACGACGGCGGCCAGCTCGCCGACGGCGGCGAGGGCGTCGCCCAGCCGCGGACGACCCCGGGCGTGCGGGGACGGCACTCTCTTCCACCCTGCCGCGTTCGGGCGGAGCCGACACCACGGTGCGATCCGCGTGCCATCCTCTATCGATAGTTGTCACCATCTATCTGAAGGAGACGGCACATGCGATCTCGGTTGCTCTCCATCGCGTCCGCGCTGGCGCTCGTCACGGGTGGCTCGGCGCTGGCGTTGCTGCCCGCCAGCCCGGCCAGCGCGCACTGCAGCGGGCACGGCACCCACCCGGATCTGTACAGCGGGGGCGCCATCTCGTTCGGGAACGGGACCAACATCCGGGCCTATCCACACATCGACTGCGGCAGTCGCGGACTCGGCTACCCGAGTCACGGGATCGACGTCCACTGCGCCACCTACACCAACGCGCTCTGGATCTACCTCCGTAACACCACCACCGGAGTCAACGGGTGGTCCCGGTTGGACGCCCTCAACGTCTCGGAGCCCACCACCATCGCCGACTGCTCGAACACGGTCGCGGCGCACCGGCTGGCCTGACGCCCACGGCCGGCGTTCGTCGCAGCCGACGACGCGCCGGGAAATGGGTGGCGGCGGGTGGGGTGGGGAAGCAGGATCGGGGCGTGATCGAGACGTACCCGGTGCAGAGCCTCCCCGTTGCCGCGGCCACCGCCGCGCGGCGACAGCGGACGGTGCCCGGTCGCGTCTCGGCCCGCCGCCCGCCGTCGTGACCGGCGCGTTCCTGGCTGGTCTGGTCGCCGGCTACGGCGTCGCCGTCCCGGTCGGTGCGATCGCCATCCTCATCCTCGGGCTCAGCGCCCGCACGTCGTTCCGGGTCGGCGCCGCCGCAGCGCTCGGAGTGGCCGCCGCGGACGGGCTCTACGCCGCCGCGGCGGCCCTCGGCGGGGCCGCGGTCGCCGGCCTGCTCGCCCCGGTCGCCGGGCCAATGCGGCTGGTCGCCGCGGTCGTGCTGCTCGCCCTCGCCGGCCACGGCGCCTGGCGTGCCCTGCGCCCCCGCACCGCGCCGGCGGTCCCCGCCGAGGCCCGCCGGGGCCTGGACACTCCGGCCCGGGCCTTCGCCGGCGTGCTCGCGCTGACCCTGTTCAATCCGGCGACGGTGGTCTACTTCGCCGCCCTCGTCCTCGGGCGGCAGGGTGGCGCGGACCCCGGCGTGGCCGAGGCGCTGCTCTTCGTGGCGGGGGCCTTCGTCGCCTCGGCCAGCTGGCAGTTGCTGATCGCCGGTGGGGGCACCCTCGTCGGGCGGGCGTTGGCCGGGCCACGCGGTCGGCGCGTCACGGCGTTGGTCTCCAGCGTCCTCATCGCGGCCCTGGCGACTGCCATGGTGCTGCCCCGATGAAGGCCGCCGGCTACGGCGCCCTGGGTCAGGCGGCGTAGCCGGGGGACATGGCCGCCGCCAGGCGCAGGTGGACGGCGGCGCGCCGGGCGTCCCCCTGTCGCTGCAGGGTGCGCCCGAGCAGCAACTGCACGTACGAGTCGTCCGGCGCCGCCGCCGCGAGCGGCTCCAGCATCCGCAGGGCCCGGGTGAGCTGGGCGGAGTGGAAGTACGCCCGGGCGGCGAGCAGCCTGGTGCCGCGGTCGTCGCCGTGGGCGTCGAGCAGGGGCTGGAGCAGGGTGAGGGCACCCAGGGGATCGCCCAGGTCCAGCAGCGCCTCGGCGTGGCGGAGGCGTTCGACCTCCTCGGGGAGTTGTCGGGGGCTGACCCGTGCGGCCCCGGACAGGAAGTCGTGGATCACCTCCGGGGGCTGAGCGCCCCGCAGTGCCATCCCGTTCGCGACGACCGTCGGTGACGTCGCCACGCCCGCGGCCCTGCCCCGCAGGACCAGCTCCCGGACGACGGCCTCGCCGCCGCCGTCGGCCAGCAGCGCGCCTCCCTCGGGGAAGCCCGCCCTCCGGGCCACCTCGGCCAGCACCTCCGGGCGGCTGATGTCCCGCGCGTCGACGAAGTGCGCGTGCATCACCTCTTCCGCCACCGCGTCCTGCAGTCGCGTACCGCCGGCGGAGTCGGCGAGGGCGATCAGGCGGTGGGCGTCGTGGCTGTTGGCCCGCCAGCCGGCGCCCCAGCGCGGACCGATGCCCTCGGCCTGCGCGATCTGGGAGACGCGTTCCCGGTTCTCGCCGGGCGTCAGGTCCGGCGCGCACCGCTGGAGTGCGGCGTCCACCATCGGGTCACGCAGCACGTCCGCCAGCGGCTCGGCCGGGACGGGGGCGGAGGGGTCGATCCGGAACGGCCGCCAGACGACCTCGACCGGTTCGCCCTCCCAGGACGCCAGCGCCCGTTCCAGCCGCCGCTTGGCGATGTACGCCCACGCGCAGACGACGTCTGCCCACACCTCGATCCGCATACCCCGCACGCTACACGACACGTGTCGCGTAAGCGACGGCTGTCGTATAGTGGCCCGGTGAACTCCTCCGACCCGCGGGCGCGACGGACACGAGCCCGACTCCGGGCCGCCGTCCTGGAACTGGCCGCCGAGCGGGAGCTGGGCGACATCACGATCGCCGAGGTCGCCAAGCGGGCCGGGGTCAACCGCGCGACCACGTACCTCCACTTTCCCGACCTGGACGCGCTCGTCACGGACGCGATGGAGGAGGCGACCGCCCAGGTGGCGCGCGCCGCGGCGCTCTGCCCGCTGGACGCTCCGCGCGACGAGGCGCCGCAGCCGCTGCGCGACCTCTTCGACACCGTCGCCGCCAACGCGGTCCTCTACCGTCGGATGCTGTCCCCGCACGGCAGCGCCCGCTTCGCTGCGGGCCTGCGGGACCGGCTGGCCGCGGAACTGCGGAAGAGTTTCGAGGCGCGGGCGCGTCCCCCCGGCGTCAACGACGTGCCGGTGGACGTCCACGCCGCCTACCTCGCCGGCGCCCTCACGGGCGTCATCGCAGACTGGACCGCGGCGCGGGCCCCGGCCGGAGCGGCAGAGACCGCGCTGGCCACGTGGCGGCTGCTCCGTGGCTGAACCCATCCGCGTCTCGACGCGACCAACACAGGGGAGGTTGCCGTGGTCGGCAGGCCGGCAGTAGGTGGCGGTCGGTGGGTCGAGGTGGCCCCGGGCCGCGTCGCCCGCTGGGTCGAGGGCTTCGCCGACCGGCACGGCGCGCCCACCACCACCGTCCAGCCGCACGGCTTGCTGCTCGCCGCCCCGGACGGCGCGACCGCCGAGCTGCACAACCCGCCCGGCGCGCCGGCCACCCCGGACGTGCCCGGTTTCGTGGCCGCCGCGGCCACGCCCCGCCGGATCGGCCTGCTGCTGGTCCGTAAGGGCGCGGTGGCGGTGGGCGTCGCGGCGGGCGAGGAGCTGACGGTGTCGAAGGTGGACACCCGGTACGTGCAGGGCCGCACCGCCGCCGGGGGGTGGTCCCAGCAGCGCTTCGCCCGGCGGCGCGACAACCAGGCGAAGGCGGCGCTGGGCGACGCGACCGAGCTGGCCGTACGGCTGCTGTTGCCGGAGGCGTCGTCGCTGAGCGCGCTGGTCTGCGGCGGCGACCGGCGGGCGGTGGACACCGTGCTGGCCGACCGGCGGCTCGCCCCGCTAGCGGCGCTGCGCGCGGAGCGGCTGCTGGACGTGCCCGAGCCCCGGCACGCCGTGCTGGTCGGCGCGATCGCGGCGGCCCGCGCGGTCCGGATCCTGGTCCGCGACCGCCTCGGAGAAACCCAGTGATCCCGCTTTCCGCTTCGTGAGTCCGTGCCCCCGCCGAGCCGGGGTATCCCGGGCGGACGGCTGCCGCCGGTGCGGACCCGTCCCACGTCGGTCGGCGGCGGGCCACGGTGGACGCACTAGGCTGGGCGCGATGGTCGGGAAGGAGCCGGGATGGCGGAGACGGCCGCGGCCGACGTCGTCGTGGTCGGTGGCGGGGGCGGTGCTCCCGGCGACGAACTGGTCGTGGAGAGCCTGGGCCACCGGATCCGGCGGCTGCGCATCGCCCAGGGCCTGACCCAGCAACAGGTCGTCGGCTCCCGTTACACCCGCGCGTTCCTGGGCGCCGTGGAGTCGGGCGTCCGGGTGCCCAGCCCCGAGGCGCTGGCCTACTTCGCGGACCGGCTCGGGCTGCCGGTGGACGACCTGCGGTACGGCCGGCCGGCCGACGCCGCCACCCGGCTCGCCGCCGAGCAGGCGTCGGCCCGGCGGGACCTCTCCGCCGGCCGGTTGGACGCCGCCGAGCGGGCGCTGACCGGGATCCGCCGTCGGGCGGACCACTACCGACTGCCCGAACTGGCTGGCTGGGCCGCGTACCACCTGGCGGAGGCGCAACTGCACCGCGGGTCGACCGAGGACGCCGCCGCCCGGTACGACGAGTTGGCGGCGACGCTCCCCGACGGGTGCCCGGCGCTGCGCGCGGCGGTGCTGGCCCGGCAGGCGTACTGCCTGCTGGTCACGGGGGACGCGCCGCGGGCGGTGGCGATCCTGGAGGGCGGCCTGCGGGCCCTGCGGGCGGCGCCGCCGGTGGACGCCGACGCCGAGCTGCGGTTGACCAACGCCCTGATGTACACGTTCCTCGAACTGAGCTGGCGGGACCGGGCGCGGCGGCTGGAGCGGGAGGCGGCTTCCCTGCTCGACCGGGTGACCAACCAGGAGTGGGTGGCGCAGTTCCACGCCGTCGCCGGGCAGCTGCGCCGCGACGGCGAGCTGGACGAGGCGGACCGGCACCTGCGGGAGGCCGGCCGCCGTTACGCCGAGCTGGGGCTCACCCGGGAGATCGCCCTGTGTCACTGGGCCCGTGGCTACGTGTTGCTGCGGGCCGGGCGGCCGGGGGAGGCGGGGCCGGAGTTGCGGCGCGCCCGGGAGATGCTGGGCGCCGTCGGCGCGGTGCTCGACCACGCCGGGGCGACGCTGGAACTGGCCGAGGCGCGCCGCCGGGAGGGCGTCCTGGACGAGGCGGGTGCGCTGGCCGAGGAGGCCGCCCGGACGGCGGCGGCCTGCGACCACCGGGAGATCATGGCCGAGGCCGACCGGGTGCGCGGGCTGGTGCGGGCCGCGCAGGGCGACCACGACCAGGCGCGGCGGCTGCTGCTGCGGGCCGTCGACCGGTACGAGCGGGCCGGCCTGATGGGGGACGTGGTGATCACCTGCCGCCATCTCGCCGAGCTGTTGCTGGCCGGGGCGGAGCGCGACGCGGCGACCGCGGTGCTGCGTCGTGGCCTGCGTGCGGCGGAGCGCCTGTCGTGAGCCCGCCGGAGCCTGTCGTGGCGGGCGACCCGGTGGGGGAGCTGGGCGCACGCCTCCAGCGGCTGCGGACGGCACGAGGGCTCACCCAGCGTGCCCTGGCCGAGCCCCGGTACACCGCGGCCTACGTGTCCGCCGTGGAGGGTGGTCGCCGGATGCCCTCCGCCGATGCCGTCGCCCACTTCGCCGAGCGGCTCGGGGTGACTCCGGCGGACCTGGCCACCGGCCGCTCGCCGGCCGAGGTGGTGCGCCTGCGGCTCCGGCTGGTCGGGGCGGACCTGGCCGGGTCCACCGACGAGAGGGCTGCCGTCTGCCGGGAGGTGGCGGCGGTCGCCGCCGACCTGGACGAGCCGGTGCTGGCCGCCCGGGCCCGGCTCGGTCTGGCCGGCGTCGCGCTGTTCCGCGACGATCCCGACGCCGCGTCGGCCGAGGTGGACCGGGCGGAGGCGCTGCTGGCGGGGGCGCCGCCGCACGTCCGGGCCGAGGCGGCGGCCAGGCGCGCCGCGGTGCTGCGCCACACCGGTGATCCCCGGTACGCCGGCTTCCTGCTCGCCGAGGCGCGGGACGCGCTGGCGCGGGACGGGTGGCCGGACCCGTCGACCCTGCTGACCCTGTACGCGGAGCTGGTGCTCTGCCACGTCGCGCTCGGCGACGAGGAGGCGGCGGCGGAGGCCGCCGGACAGGCCCTGGCCCTGGCGGTGCTGCCCGCGCCGGCGCGGGTCGCGGGGATGCACCTGACGGTCGCGGACGCGTTGCTCGCCTCAGGACGGACGGCGGAGGCCGACGTCGCCGCGGAGCAGGCCCGCCAGGCGGCCCGGCAGGTCGCCATGGGGGTGCAGTTGGCGTGCTGCCACCGGGCCCGGGGGCAGGGGCGCCGGGCGGCCGGCGACCTGGCGGCTGCCCTCGCCGACCTGGCGACCGCGCACACGGCGCTGACGGTCGCCGGGCAGCGGGCGCTGGCCCGGGAGGTCGGGGTGGAGCTGGCCGAGGTCCACCACGCGCTGGGCCAGCCGGAGCGCGCGGCGGCGCTGCTGTGCGACGCCGTCGATCCGGCCGTCGACGCGGTGGTGGCGGCGCGCGCCGACCGGGTGCGCGGCCTGCTGCGGGCCGATGCCGGGGAGCAGGTTGACGCCGAGCGGCACCTGCGGGCGGCGGCCGCCGGCTATCGGGCGGCCGGGCGGCGCCGGGAGTTGGCCGCGGTGGTCCTGCTGCTGGCGGAGCGGCTGGAGCAGTGGGGGCGGCCCGGGGACGCCCTCGACCTGCTCCGCGACGGGCTGCACCAGGTGGAGCAGCTCGGTGAGCGGGTAGCCGCGTTCCGCGCCACGGCCTGATCCTCGGCGCCGACCACTGTGGCGGGCCGCGCCTGCGGGCCGGTTCGCCGGGCCGTCGGCCCGCGCCCTGGTGTCGGACCGGGCGCGGGCCGGTTCGCCGGGGCCGCCGGCTCGCGCCCGGGGCGCCGGCCCGGGGCGGCCGGCCGCCTACCCCGGGCCACGAGCGGCCGGGCCGCCGGTGTGTCCGCGGTCCCGCGTCAGTCCCGGGCCCAGAGCGCCGGGGTGTGCGGCGGCTCCCAGCCGGGCTGGGCGGTGTGTGCCTGGAGGCAGCGGTACGCGACGCCGCCGTAGGTCACCCGGGCGCCGGCCGGGTAAGCGGTGCCGGGCGCCCAGGTCCCGCCGGGTGCGCTGCCGGTCGGGGTGGGGTGGGGGCCGAGGTCACCGGATTACCGCCAGGATGCCCCATCTTTCAGGGCGGGGAGGAATGGCGGACGCGTCGTCAACCATGACTGTCCCTTGTGGTAGGACTGGTCGTGTGCGGACGGCGTACAGGTGTCGGGCGTACCCGACGCCGGAGCAGGTGAGCGTGCTGAATCGCACGTTTGGTTGCATCCGGGTGGTGTGGAACCGCACTCTCGCCGCCCGCCATGCTCGTTACCGCGCTGAGGGCAGATCGACCTCGTACGCCCAGACGGATCGGGCGTTGACGGAGATGAAGAAGCAGCCCGATCTGGCGTTTCTGGGTGAGGTGTCGTCGGTGCCGTTGCAGCAGACCCTGCGCCACCAGCACACCGCCATGACCGCGTTCTTCGCCAAGCGGGCCCGGTACCCGCGCTACAAATCCCGGCACGGCCGCCAGTCCGCGAGCTTCACCCGGTCGGCGTTCCGCCTCCGTGGCGGGAACCTGTCGCTGGGGAAGACTCCGGGTGTGCTGCGGTTCGTGTGGTCGTGGCCGGACGTGGACGTGGCGGGGCTGGATCCGACGATGGTGACGGTGTGCCGTGACCCGGACGGCCGTTGGTTCGTGACCTTCGCCGTCGACATCGAGGCACCCGCCGCACCCGAACCGATGGGCGGGGTGGTGGGTGTGGACCTCGGCCTGACCGATTTCGCGGTGTTGTCCACCGGCGAGCGCATCTCGCATCCGAAACACATGGAGCGGCGCGAACGCCGACTCAAGCGGTATCAGCGGATGATGGCCCGCCGGCAGAAGGGCTCCGCCAACCGCGCCAAAGCCAAACGGAAGGTCGCGCGGGCGCATTCGCGGGTCCGCGACGCGCGCCGGGACTTCCTCCACCAGCAGTCCACGACCCTGGTACGCCGGTTCGCCGCCATCGCGGTGGAGGACCTGGCGGTGGCGAACATGGTCCGCAACCGGTCCCTGGCCAGATCCATCTCGCGTACCGGCTGGGCCGAGTTCCGCACCCTGCTCACCTACAAGGCGCACCGCGACGGCCGCACCCTCGCCGTCGTGGACCGCTGGTACCCATCGAGTAAGACGTGTTCGACGTGCGGGCACCTGCTCGCCCAGCTTTCCCTCGGCACACGCCACTGGACGTGTCCGAGTTGCGGCACCCGGCATGACCGGGACGTCAACGCCGCCAAGAACATCGCCGTCGCGGCCGGGCTGGCCGAGACGCAAAACGCCTGCGGAGCGGACGTCAGACACGAGGGGCAACCTTCCGTGCGGTCTGCGGCGAACCAGGAACCCCAACCCGCGAGGGTCGGAATCCCCCGCCTTTAGGCGGGGGAGGATGTCAAGTACACCAGCTCGTAGAAGGTGTGCCGGTGCGGAAAGTCGGCGCGGGACAGCGGCCCGATCTCGTCGAAGGTGCCGACGGCGAACGGCACGTCGTCCGGGGCGGGTGCCGCCAGGTCGTGCCGGGGCAGCGCCGACGGTGGACCGGCGGCGGCCGGTCGTGATCGGACGGACGGAGCCCGGCGGGCGGGCGGGTCGGGCGGGCGCGACGGGGACACAGGCAGCTCCCTGTGTTGACAAGGGTCGGATCTGATCGATCGACAGCTGTATTGACGGCGTCGGATGTCTAACCTACGGTAATGGCAACAGAGTTAACAACAATTGTTGTCTCTCCAGTAGCGCACCGGCAGTGCGGCTGCCACGCGGCACTGCGTGCCTGCTCGCACCCGGTCGCTGCGACCCTCCACATCGTCCTGACCCCGAGGAGACCCCCATGCTCCGACGAACAGCCACCGTGGCGGCAACTACCCTGAGTGCCGTCGCGCTGGTGCTCACCGTGGCCCTGGCCGCCCAGGCCAGCGCCGATCCCGACCGCGTGCCCGCCGCCCCGGTCGACGCTCCCGACGGCGTGGCCCCCGAGATGTTCGCCGCCCTGCAACGGGACCTGCGGCTCACCCCGGCCCAGGCCCGTGCCCGTCTCGACGTCGACGACCGGGCCGCTCGGGTCCAGCAGGTGCTGCGCGCCACCCTCGGCGCCCGCTACGGCGGCACCTGGGTCACGGAGCCGGGCGCCACGGTGTCGGTCGGCGTCATCAGTGCCGCCGACGCCGACGCGGTCCGTGGCCTCGGCGCGGCCCCGGTCCCGGTGAGGCACACCGAGCGTGCCCTGGACGGGGCGGTCGACCGGCTCAACCGCAGGGCCACCGCCGCGCCGCCCGCCGTCGTCGGCTGGTACGCCGATCTTCCCGGCAACGCCGTCGTGGTGCTCGCCCGGGACGGCGCGGTGCCCGCGGCCCGGTCCTTCGCCGCCGCCGCCGGGGTGCCGGCCGGGGTGCTGCGGGTGCAGGCCAGCACGGAGGACCCGAAGCCGTACGCCGACGTGATCGGCGGCAACGCCTACTACACCGGCAGCAGCCGGTGCTCGATCGGGTTCTCGGTGAACGGCGGTTTCGTCACCGCCGGACACTGCGGCCGGGCCGGGGCCCGCACCTCGCAACCGGGCGGCACCGTGCGCGGCTCCACGTTCCCCGGCCGGGACTACGCCTGGGTGCAGGTGGACGCCGGGAACACCCCGCGCGGGCTGGTGAACGACTACCGGGGCGGGACGGTGGCGGTGGCGGGCAGCGTCGAGGCCGCCGTGGGGGCGGCGGTCTGCCGGTCCGGTTCCACCACGGGGTGGCGCTGCGGCACCATCCAGCAGAAGAACGCCTCGGTGACCTACCCGGAGGGCACGGTGACCGGGCTCACCCGGAGCAACGCCTGCGCCGAGCCGGGCGACTCCGGTGGTTCGTGGCTCTCCGGCAGCCAGGCCCAGGGCGTCACCTCGGGCGGCTCCGGCAACTGCAGCACCGGCGGGACGATGTACTTCCAGCCGGTCAACGCGATCCTGGCGGCGTACGGGCTGACGCTGGTCACCACCGGCGGCCCCGAGCCGACCCCCACGCCCACCTCGACCGGCACCCCGCCCGGCGGGACGACCTGGCAGGCGGGCGCCGCGTACGCCGCCGGCGCGACGGTGAGCTACGCCGGGGTGTCCTACCGCTGCCTGCAGGGGCACACGGCGCAGCCGGGTTGGGAGCCGCCCAACGTGCCGGCGCTCTGGCAGCGGGTCTGAACACCGCTGCCACGCCGCACACGGTACGGGCCCGGTCTCCGCAACGACCGGGCCCGTACCACGCCTGTCCGTGGGAGGCGGTCGGCCGCCCCGCCCGCTGACTTCACACCGCCCCGCTGAAGGTGTCGCAGGACTTCGGGTCGCCGGTCTCGTAACCGCGGCTGAACCACTGCCTGCGCTGCTCGGACGAGCCGTGGGTGAACTCGTCGGGGTTCACCGGCCGGTTCGCCCGCTCGGAGATGGCGTCGTCGCCGATCTTCTCGGCGGTGTCGACGGCCTGCCGGATGTCCTGCTCGCTGATGCTGGTGAAGATCTTCTGGCCACTGGCGTCGGCGGTGCCGGTGGCGTTCTTCGCCCAGGCGCCGGCATAGCAGTCGGCCTGCAGCTCCAGCCTGACCGAGAGCGCGTTGGCGTTGTCCGGGTCGCGCTGCTGCTGGCGGCGCATCTGGGCCTCGGTGCCGAGCAGGTCCTGCACGTGGTGGCCGTACTCGTGGGCGAGCACGTACGGCTGGGCGAATTCGCCGGAGGCCCCGAGCTGCTGGGCGAGCACCCGGTAGAAGGTGAGGTCGATGTAGACCAGGTCGTCGGCGGGGCAGTAGAACGGGCCGACGCCGGAGTCGGCCTGCCCGCAGGCGGTGTTGACGCCCTGGCTGAAGAACACCGTCCGGGACGGGCGGTACTGCTCGCCGAACGCCTCGGGCAGCGCCTTCTGCCAGTACGCCTGGATGGAGTTGACGTAGAGCGCGTTGCGGCAGTCGAGCTGCTGGAGCGCGTCGTCGGCCGAGCACTTCTGCTCCAGTGACGTGTTGTCGCCCTGCGGGTCCCCGCCGCCGTTGGTGGCGGCGTTCAGGCCGAAGCCGCCACCGACGAGGGCCACCAGCACGGCGATGACGAGGCCGACGATGCCGCCCCGGCCGCCGCCGATCGGGATGGGTATGCCGCCCAGCCCGCCGCCCCCGCCGGATCCTCGCCGGTCGTCCACCTGGCTGGTGTCGATCCGTGCGTTCTCGTTCAGCTCCATGTCTACCCCGATCACCGTTTTGGTCCGTTTTGGTGGTTGCGGTACCGGACCGGGTCCGGACGGCGTTTCGGTACCCGATGATCTTGGTCGGTAATCCGGCGGGGCGGTCGGGCGACGCCCGGTACACTTGCCACGTGCTGCTCTGCGAAGGCTGAACCGCCCCGCGCCGACGGGCCTCGTGCCCGCCGGCGCTTTCGCGTGCCCTGAGTCAGCCCTTCCAGACCCCGAGAGCGAGTCCTCCGACATGATCACTGCCACCGGCCTGGAGCTTCGTGCCGGCGCCCGGATCCTGCTGTCCGACACCACGCTGCGGGTGCAGCCGGGTGACCGGATCGGCCTGGTCGGCCGCAACGGCGCCGGCAAGACCACCACGCTCAAGGTGCTCGCCGGCGAGGGTCAGCCCTACGCCGGGCAGATCGAGCGGCGCAGCGCCATCGGCTACCTCCCGCAGGACCCGCGGACCGGCGACCTGGAGGTCACCGGCCGCGACCGGGTGCTCTCCGCCCGGGGCCTGGACGTGCTGATGGCCCAGATGAAGGAGATCGAGGCCAAGCTCGCCGACGGCGCCGACGACCGGCTGGTCCGCCGCTACGGCGCGCTGGAGGACCAGTTCGCCTCCCTCGGCGGGTACGCCGCCGAGGCCGAGGCCGCCCGGATCTGCGCCAACCTCGGGCTGCCGGACCGGGCGCTCGCCCAGACCATCGGCACCCTCTCCGGCGGCCAGCGCCGCCGCATCGAGCTGGCCCGGATCCTGTTCCGGGACGCCGGCGAGAACGGCGGCGGCATCCTGCTGCTCGACGAGCCGACCAACCACCTCGACGCCGACTCGATCACCTGGCTGCGCGGCTTCCTCGCCAACCACAAGGGCGGCCTGATCGTGATCTCCCACGACGGCTCGCTGCTGGAGTCGGTGGTCAACAAGGTCTGGTTCCTCGACGCCACCCGCTCCGTCGTCGACGTCTACAACCTCGGCTGGAAGGCGTACCTGGAGGCCCGCGAGACCGACGAGCGGCGCCGCCGCCGGGAGCGGGCCAACGCCGAGAAGAAGGCCGGCGCGCTGATGGCGCAGGCCGACAAGATGCGGGCCAAGGCCACCAAGACCGTCGCCGCGCAGAACATGGCCCGGCGGGCCGAGAAGCTGATCGCCGGCCTGGAGGAGGTACGCGTCGCCGACAAGGTGGCGAAGGTGCGCTTCCCGAGCCCGGCCCCGTGCGGCAAGACCCCGCTCACCGCGACCGGCCTGTCGAAGTCGTACGGCTCGCTGGAGATCTTCACCGACGTGAACGTGGCGGTGGACCGGGGCTCCCGGGTGGCCATCCTCGGCCTCAACGGCGCCGGCAAGACCACCCTGCTGCGGATGCTCGGCGGCCTGCTGGAGCCGGACACCGGCGAGGTGCACGCCGGCCACGGCCTGCGGCTCGGCTACTACGCGCAGGAGCACGAGACGCTCGACGTGGACCGCACGGTCCTGGAGCACATGCGCAGCGCCGCCATCGAGCAGACCGACACCGACCTGCGGAAGATCCTCGGCGCGTTCCTGTTCTCCGGCGACGACGTGGACAAGCCGGCCGGGGTGCTCTCCGGCGGCGAGAAGACCCGGCTGGCGCTGGCCACCCTGGTCTGCTCCGGGGCGAACGTGCTGCTGCTCGACGAGCCGACGAACAACCTCGACCCGGTCAGCCGCGAGCAGGTGCTCGACGCCATCGCCCGCTACCCGGGCGCGATCGTGCTGGTCACCCACGACCCCGGCGCGGTCATGGCGCTCAAGCCGGACCGCGCCATCCTGCTCCCCGACGGCGACGAGGACGCCTGGAGCGACGACCTGCTCGAACTCGTCGAGCTGGCTTGACCCGTCCGGCCCGGTCAGCGCACCAGGCCGAGCAGGTGGGGGAGCACCCCCGAGGTGGCCAGGATGACCACGCCGATGGCGACGAACACGGCCGGGACGAGCCAGTGGCCGGCGCGGCCGACGGCCCGCACCACCCGCGGGTGGCCCCCCAGCCAGGCTCCCGCCGCGCACCACAGCGCGACGAGCACCACGAAGACCAGCAGGAACACCACGCTGTCGGCCGGCCCGAGGGCGCGGAACACCGGCACGTAGACGGCGATGTTGTCCGCGCCGTTGGCGATCGTCACCGCGGCCACCCCCAGCGTGGAGCCCACCACCGTCGGGGCCTCGTCGGCTTCCCGGTCGAGCAGCGCGCGCACGCCGAGGGCGATCGGCAGCAGCCCGAGCAGCCCGGTCCACGGATCGGGCACCACCAGCAGCCCGGCCGCGACCACCGTGCTGGCCAGGGCGAGCGCGCCGATGCCCAGGTACTGCCCGGCCACGATCTGCCAGGTGCGGGGGCGGCCGGTGCCGCGGGCGGCGACGAAGAACAGCGTCAGGACGACGATGTCGTCGATGTTGGTGGCGGCGAAGACCACCGCCGCGCCGGCGGCAGTGTCGAGGAGGTCCGTCACGTCACGCAGGGTACGGAGCGAGCGCCCGTCGCCCCCGCGCGGGCACGCTGCGTCGACCCCGGCCCCGTCGGGAGGATCACTCTATCGGGAAGATGACAACGCATAGCGTGTCGGTTGGCGAAGAGTTGATATCTGGCGCATGATCGTTCGAGGCGGTCTAATAGGTGGGACCGTATCCGAACCGCACAGTCTGGGACGTGAGGACACAGCATGGCAGCCACTGGCACAGCCACCAGCACTGAGAAGGGTCGCCGGATCGTCGGAGCCGAGCGTCAGACGCTCGCCAAGGACCTGGTAAAGCGGTACACCTCGGGTGAGAGCATCCGCGCGCTCGCGGCCTCGACCGGCCGTTCCTACGGGTTCATCCACCGGGTGCTCACCGAGTCCGGGGTGCAGCTGCGGCAGCGCGGCGGCGCCCGGCGCCGCAAGAAGGCGTGACCCGCCCCCCAGCGTCGTCCACCAGCGCCGCGCCCCGGGTCGTCCGGTGACCGCCGAGGCGACCGGGGTTCGGCTGGAATACGAAGGGCCGGTCGCGACGGTCACGTTGTGTCGGCCCGACGTGCTCAACGCCCAGACCCCGGCGATGTGGCGCGCGATGAGCGACTTCGCGCGCGACCTGCCCGGCGACGTCCGCGTCGTGGTCGTCCGTGGCGAGGGGCGGGCGTTCTCCGCCGGCCTCGACCTGACGGTGGCCGGCGCCTCCGGGCCGGGCTCGTTCGCCGAGCTCGCCACCCTGCCCGAGCAGGAGTGCGCGGACCGCATCGCGGAGTTGCAGGGCGGCTTCACCTGGTTGCACCGGCCCGACATCGTCTCCGTCGCCGCCGTGCAGGGCCACGCGATCGGCGCCGGCTTCCAGCTGGCGCTCGCCTGTGACCTGCGGGTGCTCGCCGAGGACGCGAAGTTCTCCATGGCCGAGGTGACGCTCGGCCTGGTGCCGGACCTCGCCGGCACCAAGCGCCTGGTCGACCTCGTCGGCTACTCCCGCGCGCTGGAGATCTGCGCCACCGGCCGGCGGATGGACGCCGCCGAGGCGGACCGGATCGGCCTGGCCACCCTGGTCGTGCCGAACGCCGACCTCGACGCCGCGGTGCGCGACCTGACCGCGGGTCTGCTGGCCAACAACCGGGACGCCGTGGTGGAGATCAAGGCGCTGCTGGCCGGCGCCGCCGGCCGGTCCGCCGCGGAGCAGCAGCGGGCCGAGCGCGAGGCGCAGACACGTCGGCTGCGCGATCTCGCCGGGCGGGGAGAATAGTAAGGACCGTTCGGGAAGATCCGGGTTACGGCCGAGGTTGTCAGAGTCGTCGGGAGAATCGACCTGACGGTGCGGTCGACCCGACGACCCGGAGGTGAACGTGTCCAACCCGATGTCCGGCGGCGGCATGGCCGGTTGGAGCATGCTCCGGTCGATGCGCAGCCGCGACGAGATCTCCACGCACCGGCTCAAGCGCGGCGTGGCCAGCCGGATCGTGGCGTTCGCGCGGCCCTACCGCCGCGACATCGTCGTCTTCCTGGTGACCGTGGTGCTGGCCGCGATCATCGGGGTCGCCACCCCGGTGCTCGCCGGCGACGTGATCGACGCGATCAGCCGGGGCGGCTCGGGGGCCGGCGACCTGGTGGTGCGGCTGGCCCTGGTCATCGCCGCGCTCGCCGTGGCCGACGCGCTGCTCTCCCTGGCCCAGCGGTGGTATTCGGCCCGCATCGGCGAGGGCATCATCCTCGACCTGCGCACCCGGGTCTACGACCACGTCCAGCGGATGCCGCTGCAGTTCTTCACCCGCACCCAGACCGGCGCCCTGGTCAGCCGGCTCAACAACGACGTGCTCGGCGCCCAGCGGGCGTTCACGTCGACGCTGTCCGGCGTGGTCAGCAACGTCATCCAGCTGGTGCTCACCGCCGCCGTGATGTTCACCCTCTCCTGGCAGATCACGGCGCTGTCGCTGGTGCTGCTGCCGGTCTTCATCATCCCGGCCCGCCGGGTCGGCAAGCGGCTCGCCGAGATCACCCGGGAGTCCTACAACCTCGACGCGAAGATGAACGCGACGATGACCGAGCGCTTCGGCGTCTCGGGGGCGCTGCTGGTGAAGCTCTTCGGCCGGCCCGAGGTGGAGGCGCGCCGGTTCGCCGGGCGGGCCGAGCGGGTCCGCGACATCGGCATCCAGTCCGCGATGTACTCGCGGACGTTCTTCGTCGCGATGCTGCTCGTCGCCTCGTTGGCCCAGGCGCTCACCTACGGCCTCGGTGGCTGGCTCGCGGTCACCGGCAACGTCAGCGCCGGCACCGTGGTCACCCTCGCGTTGCTGCTCACCCGCCTCTACGGCCCGCTGACCGCGCTGTCCAACGTCCGGGTGGACGTGATGAGCGCGCTGGTCTCCTTCGACCGGGTCTTCGAGGTGCTCGACCTGAAGCCGGCCATCGAGGAGAAGCCCGACGCGGTCGCGGTGCCCCGGGGCAGCGGCCGGGTCGAGTTCCGCGACGTGCGGTTCCGCTACCCCAGCGCCGCGGAGATCTCGCTGGCCTCGCTGGAGGAGGTCGCCGCGCTGGACCGTACGGTCAACGAGCCGGTGCTCAAGGGCGTCTCGTTCGCCGTCGAGCCGGGGCAGATGGTGGCGCTGGTCGGCCCCTCCGGCGCAGGCAAGTCGACGCTGTCCATGCTGATCTCCCGGGTCTACGACGTCACCGACGGGCAGGTGCTGGTCGGCGGGGTCGACGTCCGCGACGCCACCTTCGGCTCGCTGCGCGACGAGATCGGCGTGGTGACCCAGGATTCGCACCTGTTCCACGAGACCATCGCCGAGAACCTGCGCTACGCCAAGCCGGACGCCACCGACGACGAGATCTGGGCGGCGCTGGCCGGCGCGCAGGTCGCCGACCTGGTGCGGTCCCTGCCGGACGGGCTGGACACCACCGTCGGCGAGCGCGGCTACCGCTTCTCCGGCGGCGAGAAGCAGCGCATCGCCATCGCCCGGCTGCTGCTCAAGGCTCCGTCGATCGTGATCCTCGACGAGGCGACCGCGCACCTCGACTCGGAGAGTGAGGCGGCGGTGCAGCGGGCGCTGTCGGTGGCGCTGACCGGGCGTACGGCGCTGGTGATCGCGCACCGGCTCTCCACCGTCCGCGACGCCGACCAGATCCTGGTCCTCGACGAGGGTCGGATCGTCGAGCGGGGCCGGCACGAGGAGTTGGTCGCCGTGGGCGGGCTCTACGCCGAGCTCTACCGCACCCAGTTCGCGGTCGCCGACTCGCCCACCCCGTACGTGGACGCGACCGGCCCCGAGCCGGTGAGTCTGCCGCTGCGGTCCTACGTCGCCGACGAGGCGATGCCGCCGGCCGCGGCCAACTGACGCCTCAGCCGGTGGCGACGACCGCCGCCCGTAGCTCGCCGAACGCCGCGCCGAGGGTCTCGGGGGTGAAGTGCGCGTTCAGGCCGCTGGGGTTGGGCAGCACCCAGAGCCGGGCGCCGGCGAGCGGCTCCGGCTGCGGGCCGAACGCCGCCTTCGGCCGGGCGAACCCGATCCGGTACGCGGTCACCCCGACCACGGCGACCCACCGGGGGCCGTACCGCTCGACCTTGCCGGTGAGGATCTCCGCCCCCTCGACCAGTTCGGCGGCGGTCAGCTCGTCGGCCCGGGCGCTGGCCCGCGCGACGACGTTGGTGATGCCCAGCCCGAGGCCGGGCAGCTCGTCCTGCTCGGCGGGGTGCAGCAACCGGGGCGTGAAGCCGCCCCGGTGCAGCGCCGGCCAGAACCGGTTGCCGGGCCGCGCGAAGTGCCACCCGGTCGCGGCCGACCACAGGCCCGGGTTGATCCCGACGAAGAGCACGTCCAGCCCGGGCGTGACGAGGTCGGGGATGGTGCGGTTTGCCGCCGCGGCGAGTTCCTCCCGCGTGGGCCGCGGATACCGGTGCGCGGCGTCCCCGGGGGCGGGTGTCGGTTCGGGTCGGCCAGCCCGTCCGGTGCCCCCGGCCCCGACCGGTCCGCCGGGGGACGGAACCATTACAGGCTCCGCAGCGCGCCACCGTCGACCGGCACGGTGACCCCGGTGAGGTAGCTCGCGGCGGGGGAGAGCACGAACGCGGCCACCCGGCCGAACTCCGCCGGCGCGCCGATGCGGCGCAGCGGGATGCCCGCCTCGGCCTCCGCGCGGGCCCGCTCGGGGTCGCCCGTGGCGGCGAACAGCTCGACGTTGCGGTCCGTCATGATCCGCCCGGGCAGCAGGCCGACCATCCGTACGCCCCGGGGCCCGTACTCGTCGGCGACGTCCTTGGCCATCCCGACCAGGCCGGGCCGCAGGCCGTTGGAGATGCCCAGGCCGGGCACCGGCGAACGTGCCGAGGTCGACAGGACCAGCCCGATCGCGCCGCCGTCGCCCTCGCCCAGGGCGGCGGCGACCGTACGCACCGTGCGGACGGTGCCCAGGAAGACCGTTTCGAAGGATCGGCGCCACTGCTCGTCGGTGACCGACGCGGCGCTGCCCGGCGGCGGCCCGCCCACCGAGACCAGCGCCCCGTCGAGGCGCCCGAAGTGCTCGCGGGCCGCCCCCACCAGCCGCTGCGGTGTCTCCGGGTCGGCCAGGTCGGCGGTCAGGCCGACGGCCCGCTCCGGCCCGCCGAGGCGCTGGGCGGCGGCAGCCACCGCGTCGGCGTCCCGGGCGGAGAGCACCACGCGGGCGCCGTCGGCGACGAGGCACTCCGCGGTCGCGTAGCCCAGGCCGCGGGAGGCACCGGTCAGTACGTACACCCGATCGGTCAGTCCGAGATCCATGCCGTCGATCCTGCCGTACCGGGCGGATGCGCCAGCCGGGGGCGGTGGGCCGGGTCAGCGGCGGGCGGGGCGCAGCAGGCGTACCCGACCGGCGAGCTGGACCGCGACGGCTCCGCCGGCGCGCCCCCAGCCCGGCAGGCGGCGGGGCCGCGGCGGCCCGTGCCCGTCGTAGCGGTCGGTGGCCTCCCGGGCGGCCAACTCCTCCGCGCCCAGCGGCGGCAGCGAGCCCCGGTCGCGCAGGTCACGGGCCAGGTCCCAGCCGTCGCGCAGGGAGCCGGTGGTCGGCCGCCCCGCCGCCCACCGGGCGAAGGTCGCCGGCCAGTCCGTGCCGAGGCCGGCCGCGAGCAGCGGCCAGTGCCGGGCCACGTCCCCGGCCCGCTTGCGCAGCAGGGCGGCCCGGGCGGCGGCGAGCGCGGCCGGGTCGAAGCCGGGTGGGGGCGGGCCGTCGGCCACCAGCGCCGCCACCAGTTCCGCCTGCCGGGCGGCCAGGTCGCCGTTCATGTGACCGCCGGGAACCCGGAGGCGGCGGCGAGGGCGTCCAGCTCGGCGCGGAGCGTGGCCGCGGGCGGATAGTGACCGTCGCGTTCCAGCAGCAGCGCCGGCGGCCGGTGCCGGGCGCACAGCTCGCGCAGCAGGTCGAGCACCGCCGGGGGCACCGGGTCGGTGTGGGTGTCGTGGTAGAAGCCGCCGTGGTCGGCGCCGCCCGCCACGTGCAGGTAGGCGATCCGGTCCAGCGGCAGCCGGTCGAGCAGCGCGACCGGGTCGCCGCCCCGGTTGCGGGCGTTGGCGTACACGTTGGCGACGTCGAGCAGCAGGAGCGCGCCGGTGCGGTCCAGGATCTCGGTCAGGAAGTCGGCCTCGTCGAGCTCGTCGTCGGGCCAGTCGAACAGGGCGGCGATCGGCTCCAGCGCGATCGGCGCCGGCAGTTCGGCCTGTGCGCGGGCGACGTTGGCGCAGACCGCGTCGACCGCCTCCCGGCTGCGCGGCAGCGGTAGCAGGTGGCCGGCCTCTACGCCGCCGGCCCGGACGAACGCGATGTGCTCGCTGACCAGTGGCGCCTCGACCAGTTCCGCCACCGCGGCCAGGTGGGCGACCCGGGCCGGGTCGACCGGCTCCGCGCCGCCGAGGGAGAGCCGGACGCCGTGCGGCACGACGGTCACGCCGCGTTCGCGCAGCTCGGCGAGCCCGGCGGGCAGCGGCCCGGTCGCGGTGACGCCCTCCGCGACCACCTCCACGAAGCGCAGCCCGGGCAGGTCGGCGACGAAACCGGCGATCTCCGGTCGCCAGCCGATGCCCACCCCGCGCGGGCCGGTCATCCCCCGCACCCGCCTCCGCAGCCGCCCCCGCAGCCGCCGCCCCCGCCGCCGCACGAGCTGCCGCCACCGCAGCCGGAGGAGCCCCCACCGCCGCTCGCCGCCTGCCGCTGGATCTCGGCCTGCTCGGCGAAGCCGGGGTCCATCGCCCACAGTGACGCGGCGCCGAACAACGCCACCCCCATCGCGGCGCCCGCCGCGCCGTAGGTGGCGTAGGCGGGGGTGGACGCGGGCGCGAGGTAGGTGTGCTGCTGTCGCAGGCCGCGCAGCGCCCGGGTGGCGGCGCGGGTCCGCCACGGCACCCGGTGCAACAGGACGGACACCACGACCAGCGGGATCTGGCTCAGCACGAGCCAACCCACCGGACGGTCGTTCTGCAGGCCCGCGATGATCCGGAACACGCCGACCGCCAGCAGGAGGGTGAGCGGGAACGACCACAGGCGCAGCGCCGTCCGGCGCGCCTGCGTCAGCGCGAGCCCGCGCTGCTCCAGGCTGGTCCGGAGCTGGTCGAGCGCCCGGCGTACCCACTCGTCGCGGCGCAGCTCGCGGGTGGTCGCGTTCCGGCCGGCCGCGAGGTGGATCGCCTGGTCCAGCGGCGTGGTCCCGGCCGGCATGGGGCCGCCGGTGGTCAGCCGCCGGTCCGGTCGTACGCCGATCGCCCCGCTGCCCCGCAGCCCGCCGAGCGAGGCCCAGATCGCCAACTGCTCCCCGCCGTTGAGGTAGGCGACCTGTTGCGGGCCGAGCTGGCCGACGTCGCCGGCCGGCGGGCCGGCGAGGACGCGGACGCGGTGGATGATGGCGCCGACGACGACCACGGCGGCGGCGAGGAGGTAGACCCGGAGGAAGACGGGACCGGGAATGCCCCAGGTGTCACCCGGTGCGGCGAGGACAGACATCTGCTGCTCCTGTCGTGCGAGGGGATCGCGGCCCCATTGTGGGGCAGTCCCGCCACGGCGGATCGGCCGCGAGGGGCGAGTTACCGGACCGATACGTAAACAGTGGAGGCTCCGGACGCCGTGGGGGAGGCGAGCCGCGCGAGCGCCGGACGCCCCGGGAGGCGACCCCGCGCCAGCGCCGTGCCCGGGTGGCCGGTCAGCGGCGGCGGACCGCCTCCTCGACCAGGTCGAGCACCGGGTCGAGGTCGCCGGCGGGGCGCCCCATCGCGAGGTGCAGCACCAGGCCGTCGTAGGCCAGTTCGAGGAACTGGGCCAGCACGTCGATCGGCACGTCCTCGCGGAGCACGCCCGCCTCCCGCTGCCGGGACAGCCGTTCGCGGGTCGCCTCGGCAACCGCCGCCGATCGTTCCGCCCACCGCTTGGCGAACGCCGGGTCGGTCCGCAGCCGCCGGGAGACCTCCAGCTGGCTGCCGAGCCAGCCGGTGGTGTCGGGGGAGACCGCGCCGGCCAGCAGGTCGCGCATCACCTGGACCAGGCCGTTGCGGGCGACCGTCTCCACCATGGCGGCGGCGTCGTCCTCGGCGACCGCGAGGAAGAGCGAGTCCTTGTCGCGGAAGTGGTGGAAGATCGCACCCCGGGACAGCCGGGTGGCCTCTTCGAGTCGACGCACGGTGGCGCCCTCGTAGCCGTGCCGCGCGAAACACGCCCGCGCGGCGGCGAGGATCTCCTGCCGGCGAGCGTCGAGCTGGTCCTGACTTACCCTGGGCACGGGTCGATCGTGTCAGGTGACCCCAGGCAACGCAAACCGTACGTACGGCTTGTTGTGGCAGGCGAATGATCATCGGGCCTTCGGCGGCCCCACTAGGATCGGCGCGTGATGCCACTCCCCACCGCCGTCGCGGTCCCCGCCGCCCCGCTGACCGTCGCGGCCGTGCAGGCCGAACCCGTTCCCGGAGACGTGGCCGGCAACGCGGCCAGCGCCGCCCGCCTGGTGCGCCGGGCGGCGGAGCGGGGCGCCCGGGTGACCGTGCTGCCGGAGCTCTTCCTGCCCGCGTACCACCCGCCGACGCTCGCGTCCGACCCGGCCGGCACCGACGTCGCGGCCGACGCCACGGCGGCCGTCGCCGACCCCCGGCTGGACCCGCTGCGCGAGGCCGCCCGCGATGGCGGCGCCGCCGTGGTGGTCGGCGCCGCGGTCCGGCACCCGGACGGGCGGCGGACCATCTCGTCCCTGGTCGTCGACCGGGCCGGCGTGGTCCGCGTCGGGTACGACAAGCAGCAGCTCTGGAGCGGCGAGCGCGAGCTGTTCAGCCCCGGTGACCGGGGCGCCACCCTGCTCGTCGACGACTGGCGGCTCGGGCTCGGCATCTGCTACGACGGCTGCTTCCCGGAGCACGGCCGCGCCGCCGCGGCCGACGGGGCGCACGGCTACCTGTGCCCAAGCGGCTACCTGGCCGGCTCCGAGCACCGCCGCGACCTCTACTACGCCGCCCGGGCGCTGGACAACACGATGTACGTGGTGTTCGCCAACGCCGTCGGCGGCGCGGACCCGTGGCGGTTCAACGGTGGCGCCGCGGTCTACGACCCGGAGGGCCGGCCGCTGGCGCGCGGCGCGGACACCGGCGAGGCCGTGCTGGTCGTCGCGCTGGCGCCGGAGGCCCTCGCCGCCACCCGGGCGGCTCACTCCATGCTGCTCGACCGCCTTCCCGACCAGGGACGCGCCCGTTCGTCGCTGCCGGTCTGACGGAGCGGGTCGGGGCGGCTCGGGTAATTCGGTTGACCCGGCGCCGCCGGGCCGTGAACATGGTCGGCGCATCGTGCACCCGGGCGTGCGCCCGGTCGAGGAGAGGGGGTCGGTCATGGCCGTCTTCGCAGGTCACATCCACCTGCCTCCATCAGCCTCGAGCAAGGGATCACCACCGCAGTGCGCGATCACGACCTTCCGGCGCGCGAGCGCCGTACCCGCGGCAAGCGCCGCTTCGACGACGACGAACCGCTCTTCCTGAAGCGTGGCCGGGCCCCCGAGCCCGCCCCCGCCGACCCCGACGACGAGCCGGATCCCGACACGGGGGAGCGCTGGTCCTCCTGGGACGCCGCCGTGCACGGCCCGCAGCCCCACCCGGACTGGCTGGTCACCGAACTGGCCGCGAAGGACACCGAGCTCGGTGTGCTCAAGACCGGCAAGGAGGCGGACGTCCACCTGGTGCGCCGGGCCGTGCCCGGCACCGACCGGTCCTGCCTGCTGGCCGTCAAGCGCTACCGGGACGCCCAGCACCGGCTCTTCCACCGCGACGCCGGCTATCTGGAGGGGCGTCGGGTCCGCCGGTCCCGGGAGAACCGGGCGATGGCCGGGCGGACCGCGTTCGGCCGGCAGATGATCGCCGGCCAGTGGGCGGCGGCCGAGTTCGACGCGCTGGCCCGGCTCTGGGAGATCGGCACCCGGTACGGCACGATCTCCGTCCCCTACCCGGTGCAGCTGCGCGGCACGGAGCTGATGCTGGAGTTCCTCGGGGACCCGGCCGAGGGGCTGGCCGCGCCCCGGCTGGCCCAGCTTCGGCCCGAGGCCGCTGAGCTGCGCGACCTGTGGAACCAGATGGTGGACGCCCTGGTGGTGCTCGCCCGCGCCGGCCTCGCGCACGGCGACCTGTCGCCGTACAACCTGCTGGTGCACGCGGGGCGGCTGGTGCTGATCGACCTGCCGCAGGTGGTCGACGTGGTGGCCAACCCGCAGGGGTCGGAGTTCCTGGCCCGCGACGTCCGGGTGGTGGCGACCTGGTTCGCGGCCCGGGGGCTGCCGGCGGGGGAGGCCGACCCGGCGGCGCTGACCGCGCTGCTGCTGCGGGAGGCGGGGATCCGCTGACCGGGTGCCCCGGGCGGCCGGCGCCGGCCGCCCGGGGCCCGCGTCACTGCAGGTAGCGCTCGACCTCGGGCTTGGGGCGCAGCCCCTGGGCGTCCGGGTCGCCGTGGGTCTGCCGGGCGGCCCGCCGCCGGCGCAGCAGGTCCCAGCACTGGTCGAGGGACTCCTCCAGCTCGCGCAGCCGGTTGCGGGCGTCGTCGTCGGTGCCCGACTCGTTGGCCTGCGCGTCGGCGCGCAGCCGGTGCTCCTCGTCGACCAGCTCGGAGATCCGGTTCAGGATGGTCTTGTCGTCCATGCCCTGAGCCTGGCACAGGCGGTGCGGGCGCGCCCGGATTCCACCGCCGGCCGCCCCCCGCCGCGCCGGCCGCTGCGGTAGGTTGCCCAGCCATGGTCCCTACCGTCCGGGCCGCCGGGGGGCGCGACGCGACGCCGGTGGCCGGCCTGCTCCGCACCGCCGAGCCCCACCTGGTCGTCACGCCCGCGTTGCTCGCCTGGCAGGCGACCGGCAAGCCGGCGGAGCGCTTCGGGATGCTGGTCGCCGAGACGGGCGACGGGATCGCCGGCGTCGCCCGGACGGGGCTGCTGCACGAGAGCGCCGAGCCCGGGCTCGGCTTCGTCAACCTGGTCGTGCGCCCCGAGCGGCGGGGGCGGGGCGTCGGGTCGGCGCTGCTCGCCGCCGCCGAGGAGCGGCTCGCCGGGCTCGGCGTGCGCCGGGCGTACGCGCGGGTGGCCGACGCGCCGGCGTCCCTCTCCTTCGCCGAGGGGCGCGGCTACCGGCCCGGCCGGCGCAACCTGATCCTGCGCCTGGACCTGGCGGCGACGTTGCCGACGCCGCCCGCGCCGCCGCCCCGGGTGCGGCTGACCACGGCCGCCGACCTGCCCGATCCGCGCCCGCTCTACGAGGCGGACCTGGCCGCCGCCGCCGACGAGCCGGGCGACGTGGGGATGGACGAGATCAGCTACGCCGACTGGCGGGCCGCGTACTGGGACCGGCCGGACCTCGACCGGGGCCTCACCACGGTGGCCGTGGCGGACGGGGCGGTGGTGGCGTTCAGCGTCGCGCTGACCGACGGCGGCGACCGCTACCTGTCGGGGATGACGGGTACCCGGGCCGAGTGGCGGGGCCGGGGTCTGGCCCGGCTGGTCAAGCACGTGTCGCTGCGGTCGGCCCGGTCGGCCGGCTACCGGCGGGCGTTCACCGTCAACGACGCCGGCAACGACGCCATGCGCGCGGTGAACGAGTGGTTCGGCTACCGCCCGGTGGCCGCCGAGTGGCGTTACCTGCGCTCGCTCCAGGAGTGACACCCGACACGAATTCCTTCATGGATCAGCATTCCCATGAGCAAAATTCTCGTACGGCTCTGGCGGGTCCGAACGGGTGATGGCATGCTCTCCGAATCGTGACGTAAGGCAGCCGTCCGGAGGACGGTCTGTCACAACGGAGCGTGACCGTGATCGGGGAGGAGCCGCAGGTGCAGGGGTGCCATGGCTGACCGGAGTGCCGACGGCCCGCACGGGCGGGCGGCGCGGACCGTGCCACTGTGGAGGATGCTGCCGGGCCTGCTGCGCGATCCGCTGCGCGAACTCGTCGCGCTGGCGGACGCGGCGCAGGGCGAGGTCGTCCGGCTCAACGTCGGGACGGTCCGCCCGTACCTGGTGACCGAGCCGGCCCACGTGCAGCACATCCTGCGCGACAACGAGGCCAACTACACCCGTGGCGGGCAGAGCATGCTCTGGCGGCCGGTGCGGCGGCTCACCGGGGAGGGCATCCTGTCCGACGGGCCGAAGTGGCAGGCCAGCCGAGCGCGGATGCAGCCGCACTTCACGGCCAAGCGCATCGACTCCCTGGTGGACACCATGAGCCGCGCGGTCAGCGAGGCCGTGGACGAGTTCGAGGAGCCGGCCCGTACCGGCCGGTGGCTGGACGCCGGCGCGGAGCTGGGGCGGGTCATCTGCCGGGCGATCAGCAGCGTCTTCTTCGCCGACCGGGTCAGCCTCGCCGACCAGCTGCGGATCGTCGCCGCCCAGGACACGGTCGTGACGGCGCTGCGGGCGCGGCTGCTGCTGCCCTTCGTGCCCGACGCCGTGCCGGTGCCGGGGGACCGCGCGCTGCGCCGCGCGATCGGCGTCGTCGACGACATCATGCTGCCGCTGGTGCGGGCCGAACTCGCCGACCCGCGCGACGGCGACGACCTGCTCGCGGCCCTGACCCGTGCCCGCGACGCCGACGGCCGCCCGCTCGACGAACGGCAGGTCCGCGACGACGTGGTGGCCTCGTTCGCCACCGCGACCGAGACCACCTACGCCGTGCTGACCTGGCTGTGGCCGATCCTGGACGCCAACCCCGGGATCGCCGAACGGCTCTACGCGGAGCTGGACGAGGTGGTGGGCGCCGACCGGGTGATCAGCCGGGAGCAGTTGGGCGCCCTCACCTACACCCGGTCGGTCGTGGACGAGCTGCTGCGGATGTATCCCGCCGGCTGGTTGCTGCCGCGTACGGCGTTGGCGGACGACGTCATCGGCGGCACCCGGATCCCCGCCGGCAGCATCGTCGTCGTCAGCTCCTACGTCACCCAGCGGCTCGCCCGGTACTGGGACCGTCCGGACACCTTCGACCCCGACCGGTTCCGCGCCGACCAGCCGCGCCGGAGCCACCGGTACGCGTACTTCCCGTTCGGTGGCGGCCCGCACCAGTGTCTCGGCATGTACCTGTTCAACCTGGAGGCTCCGCTGGTGGTGGCCACGATCCTCAGCCGCTACCGCTTCCGGTTGCGCGAGCCCGGGATGCCGCCCAGGCAGTTGGCGGCGGCCCTGCGTCCGGGCAAGCCGGTGGTCATGGCGCTGACCCCGGTCCGCGAACGGAGGCCGGCGTGATCCCGGCGACGACGCACGGCGGCAGCCGGATCGGGACGGAGCCGACCCACGGCGGCCGCCCCGGGACGGGACCAGCCGGTGGTGGGCGGGACGAGCTGCGTGACGCGCAGGAGCAGGGGCGCATCTGCGGCCTGGCGGTCCGCGGGCAACGGGACCTCCAGGCGTCCGCCGCCGCGCACCCGGAGCTGTTCCCCGCCGAACCGTTCGACACGATGCTGTTCGCCAACATCTCGCTGGCCATCGCGTTCGGCGCCCCGTGGTGCACGCCGGAGCAGCTGCGGGCCGCCAACCGGACCGTGCTGTGGGGCTTCGCCCTCGACTGGCTGATCGACCACCGGGCGCAGTCCCGGGACGAGGTCGACCGGCTCGTCGCGCGCTGCCGCTCGGTGGCCGCCGGCGAGCCGCCCGCCACCGACGACCACCTCGGCGCCTACCTGGCCGCGCTCCAGGACGAACTCGCGGCGGCCCCGGCCTTCGCCGTGCACCGTCCGCTGTGGCGGGACCGCCTGGACGCGACGGTGCGGGCGATGGCCCAGGAGTGGGCGTGGAAGGCGGCCTGGCGCTCCGGCGACCGGGCGGCCCTGCCGAGCCTCGACGCGTACCTCGCCAACGCCGACAACCACGCCTGCACGATCGTCAACGTCGCGCACTGGATCCACACCGGGGACGAGGCCACGCTCGCCCGGATGGACGACCTGGTCGCGGTCAGCGACGAGGTGCAGCGCGCCCTGCGTCTCGTCAACGACCTCGGCACGTACGAGCGGGACCTGCGCTGGGGCGACCTCAACGCCCTCCTGCTGGTCGAGGACCGCGCCGAGGTGGAGCAGCGGCTCGCCGCCCTGGTGGACGACTGCCGGCGGATGCTCGTCCCGCTCCGGTCGGCCTGCCCACGCGAGGCGGACTACCTGGCCCGGCAGGTCGGCTTCAGCAGCGGCTTCTACCAGCTGGCCGATTTCTGGGGGATGTCGTGACCGCCGCCCCGGTCGCCGTGGCGGGGGTCGGCGGGCCGGGGCTCGCCGGCGCCGGACGGGCGCTCGTGGCGGCGATGGCCACCAGCCCCGCCGGCACGGTCTCGCCCTCCGTGTACGAGACGGCGCGACTGGTCAGCGACGCGCCCTGGCTGCCGGGGCAGGCCGGGCGCCTGCGCTACCTGGTCGCCGCCCAGCGGGCCGACGGCGCCTGGGGGGCGCCGGGCGCGTACGGCCTGGTGCCGACCCTGAGCGCGGTGGAGGCGTTGCTGAGGTCCGTGCCCACCGTGGGGCGCGCCGACCGGCCGGAGGCGGCGCACCTGCCGTCGTCCGTGCTGGACCGCGGCGTCGGGGCGCTGCGGCGGCTGCTGGCCGCCGACGAACCGGTGCCGGACATGCCGGGCGTGGACCTGATCGTGCCCGCGCTGCTCGACCGGATCGACGCGCTGCTGCGCCCGGCCGGTGGCGCCGAGCCGTCGCGGTGGGCGCACGCGCTGCCGTTGCCGATGCCGCACGGCATGACACGGCACCGGTCTGAGGCGGTCGGTCGGCTGCTCGCCGGCGGCCGGCCCGTGCCGGAGAAGCTGTTGCACGCCTTCGAGGTGCTGGACGAGCGGACGCGGGTGCGGCTGCCCGTCCGGCCCGTCTCCGGCGCCGTGGGCGCCTCGCCCGCCGCCACCGCCGCCTGGCTGGGCGACCCCTCCCGCCCCGACGTTGACCGGGCGGTGCTGGGCTACCTGACGAACGCCGTCGGCCCGGGGGGCGGGCCCGTGCCGTGCACGACGCCCATCGCCGTGTTCGAGCGCTCGTGGGTGCTCAGCAGTTTCGCCCGGGTCGGCGCGGCCGTGGACGTCCCCGGCCGGATGGTCGCCGACCTGGCCGCCGCGGTCGGCCCGGCCGGCGCGGCGACCTCGCCCGGGCTGCCGACGGACGCCGACACCACCGCCGTCACCCTCTTCGCGTTGGCCCGCCTCGGCCGCCCGGTCGCCCCCGACAGCCTGCTCGGGTACGACACCGGGGCGCACTTCTGCACCTGGCAGGGCGAGGACGGCGCGTCGGTCACCACCAACGCGCACGTGCTGGAGGCGCTGGGCTGGCACGCCCGGCACTCACCGGGGCGACCGCACGCCGACGTGGCGCGCCGGGTGGCCGGCTGGCTGATCGACGGCCAGCTCCCCGACGGCCGGTGGACGGACCGCTGGCACGCCTCGCCGTACTACGCCACCTCGGCCGTTGCCGCCGCGCTGGCCGAGTACGCGCCCGAGGCTGCCGCCGCGGCGCTCGACCGGGCGGTCGACTGGGTGCGGGACACCCAGCGGGCCGACGGCTCGTGGGGGCTGTGGGGCGGCACCGCGGAGGAGACCGCGTACGCCCTGCAGGTGCTGCTCGGCGCCGGACGGCCGACGCCGCCCGGTCTCGGCGCCGCCGTGCGACGCGCGCTGGTCTTCCTCGACGACCACGACGGTGGCACCGGGCACGGGGTTCCACTGTGGCATGACAAGGATCTCTACCATCCGGTGCTGATCGTGCGGGCCGCCGTGCTGGCGGCGCGGCACCTGGCGCGGCTGGGCGGCCACATAGGACGCTGATCGCCTGGGCCGCGGTCCACCGCGCAGCGTCATGATCAGCACTGCTTGAGCGATCGTCCTGACACTGCTACCGTGCGCCGGGTCGGTCGAAGCGACATGCGCTACCACCGATCGGATGAATCAGGCTCCCCGCCAGGGATGGTTTCAAATGGGTTCCCGCAGCTCGAATCTGCGCCGGAAAGTCGTGGCTATGTTGGCCTCGCTCGTTGCGCTGTGGGCTTTCGCCGCCTGGGTGACCCTGCGGGAGGGCGTCACCCTCCTCTGGGTGCAGACGCTCGACAGCCAGGTCGCCCAGCCGGGTGAGCCGCTCGTGCTGGAGCTGCAGGCGGAGCGCCGGGCCTCCGCGGCGTACCTGGGCGGGGCAGGCGAGGCCGAGCGGGCCCAGCTCGACGCGCAGTGGCAGCGGACCCAGGCCGTCGTCGACGACTTCCGCGAGTCCGTCAGCGGCTGGCGGGTGGACCTGGCGGCGAGCGACGACAGCAAGCGGCAGATCGACGCGGTAGTCGCCGGGCTGGACCGGCTGGGCAGCGTGCGCGAGTCGATCCGCAGCCGCCAGGTGGACCGGGCCGCCGCCGCCGAGGCGTACACCGGGCTCATCGACTCGACGCTGCGGATGTACGGGTCGCTGGGCAACCTGGACGACGAGCAGTTCGCGCAGGAGACCCGGGCGCTGATCCAGCTCGTCCGGGTCCGGGAACTCATGTCCCAGGAGGACGCGCTGGTCACCGGGGCGCTCGCCGCCGGCCGGATGACCCCGGAGGAGTCCGCCGCCTTCGCCCGCACCGTCGGCGCCCAGCGCTTCCTGGACAGCCAGACCCGCTCCGACCTGGCCGGCGCCGACCTCACGCGGTACGAGGCGCTGCTCGGCAGCGAGGCGTACACCTCGTTCCGGGCCCTGGAGGACCGGGTGGTCCTCGCGGGACGGACCTCCGGCGCGCCGACCATCACGGCGGCCCAGTGGCGCGCGGCGGCGGACGTCGTGGTCGAGGAGCAGCAACGGTTCATCATCGAGGCCGGTGACGCGCTCGTGGACCGGTCCACGCCGATCGCCGCCGGTGTCATCATCCGGCTGGTGCTGGCCGCCGGCCTGGGCCTGCTCGCCGTCATCGCCTCCATCGCCATGTCGGTCACCACCGCCCGGGCCCTGGTGCGGCAGCTGGAGCGGCTGCGCGACGCGGCGTTCGGGCTGGCCAACGAGCGGCTGCCCGGCGTGGTCGAGCGGCTCGGCCACGGCGAGGAGGTCGACGTCGCCAAGGAGGCGCCCCCGCTGGAGTTCGGCGACGACGAGATCGGCCAGGTGGGCAAGGCGTTCAACGCCGTGCAGGAGACCGCCATCCGCACCGCCGTCGAGCAGGCCGAGCTGCGCCGCAACGTCCGGGACGTCTTCCTCAGCCTGGCCCGGCGCACCCAGGCGCTGGTGCACCGCCAGCTCACCCTGCTCGACGCGATGGAACGCCGCGAGCACGACGCCGAGGAGCTGGAGGACCTGTTCCGGGTCGACCACCTGGCCACCCGGATGCGGCGCAACGCGGAGAACCTGATCGTGCTCTCCGGCTCCACGCCGGGCCGGGCGTGGCGGCGCAACGTGCCGATGGTCGACGTGGTCCGGGGCGCGGTCGCCGAGGTCGAGGACTACACCCGGGTCAACGTGCTGCCCCTGGGCCCGGTCTCGCTGACCGGGCGGGCGGTCGGTGACGTCATCCACCTGCTCGCCGAGCTGATCGAGAACGGGCTGTCGTTCTCCCCGCCGCACACCACCGTCGAGGTGCGTGGGCAGATGGTGGCCAACGGCTTCGCCATCGAGATCGAGGACCGCGGCCTGGGCATGAGCGAGGAGGACCTGGCCGCCGCGAACCACCGGATCGTCGACCAGTCCGAGCTGAACCTGGCCAACGCCTCCCGCCTGGGGCTCTACGTGGTGAGCCGGCTGACCGAGCGGCACGGCGTGCGGGTGCAGCTCAAGGAGTCGGCGTACGGCGGCACCACCGCGGTCGTGCTGATCCCGGCCGAGCTGGTCACCGCCGACGACGCCGACCCGAGCACCTCCGGCGGCTTCCCGGCCGGGGTGCCGGCCACCACGCCGGTGCCGGGCGCGTCCGCCCCCGCCACCGAGCAGCCCACCACGGTGGCGCTGGCCGAGCCGCCGGCCGCGCCGAGGCCGCGGTCGGCCCCGGAGTCCGAGGCCCCTGCCGGGGACTCCGACGGGGGTGCCCTGCCCACCCGGTCGCGCGGTCGGAGCCTGTCGACCAACCCGACGGAGGAGCGCCTGCCCACCCGGGCGCGCGGCGCATCGATGCAGCCGGCCCTGGACGGCCCGACCTTCCCGACCGGCCTGCCGGTGGCCGCGGCCCGGCCTGCCGTGGCCGCTCCGCAGACGTTCGCGCCGACGGAGGACGGCCCTGCGGGGGCCGCCCCGGCGGAGACGGGCACCGGGACCCCGGCAGCCGCTGGCCCGGCGCGGGTGCCCTGCCCCGAGCAGGTGCGTACCGACTCCGGGCTGCCGGTCCGGGTCCGGCAGGCCAGCATCGTGCCGGAACTGCGCGACGAGCCCGCCGCGGGGGACGACGACCCGGACACGGTACGCCCGCCGGAGCAGGTACGCCGGATGATGAGCTCCTACCAGAGCGGCACCCGGCGCGGCCGTACGGACGCCGCCCGGCTGCTCGGCGGGGCCGGCGGCGGCCGGTCCGAGACAGGCGAGGGAGCCGGGGCCGGCGAGGGACCCGACGTCGGCGATCAGCAGACGACCTGACCGGCACCGCCCGCACTGCGGGGTGACCCCGCGGCGTGGCGGTCAGCCCAGACGAGCACGGCGACAACAGCCGGGGGAGAAGAGGACGACGAGTGGCGCAGAAGACGGCTTCGAGTGCCGACCTGACGTGGTTGCTGGATGATCTGGTCGGCCGGGTGAAGCAGGCCGACCACGCGGTCGCGCTCTCGACGGACGGCCTGTTGATGGCCGCCTCGCGAGGGCTCAGCCGGGACGACGGAGAGCACCTGGCGGCGATGGCGGCCGGCATCCAGAGCCTGGCCCGGGGCGCGGGCAAACGCTTCGGCGGCGGGCAGGTGCAGCAGACCATCATCGAGATGCAGTCGTCGTTCCTGTTCGTCACGGCGGCCGGACGCAACGCCTGCCTGGCCGTCCTCGCCAGCGAGGACGCCGACGTCGGGCTGATCGCCTACGAGATGGCGATGCTGGTCACCCGCGTCGGCAAGTACGTCGCGTCGCCGTCGCGGACCGAGCAGCCGGCCGACGAGAAGTAACCGCGATGACGGTGCAGGGGGAGTCCGCCGAGCACCAGTGGGTCGACGACCACGCCGGCCCGGTGGTGCGCCCCTACGCGGTGACCCGTGGCCGGGCCCGGCCGGTCACCGGCACGTTCGACCTGATCTCGCTGGTGACGGCGACCCGCGCGGACGTGACCCCGGAGATCGGACTGGGTCCGGAGCACCTGGCGATCGTCGGGCTCTGCCAGCGGATCCAGTCCGTCGCCGAGATCGCCGCCCACATGGACCTGCCGGTGGGCACCATCCGGGTCCTGCTCGGCGATCTGGTGGCCCGCAGCCTGGTGCAGGTGCGCGAGCCGCGCACCACAGCCGGCCTTCCCGACAACAGCGTTTTCGAGGCGGTAATCAATGGACTACGGGCACTCTGAGCGGCCGGCGGGAGCGCCGCCACTGCCCACCGCGATCAAGATCCTTGTCGCGGGTGGTTTCGGCGTGGGCAAGACCACCATGGTCGGCGCGGTCAGCGAGACGCGTCCCCTGCGCACGGAGGAGGTGCTGACCGAGAGCGGGGTCGGCATCGACGACCTCTCCGGGGTGGAGAGCAAGAAGACCACCACGGTGGCGATGGACTTCGGTCGCATCACCATCAGCGACGACCTGGTGCTCTACCTCTTCGGCACCCCGGGGCAGGACCGCTTCTGGTTCGTCTGGGACGAGCTGGCGCTCGGCGCGATCGGCGCGGTGGTGCTGGCGGACACCCGACGACTGGCGGACTGCTTCCCCTCCATCGACTACTTCGAGGGGCGCGGCACGCCGTTCGTGGTGGCGGTGAACTGCTTCGAGGGCGCCCGGCAGTACCAGCTCGACGAGGTGCAGTCGGCGCTGAACCTCGACCCGGGGGTGCCGGTGCTGCTCTGCGACGCCCGGCAGCGGGAGTCGAGCAAGGAGGTGCTCATCACGCTGCTGGAGCACGCCATGAAGACCCGGGACGCTCGCCGCCGGTCCGAGTGACCCCACCGCGGGGTCGGCGCGCGGGCAGGTGAGCCGCGACGCCGCCCCGCCCGGAGAGCGCCGAGCCGGTACGCGACAGGGCCCCTCCCGCGAGCGCGGGAGGGGCCCTGTTCGATGGTGCGTCAGCTGGCGATCATGCGGCGCAGCACGTACTGCAGAATGCCGCCGTGCCGGTAGTAGTCCGCCTCACCCGGCGTGTCGATCCGGACCACCGCGTCGAACTCGACGCCGGTGTCGGTGCTGACCTTGACCGTGCGCGGGGTCTCCCCGTCGTTCAGCGCGGTCACCCCGGTGATGGTGAACGTCTCCGTGCCGGCGAGGCCCAGCGACCCGGCGGTCTCGCCGGCCGGGAACTGCAGCGGGAGCACGCCCATGCCGATCAGGTTGGAGCGGTGGATCCGCTCGTACGACTCGGCGATGACCGCCCTGACGCCGAGCAGCATGGTGCCCTTGGCCGCCCAGTCCCGCGACGACCCGGAGCCGTACTCCTTGCCGGCCAGGACGACCAGCGGGACGCCCGCCTCCTGGTAGGCCACGGAGGCGTCGTAGATCGAGGTCTGCTCGCCGGTCAGGTGGTTGACCGTGAAGCCGCCCTCGACACCCGGGACCAGCTGGTTGCGCAGGCGGATGTTGGCGAAGGTGCCCCGGATCATGACCTCGTGGTTGCCCCGGCGGGAGCCGTACGAGTTGAACTCGTGCCGCGGCACGCCGTGCTCGGCGAGGTACTTCCCGGCGGGGGAGTCGGCCTTGATGGAACCGGCCGGGGAGATGTGGTCGGTGGTCACCGAGTCGCCCAGCTTGGCCAGCACCCGGGCGCCGGTGATGTCGACGACCGCCTTCGGCTCCCGCTCCATGCCCTCGAAGTACGGGGGCTTGCGGACGTAGGTCGAGTCGCCGGCCCAGGCGAAGGTGTCGCCGGTCGGGGTGGGCAGCGACTGCCAGCGCTCGTCGCCGGCGAAGACGTCCGCGTACGCCGCGCTGAAGCCGGTGGCGCCGATCGCCGAGGCGATGACGTCCTGGATCTCGGCGGTGTTCGGCCAGATGTCGCGCAGGAACACCGGGTTGCCCTGGCTGTCCTCGCCGATCGGCTCGTTGGCCAGGTCGATGTCCATCGTGCCGGCCAGCGCGTACGCGACCACCAGCGGCGGGGACGCCAGGTAGTTCATCTTGACGTCCGGGTTGATCCGGCCCTCGAAGTTCCGGTTGCCTGACAGCACCGAGACGACCGCCAGGTCGGCCTCGTTGACGGCGGCGGAGATCTCCTCCGGCAGCGGGCCGGAGTTGCCGATGCAGGTGGTGCAGCCGTAGCCGACCAGGTGGAAGCCGAGCTTCTCCAGGTAGGGCGTGAGGCCGGCCCGCTCGTAGTAGTCCATGACGACCTTGGAGCCCGGCGCCAGGGTGGTCTTCACCCACGGCTTGCGGGTCAGGCCCTTCTCCACCGCGTTGCGGGCCAGCAGCGCCGCACCGATCATGACCTGCGGGTTGGAGGTGTTGGTGCAGGAGGTGATCGCGGCGATCACCACGGCGCCGTGGTCCAGCTCGAACTCGGTGCCGTCGTCGCCGGTGACCCGGATCGGGTTGCTGGCCCGCCCGCCGGCGCCGACCGCGGCCGTCTCCAGGTCGCGCGGGGCGTCGGCCGGGTCGCTGACGCCGTTGGCGGGGGAGTCGCTGGCCGGGAAGGACTCGGCGCTGGCCTCGTCGGCGTGGCCCACGACTCCGAACGGCTTCTCCTGCTGCGGTACGCCAGCGGCGCGGCCCCGGTCGCCACCGGTCTCGTCGGCGGCCACGTAGTCGGTCAGCGCCGAGCGGAACAGCGTCTTGGCGCTGCCCAGCGGCACCCGGTCCTGCGGGCGCTTCGGGCCGGCCAGCGACGGCTCGATGGTGCTCAGGTCGAGCTCCAGGCGCTCCGAGTACTCCGGCTCGGCGTCCGGGTCGTGCCAGAGGCCCTGCTCCTTGGCGTACGCCTCGACCAGTGCGACCTGCTGCGGGTCGCGGCCGGTCAGCTCCAGGTAGCGGACGGTCTCGCCGTCGATCGGGAAGATCGCCACGGTGGAGCCGTACTCCGGCGACATGTTGCCGATGGTGGCCCGGTTGGCCAGCGGCACGGCGCTCACGCCCGGGCCGTAGAACTCGACGAACTTGCCGACCACGCCGTGCTTGCGCAGCATCTCGGTGATGGTGAGCACCAGGTCGGTGGCGGTGGTGCCGGCCGGCATCTCGCCGGAGAGCTTGAAGCCCACCACGCGCGGGATCAGCATGCTGACCGGCTGGCCGAGCATGGCGGCCTCGGCCTCGATGCCGCCGACGCCCCAGCCGAGCACGCCCAGGCCGTTGACCATCGTGGTGTGCGAGTCGGTGCCGACCACGGTGTCCGGGTACGCCTGGCCGTTGCGCTCCATGATCGTGCGGGCCAGGTACTCGATGTTGACCTGGTGCACGATGCCGGTGCCCGGCGGGACGACCTTGAACTCGTTGAACGCGGTCTGGCCCCAGCGCAGGAACTGGTAGCGCTCCTTGTTGCGCTCGTACTCGAGCTCGACGTTGCGCTGGAAGGCGTCCTCGCGGCCGAACAGGTCGGCGATGACCGAGTGGTCGATGACCAGTTCGGCCGGGGCGAGCGGGTTGACCTTGGTGGCGTCGCCGCCGAGGTCGCGGACGGCCTCGCGCATGGTGGCCAGGTCGACCACGCAGGGCACGCCGGTGAAGTCCTGCATGAGTACCCGCGCCGGGGTGAACTGGATCTCCACGCTCGGGTCGGCGGTGGGGTCCCAGCCGCCGAGCTGCCGGATGTGGTCGGCGGTGATGTTCGCGCCGTCCTCGGTCCGGAGCAGGTTCTCCAGCAGGATCTTCAGGCTGTAGGGGAGCCGTTCGTGCCCCTCCACCTTGCTGATCTTGAAAATCTCGTAGCTCGCGTCTCCGACGCGTAGCTGGGTCTTCGCACCGAAGGTGTCGAGGCTCGCCACGTCGTACTCCTTCACACCAGCGACCGTGAGTAGTCCTGAGCAGTCTGTCGCACCGGCCGGGGTGCCGCCGTGGTTAGGGGACACTTACCGCCGATTCTCGTCGTCAACAAAACCGTACGTCCGTCTTGCTAGCTGCGCAACCTCGTGCCATCGTTCGGGACGAGGAGGTGCCACCATGATCCATCACGTCCAGCTCGCCGGCCCACGCGGCTCCGAGGACGCGTCCCGTGCCTTCTACGTGGGGGTCGTCGGCATGACGGAGAAGCCCAAGCCCCCGGCGCTGGCGGCCCGTGGTGGCTGCTGGTTCACCGGGGACTGCCCGCTGCGGGCATGACGAAAGGGCCGGCCCCGTTCGGGGCCGGCCCTTGTCGTTGGTGGTGTGTGGATCAGGCGGCGTAGCCGCGGGTGGCGATCCAGTCGGC
>NZ_JBEOVW010000014.1:0-212615 GCF_040295705.1 Micromonospora sp. NPDC002717 | reverse complement strand
CGGCGCAGGGATCAAGCCTGACCGCCCGGAGCCGGGCACGGCGGGCCACACCCCCACCACCACGCACCGCAACCCACACCCACACCACGACCGCAGAGCAACCCACACCCCACCAAGACGGCACAGCGCACGTGACCGCCGCCACACAAGAAACGAACCGGTTCCGTATCGAAACTCCAACCCCTACGCTGACATCAAATACGAGTCTGACCCGTATCGAAAACGGGGCCGGGGGGAGAACCAGAGATGCAACCGCACGAGAACACCGGACATCCGAGGAGGTGGGCGATCCTCGGGGTGCTCGTGATCAGCCTGCTCGTCGTCGTCCTGGACAACACCATCCTCAACGTCGCGCTGCGTACGCTCGCCGACCCGGTGCACGGCCTCGGCGCGAGCCAGGGCGAGCTGGAGTGGTCGATCAACTCCTACACCCTGGTCTTCGCCGGCCTGCTGTTCACCTTCGGCGTGCTCGGCGACCGCGCCGGGCGCAAGCGTTTCCTGCTGATCGGCCTGGTGATCTTCGGGCTGGCGTCGCTGCTGTCGGCGTACGCGCAGAGCCCGGGGCAACTCGTCGCGGCCCGCGCGCTGATGGGCGTGGGCGGCGCGGCCATCATGCCGGTCACGCTCTCGATCATCTCCAACGTCTTCGACCCCCGGGAGCGGGGCCGGGCGATCGGCGTCTGGGCCGGCGCGGTCGGCCTGGCGGTGGCGATCGGCCCGATCCTCGGCGGCGCGCTGCTGGAGCACTACTGGTGGGGCTCCGTCTTCCTGATCAACGTGCCGGTGGTCGCACTCGGGGTGGTGCTGGTGGCGATCCTGGTGCCCGAGTCGCGGGACCCGAATCCGGGACGCGTCGACGTCGTCGGCGTGCTGCTGTCGGTGGTCGGCCTGGTCGCCCTGACGTACGGCATCATCGACGGCGGCGAGCACGGCTTCGACCGCCCAATGGTCTGGGCCGCGATCCTCGGCGGCCTGGCGGTGCTGGCCTGGTTCGTCGCGTACGAGCGGCGCAGCGACCACCCGTCGCTGGACGTGCGGCTGTTCCGGGTGCCCCGCTTCGCCGCCCCGGTGGCGATCGTCGGGCTGATCTTCTTCGCCGCGATGGGCGTGATGTTCTTCAGCTCGTTCTACCTGCAACTGGTGCGCGGCTACAGCCCGCTGGAGACCGGCCTGCTCTTCCTGCCCTTCGCGGTGGCCCAGCTCGTCTTCGCCCCGCGCAGCGCGGCGATGGTCCGCCGGTACGGCGGCAAGGCGGTCGCCGTGGTCGGGCTGGCGCTGACCGTGGTGGCGCTCGGCGCGTTCGCCTTCGTCGGCGAGAGTACCCCGATCTGGGTGGTGCTGGTCTTCTTCTTCCTCCAGGGCGTCGGGATGGCCAACATCATGCCCCCGGCCACGGAGTCGATCATGTCGGCGTTGCCCCGGGAGAAGGCCGGGGTCGGCTCGGCGGTCAGCAACACCGTCCGGCAGGTGGCCGGCGCGCTCGGTGTGGCGGTGCTCGGGTCGGTGCTCTCCGCGGTCTACCGTGCCGACGTCGACCCTGCGCTGCGGGACCTGCCCGCCGGGGCGCGCGAAGCGGCCGGCGAGTCGATCTCCGGCGCGTACGCCGCGGCGGGTCAGCTCGGGCCGGCGGCGCCGCAGTTGATCGCGGTGGCCGACGACGCCTTCGTGGCCGCGATGCACTGGGCGGCGGGCCTCGCCGCAGCGGTCGCCGCCGTCGGCATCCTCGTGGTGCTGCGCTGGATGCCCGGTCGCGCCGAGGCCCCGGTGGCGGCGCCGGTGCCGGCGGCTGAACCCGAGTTGGCCGGGACCGCCTAGGTTCGGGGACAATGTCCGACATGACTTCCACCGCCGATGCTCCGCGGTCGCCCGGGCGACCGCGGAGCGTCCGCGCGGACGAGGCGATCCTCGAGGCCACCCTCGACCTGCTCGCCCAGGGCAGCACGATCGAGGCCATCTCGATCGAGTCGATCGCCGCCCGGGCCGGTGTGGGCAAGGCCACCATCTACCGTCGCTGGCCCGGCAAGGACGCGTTGCTGACCGACGCGCTGCGCCGGCTCAAGGGCAACCCGCCGGCGCCGCCCGGCCGGTCGGTCCGCGACGACCTGGTGGTGCTGGTCGGTGCGGTCGGGCACAACATCGACCCGCGGGCGGCGCGGATCATGCCCTGCCTGGTGCCGCGGGTGAACCGCAGCCCGGACGAGTACCAGCTCTACCAGAGCATCATCGAGCCGCGCCGGGCGCTGATGCGGGAGGTGCTGCGCCGGGGGATCCGCACCGGCGAGCTGCGCGCCGACATCGACGTCGAGGTCACCATGGCGATGCTGACCGGCCCGATGCTGATCCAGCGGGTGCTGCGCTGGCATCCCGACCTCGACGAGGCGTCCCTGCCGGAGAAGATCGTCGACGGCGTCCTGGACGGCATCCGCGCCCGCTGACCCCGGCCACCGCCTCGGTCCCGCCCGCCGGTACGGCGACCCGGTTCCGGCACGCGGCACGGCCGGCGGGACCGTCAGCCGGCCGGCGTACGCAGGCGGTGCAGGCGCAGGGCGAGCTGGACCTCCAGCGCCCGCTCCGGCTTCTGCCAGTCCGCGCCGAGCAGCTGCCCGACCCGCTCCAGCCGCTGGGTCACCGTGTTGACGTGCACGTGGAGCAGCTCGGCGGCCCGGGCCAGGCTGCCGCCCACCCCGAAGTACGCCTCCAGCGTCTTCACCAGCGCGGTGCCCCGGCGGGCGTCGTAGTCGACCACCGGCCCGACGGTGGCCCTCAGGAACCGGTCCACGTCCTTGTCGCCGCCGTCGCCGACCGCCCCCAGCAGCAGCCCGACGAAACCCAGCTCGGCGGTGCTCGCGCCCTGCCCCGACCGGCCCAGCGCGCCCAGCGCGGTGAGGCAGCGGTCGGCCTCGGCGAACGTGGTGGCCAGCGACGCCGGCCCCGTCGACGGGCCGCTCGCCCCGGCGGTCACCGGCCGGCCGGTCACCCGGGACAGGTCCCGGGCCACCGCCCGGGCGTTGCCGCCCGCGTCCCGGCCCGGCAGCATCAGCACCACCCGCCCGTCGCGGGCCGCCGCCAGCCCACCCCGCGTCGAGGCGTACGTGGTGGCCCACGACAGCACCCGCTGCCGGGCCGAGCCTGTCGCGGCGATCGCGTCGTCGCCGACCGCCACCAGCACGTGCGGCGCGTCCAGGTCCACCCCGAGCCGGCGGGCCCGGCTGCGCAGCGCGTCGGTGTCCCGCAGCGGCCGGGCGATCAGGTCGTCGAGCAGCTCGCCCCGGACCCTCCCCTCCGCCTCGGCGACGGTGCGCCGGAACAGCAGCAGCAGCGCGGTCACCAGCGACGCCCGCTCCAGGATCCGCTGGTCGGCGTCGACCAGCTCGTCGTCGGGGCGCAGCACCAGCGCGCCCATGTTCTCCGCGCCGGCCACCACCGCGGCGTACCAGAGCGGCCCCCGGCGCACGCTGCGCCCCTCCGTACGCGACGCGGCCACCGCCTCCACCATGTCCGCCCGGTCCGGCTCGTCGATCTCGCCGACCCGGGCCAGCAGCCGGCCCTCCGCGTCCAGCGCCAGCAGCGCCCCGCCGAGCACGTCGGTGACCGCCGCGGCCACGTCCTCCACGCCGCCGCCGCGCAACACCAGCGCGGTCATCCGGTCGTGCGCCGCCGCGGCCCGCTCCACCGAGCTGCTGTGGGCCCGGATGGTGGTGTTCGCCGCCGACAGCTCCTCCAGCGCCGCCCTGGTCTCGGCGAGCAGCCGCGCGGTGTCGATCGCCACTGCCGCGTGCGCGGCGAGGGACACCAGCAGCGCCACCTCCTCCCGGACGAACGGCCGGGCCGAGCGGTTGGCCGCGTAGAGCACGCCGATCGAGGTCGAGCCGAGCCGCAGCGGCACGCCCAGGATGGCCACCAGGCCCTCCTCGCCCACCCCGGCGTCGATCTCGCCGGTGTGGTGGAAGCGGTCGTCCTCCGGGTAGTTCGCCGTGACGTACGGGGCGCCGGACTGGGCCACCAGGCCGCCGAGGCCGGCGCCCATCGGCAGCCGCAGCCGCTGGAAGCGGGCGGAGACCGAGCCGTCGGTGACCCGCATGTAGGTGTCGCCGCGTTCGTCGTCGTTGAGCGTCATGTAGGCGACGTCCGCGCCGAGCAGGTTGCGCGCCCGGTGCACGATCGCGCGCAGCACGTCGTCGAGGTCGCGTAGCCCGGCCAGGTCGCTGACCGTGTCGTACAGGCCGGAGAGCTCGACCTCCCGACGGCGGCGGCGTTCCAGCAGCGCGCGGACCCGCAGCGCCACCGTCTTGGCCTGCTCCAGCTCGGCGAGCCGGTCGGGCGGCAGCCCGGCGGCGCGCGCGGCGACGAGCGGTCCCTCGAACTCCACCGCGGCGGCCTCGCGGGCGAGCAGTTCCAGGAACTCCACCGGTGACGACATGACCGACATTGTGCGGCTTGCCACTAGTTCGCCGTCCAGCCCCCGTCGAGCGCGATGGACGCGCCCGTGATGAACGCCGCCGGCGGGGAGCAGAGGTACGCCACCAGTTCGGACACCTCCTCCGGCTCGATCAGCCGCTTGATCGCCGCCCGGGCCAGCATGATCTTCTCGACGACCTCCGCCTCCGGGATGCCGTGGCTGGCCGCCTGGTCGGCGATCTGGCTCTCCACCAGCGCGGTCCGCACGTACGCCGGGTTGATGCAGTTGGCGGTCACGCCGTGCGCGGCGCCCTCCAGCGCCACCACCTTCGACAGCCCCTCCAGGGCGTGCTTCGCCGAGACGTACGCCGACTTGTACGGCGAGGCGCGCAGCCCGTGCACCGAGGAGATGTTGACGATGCGCCCCCAGCCCTTGGCGTACATGTGCGGCAGCGCCCGGCGGATGATCAGGAACGGCGCCTCCACCATCACCCGGTGCAGGTAGGCGAAGCGCTCCGCGGAGAACTCCTGCACCGGCGCCACGTGCTGGAGGCCCGCGTTGTTCACCACGATGTCCACGTCCGCGTCGAGCCGGTTCACCGCCTCGGCGTCCGCCAGGTCCACGCCCTCGGCCCGGCCGCCGGCCTCCGCCGCCACCGCCTTGGCCGCCTCGATGTTGCGGTCCACCACCAGGACCTTGGCGCCGGCGGCCCCGAGCCGCAGGGCACAGGCGCGGCCGATGCCGCTGCCGCCCCCGGTCACCAGGGCGGTACGACCAGCGAGGTCGACGTGTACGACGTGGGGCACCGCCACGGGTTCTGCCGTCATGGCGCATGAAGTTACGAGCTGTGTGTCCGGGCGCACATGGGGCGGCGGCACATACTCGACGGCCGGAGTGTGTGGTCCACACGGCAGGTCGGCGGCGTGTCGGCGCGCCCGGCGTGTCCCCGACACCGGGCGGTCGTCCGGCTCGGTAGGGTGTCGAACACACGTACTGCTGACGGTTGGGGGAGGAGGCGGCGTGCGGGTGCTCGGCGTCGACCCGGGGCTGACCCGGTGCGGGGTCGGCGTGGTCGAGGGCGTGCCGGGGCGGCCCTGCACGTTGGTCGCCTACTACGTCGTCTACACCGACCCCGGCGACGAGCTGCCGCTGCGCCTGCTGCACCTGGACCGCTCGCTCACCGACCTGGTCGCCGAGCACCGGCCGGACAGCGTCGCCGTCGAGCGGGTGTTCAGCCAGCACAACGTCCGCACGGTGATGGGCACCGCCCAGGCCAGCGGGATCGCCGTGCTCGCCGGCGCCCGCGCCGGGTTGCCCGTGCAGACCTACACGCCCAGCGAGGTGAAGGCGGCCGTGACCGGTTCCGGTCAGGCCGACAAGGCCCAGATGACGGCCATGGTCACCCGGCTGCTGCGGCTGCCCGAGCCGCCGAAGCCGGCGGACGCCGCCGACGCCCTCGCCCTGGCCATCTGTCACGTGTGGCGCGGCGGGACGCGCTCCAAGCTGGCCGCCGCGGCCGACCGGGTACGACGAGGAGGAGCCAGATGATCGCCAGCGTGCGTGGGGTGGTGACCGCGACCGGTCCGGACCACGCGGTCGTGGAGGTCGGTGGGGTGGGCCTGGCGGTGCAGTGCGCCCCCGGCACCCTCGCGGAGCTGCGGGTCGGCCAGCCCGCCCGGCTGGCCACCAGCCTGGTCGTCCGGGAGGATTCGCTCACCCTCTACGGCTTCGCCGACGACGACGCCAAGCAGCTCTTCGAGCTGCTGCAGACCGCCAGCGGCGTCGGTCCCCGGCTGGCCCAGGCCGTGCTCGCCGTGCACACCCCCGACGCGGTGCGCAAGGCGATCGCCAACGCCGACACCGCCGCGCTGACCCGGGTGCCCGGCATCGGCAAGAAGGGCGCCGAGCGCCTGGTCCTGGAGCTGCGGGACAGGGTCGGCCCGGTCCCGGTCGGCGCCGACGGAGCGGCCGGGGTGACCGGCGGGGCGTGGCCCGAGCAGGTGCGGCAGGCGCTGGTCGGGCTCGGCTGGACGGCCGGGCAGGCCGACCAGGCGGTCGCCGCGGTGGCGGAGACCGTCGACGGTGACGTGCCGCCCGTGCCGGTGCTGCTCAAGCAGGCCATCCGACTGCTGGGCCGCACCCGGTGACCGGTCCCGACGGCAACCTGGTCTCCGCCTACGTCAACGAGGCGGAACGGGACGCGGAGGCCAGCGTCCGGCCGAAGCGGCTGGAGGAGTTCATCGCCCAGCACCGCGTACGCGACCAGCTCGACCTGCTGCTCCAGGGCGCGATGCGGCGCGGCTCCCCGCCCGACCACATCCTCCTCTCGGGCCCGCCTGGCCTCGGGAAGACGACGTTGGCCAACATCGTCGCCGCCGAGCTGGGCTCGGGCATCCGGGTGACCAGCGGCCCGGCGATCGAGCGTTCGGGCGACCTGGCGGCCATCCTGACCAGTCTCGCCGAGGGCGACGTGCTCTTCATCGACGAGATCCACCGGATCGCCAAGCCGGCCGAGGAACTGCTCTACAGCGCGATGGAGGACTTCCGGGTCGACGTGGTCGTCGGCAAGGGCCCGGGCGCGACCGCCATCCCGCTCGACGTCGAGCCGTTCACCCTGGTCGGCGCGACCACCCGCTCGGGCCTGCTGACCGGGCCGATGCGGGACCGCTTCGGCTTCGTCGCGCACCTCGACTTCTACTCCCCGGCCGACCTGGAGGTGCTGTTGCGCCGTTCGGCCCGGATCCTCGGCGTGCCGATCACCGACGACGGCGCCGCCGAGATCGCCGGCCGCTCCCGGGGCACCCCGCGGATCGCGAACCGGCTGCTGCGCCGGGTCCGCGACTTCGCCGAGGTCCGGGCCGACGGCGTGGTCACCGTGGAGACCGCCCGGGCCGCCCTGACGGTGTACGACGTCGACGCGCTCGGCCTGGACCGGCTGGACCGGGCGGTGCTGACCGCGCTGGTCGACTCGTTCCGGGGCGGCCCCGTCGGCCTGTCCACCCTGGCCGTGGCGGTGGGGGAGCAGCCGGACACGGTCGAGGAGGTGTGCGAGCCGTTCCTGGTGCGCGCCGGCCTGCTGGCCCGTACGCCGCGCGGCCGGGTCGCCACCGAGGCCGCCTGGCGGCACCTGGGGCGTACGCCACCGAATGGTACATTTGGCGCGGATGCCCCTCGCGCGCCCGATCTGTTCTCGGTGGACGCCGATCAGCCGTGATGCGAACGTGATCTGTGCCGCATTCGGCGTTCCCAGGTGCAGGGATTAGACTCGCGCCGGTCTGTACAGGACGTGAGAATCCGCCTCCGCTCCGGCACGCCCGTGCCGGGTCGGCGGCCAATGGGAAGGTCTTTCACCGTGCTTTACGCAGCAGAGGGCGGCGGGGGTGCCGGCAGCCTGACGCCGATCCTCATGATCGCTCTGCTCTTCGGCGTCATGTACTTCATGATGATCCGCCCCCAGCAGAAGCGCCGCCGCGAGGCGGAGGCCATGCAGTCCGCGCTCGCCCCCGGCGACGAGGTGGTCACGATCGGCGGGCTCTACGGCACGGTCACCGGGGTGGACGACGACACCGTCCTGCTGGAGGTCGCGCCCGGTGTGCAGACCCGGTACGCCCGCCCGGCGATCGCCCGGGTGGTCAGCCAGGCGGAGCGTCCCGCCGAGCCGGCCGCCGAGGACGCGGACGCCGTCAAGGAGTGAGGCGTCGCTCCCGCCCTGGGGCGGCGGTCGCCGGCTCGCGGTGACCGCCGTGCCGGAAGGGGCAGCGGAGACGACGTGAAAACTGGATAGTTGGGCCCGACGGCGGGAGCCGGCACGTCCACGCTCCGCTCGGCGCCCCCGCGCCGCGACGTCGGGGCCCGCGTGCCGGCCCCCGACGCCGGCCCGTCAGGACCGCCGGCCGCACCGGCCGACACCCGCCGCACCAGCGGCGCGACCGTACAGGGAGACAGGACAGCCGTGGCACCACCTCAGGGACAGATGCGCCCCGGACGGCAACTGGCCGTGCTCGGGCTCATCTTCGTCGTCCTCTATCTTTTGGTGTTCTTCGCGGGCGGCGCCAGCGGCAGCCTGAAGGACCGGCTGGAGCCCAAGCTCGGCCTGGACCTCGTCGGCGGCACCCGGCTGACGCTGGAGGCGACCAACACCGTCGACGGCCGGGCCCCGACGGCGGAGAACCTCGAGGAGGCCCGCCAGATCATCGAGAGCCGCGTCAACGCCTTCGGCGTCGCCGAGGCCGAGGTGGTCACCGAGGGCAACCGCAACATCGTGATCTCCCTGCCCGGTGAGAACCGCGACATCACCGAGGTCGGCAGCGCCGCCGAGCTGCGCTTCCGCAAGCTGCTCAAGGCCGCCGACGGCAGCGGCGCGGCCGCCGCCCCGGCGCCGCCCGCCACCCCGGCGCCGTCCGGCAGCGCGACCCCGGCCCCGTCCGGCAGCGCGAAGCCCTCGGCCAGCGCCTCCCCGTCCGGCACCGCCGGGCCGAAGGTGACCCCGTCGGCGAGCGGCGGCCAGGGCGGCATGGCGCCGGCGCCGAGCGCCAGCCCGTCGGCGTCGGCTCCGGCCTCGCCGAGCGCCGCGGCGCCCTCGCCGAGTGCGAGCGGCGAGCCGGTGCCGCAGAGCGTCGAGGAGCAGCGCAAGGCCGTCGAGCAGAAGGTCGGCGCCGCCGCCTGGGCCGCCGCGAGCGGCCTCAAGGCACCGGCCGACCTGGCCACCGACCCGTCGCTGGCGGAGAAGCTCAAGCCGTTCGCCGCCCTCGACCCGCGCGAGGTCGCGGTGCTGCCGGCGCAGATGCAGTTCAACGTGCCGCAGATCAGCTGCGCCCAGCTCGACAAGCGGCCGCCGGCGTCGATCTCCGCCCCCGACCAGCAGGTGGTCGCCTGCGAGGACGGCGCCGCGAAGTACCTGCTCGACCAGGCGAAGGTGCTCGGCACCGACGTGGACGACGCCAACGCGGTGCTCGACCAGACCAGCCAGTGGGTGGTCAGCCTGGACTTCTCCGGCGCCGGCCAGGACAAGTGGACCAACCTGACCCGTGAGGCCTTCAACAACGAGGGCCAGGCCTGCGACGCCACCGCGCTCGGCCAGGACGGCAAGTGCCGCGTCGCCGTCGTGCTGGACAACGAGATCGTCTCCTCGCCCGAGATCCAGGGCGTGCTGACCGGCAACTCGCAGATCACCGGCAACTTCACCCAGAAGGACGCCAGCACCCTCGCCGGCCAGCTCCGCTACGGCGCGCTGCCGGTGACCTTCGAGGAGCAGGAGCAGCAGAACGTCACCGCCACCCTGGGCGCCAGCCACCTGCGGGCCGGCCTCCTCGCGGCGGGCATCGGCATGGCGCTGGTCATCATCTACTCGTTCTTCTACTACCGCCTGCTCGGCTCGGTGATCTTCCTGAGCCTGATCCTCTCGGCGCTGCTGGTCTTCGGCGCGCTGGTGGTGCTCGGCCGGCAGATCGGCTTCACCCTCACCCTCGCCGGCATCGCCGGAATGATCGTCTCGCTCGGTGTGGCGGCGGACTCGTTCGTCATCTACTTCGAGCGGCTCAAGGACGAGATCCGGGAGGGGCGCAGCCCCCGCAGCGCCGTCCCGCGCGCCTGGATCCGGGCCCGCCGGACCATCATCTCGGCCAACGCGATCACGCTGATGTCGGCGGTGGTGCTCTACGTCGTCTCGGTCGGCGCGGTCAAGGGCTTCGCCTTCGCCCTCGGCCTGGCGACCGTGCTGGACCTGGTGGTGGTCTTCCTCTTCCGGCACCCGATCATGACGATGTTCGCCCGCACCCGGGCGTTCCTGTCCCCGCGGGTCAGTGGTCTCGGGCGGGCGCTTCCGGCCCGGACGGCCGACGAGGCCAAGCCCCGCAACCCGCGCGTCAAGGAGGCCTGAGATGGCAAAGAGTGGTCTCGCGAGCCGCCTCTACCGCGGCGAGGCCGGCCTCGACATCATCGGCCGGCGCAAGCTCTGGTTCGCCGTCGCCGGCACGCTGATCCTGCTGGCGGTGCTCAGCTTCGGGCTGCGCGGATTCCACCTCGGCATCGAGTTCGCCGGCGGCAACTCGTTCCAGATCCCGGCCAGCGTCGGCACCATGGAGCAGACCGAGGCGAAGGTCAAAACGGCCCTCGCCACGGCCGGCGACGGCGCCAACGTGGTCACCACGCAGAAGGTCGGCGGCACCGGCGGCGACTTCTACGAGGTGCGCACCACGCAGCTCGACACCGAGCAGGCCAACGCCGTCAAGGTCGAGATCGCCGAGGAGTTCGGCATCGACCCCACCACCATCAGCGGCAACCAGGTCAGCGAGGCGTGGGGCAGCCAGGTCACGTCCCGGGCGTTGCTCGGTCTGGTCATCTTCATCGCGCTGGTGATGGTGTACCTGATCCTGCGGTTCGAGTGGCGGATGGCGGTCGCCGCCGTCTCCTCGCTGATCATGAACCTGATCCTCACCGCCGGCGTCTACTCGCTGGTCGGCTTCGAGGTCACCCCGTCGACGGTCATCGGCTTCCTCACGATCCTGGGCTTCGCGCTCTACGACGTGGTGGTGGTCTTCGACAAGGTGCAGGAGAACACCCGCGGCATCACCGCGAACAACAACCAGACGTATGGCGAGGCGGCCAACCTGGCGATCAACCAGAGCCTCATGCGGTCGCTGAACACCTCGGTGGTGGCGCTGCTGCCGGTCGGTGGTCTGCTCTTCATCGGTGCCGGCCTGCTCGGCGCGGGCACCCTGAAGGACCTCGGCCTGGTGCTCTTCGTCGGTATGGCGGTGGCGTTCCTGACCTCGATCCTGCTGGCCACGCCGCTGCTGGTGCTGCTCAAGAACTACGAGCCGCGGATCCAGGCGCACAACAAGCGGGTGCTGGCCCGCCGGGGCGCCCTGGCGCGCGGCGAGGTCACCCCGAAGGGTGCGTCCGGCTCCGTGGAGGCGGCGGACGAGCCGGTCGACCCCGAGTCGGCGGCGCTGGCCGGCGCCGCGCCGAAGGTGGGCGCGCGGCCGGCCGGGAAGCGGTCGACGGGCGCGCGCGGCAGCCGGCCGTCCGGCGGCGGCAACCGGCCGGGTGGCGGCAAGCGGCGCTGACCTGGGCCGGCGACACCCGGTAGGAATCGAACCGACGGCGTCCTTCATGCTGTGCGAGCAGCAGGGAGGACGCCGTCGTCGTGGAAGGGGAGCGGACTGCCGTGACGGAGACCCACAGCACCGGGGTACGGGGAGACAGCGGCCTGGAGGCCGCGAAGCTGGTGGCCAGCCGGGTGCTCGACGTGCCCGACTTCCCCAAGCCCGGTGTCATGTTCAAGGACCTGATGCCGCTGTTCGCCGACGGTGCGGCGTTCCGCCAGGTGGTCGACACGATCGTCGCGTACCACGGGCGGGACTCGTTCGACGCCGTCGTCGGGATGGAGGCGCGCGGGTTCGTGGTCGCGGCGGCCGTCGCGTACGCGACCGGGGTCGGCGTGGTGCCGGTGCGCAAGGCCGGGAAGCTGCCCCGCCCGGCGTACTCGGCCTCCTACGACCTGGAGTACGGCCAGGCCACCCTGGAGGTGCACCAGGACGCGTTCACGGCCGGGCACCGGGTGCTGGTGGTCGACGACGTGCTGGCCACCGGCGGCACCGCCGAGGCGACGCTGGACCTGGTGGAGCGGGCCGGGGGCACCGTGGCCGGCTTCACCGTGCTGCTGGAACTCGGCTTCCTCGGCGGGCGGGAGCGGTTGTCGCCGCGCCCGGTGCATGCCCTGCTGACCGTTTGAGCACCCCGACCGTCGGGCGGACCCGGTGCGGTCCGTCCGGCGGAGCGGCGGGGCACCGTGCGTGCGGGTAGCATTGCCCTTTGCTGACCGGGCGGGGTCCGTCCGGGCGGCGCGAGACCAGGCCGACCGGCGCACGGTCGGTGTATTCCCGGCGAGCGGTGAGGAGGCCGGTGTCCCACGATGTCGCCCCTCCGGTGGAGGGCACGGTGCACCCGACAGGCGACGCGGACGGCTCGGTGACCGCACGGAACGGTGACGCGCCGACCCGGGGCGCGGGCTCCGGCAACGGCTCCGGCGTGACCGATCCGGCCGACACCGCGCGGTCCGGCGCGACGGCCGGCCCCGCCGGTGGCGCGGGCGCGGCGACCGAGGGGGTCGTGCTCCCGTTCCCCGGCGACGGTGATCCCCTGCCCAGCGCCGGCTTCGCGCTCTCCACCGCGCCCACCGGCCGCCGCGTCCGCGCCAGGCTGGCGCGGTTCAACGCGCCGTGGCAGTCCTCGCAGGTCAGCGAGGTGCTCGAGCCGCTGATCTCGACCCATCGGGACGCCCACCCCAAGGCCGACGCGCGGCTGCTCCAGCGTGCCTTCGACACCGCGGCCCGCTGGCACTCGGGGCAGTACCGCAAGTCCGGCGACCCCTACATCACCCACCCGCTCGCGGTGGCGACCATCCTGGCCAACCTCGGGATGGACACCACCACCCTGGTCGCCGCGCTGCTGCACGACACCATCGAGGACACGGAATACACGCTCGACCAGATGCGCGCCGACTTCGGCGGCGAGGTCGCGCTGCTCGTCGACGGGGTAACCAAGCTCGACAAGGTCAAGCTGGGCGACGCGGCCAAGGCCGAGACGATCCGCAAGATGGTCGTCGCGATGGCCAAGGACCCGCGGGTGCTGGTGATCAAGCTGGCCGACCGGCTGCACAACATGCGTACCCTCACCTTCCTGCCCCGCCCGAAGCAGGAGCAGAAGGCGAAGGAGACGCTGGAGATCCTGGCCCCGCTGGCTCACCGGCTGGGTATGAACACCATCAAGTGGGAGCTGGAGGACCTCGCCTTCGGGACGCTCTTCCCGAAGCGCTACGAGGAGATCAACCGGCTGATCGGGGAGCACCAGCCGCAGCGCGAGGCGCTGCTGCGTCAGGTGACCCAGAAGGTGCAGACCGACCTGAAGGCCGCCAAGATCAAGGCGGAGACCACCGGCCGGCCGAAGCACCTCTACTCGATCTACCAGAAGATGATCGTGCGGGGTCGCGACTTCAACGACATCTACGACCTGGTCGGGGTGCGGATCCTGGTCGACACGGTGCGGGACTGCTACGCGGCGCTGGGCGTGATCCACGCCAACTGGCAGCCGGTGCCGGGCCGGTTCAAGGACTACATCGCGATGCCCAAGTTCAACATGTACCAGTCGTTGCACACGACGGTCATCGGGCCCACCGGCAAGCCGGTGGAGATGCAGATCCGCACGTACGCGATGCACCGCACCGCCGAGTTCGGCATCGCCGCGCACTGGAAGTACAAGGAGCACAAGGGCACCCAGATCGTCGGCCCGCCGGCGCACATCGACGAGATGACCTGGCTGCGCCAGCTGCTGGACTGGCAGCGGGAGGCGGCGGACCCGAGCGAGTTCCTCGACGCGCTGCGCTTCGACCTGTCCAGCCAGGAGGTGTACGTCTTCACCCCGAAGGGTGACGTCATCCCGCTGCCGACCGGGTCGACGCCGGTGGACTTCGCGTACGCGGTGCACACCGAGGTCGGGCACAAGTGCATCGGGGCGCGGGTCAACGGCAAGCTGGTGCCGTTGGAGTCGACGCTGTCCAACGGTGACGTGATCGAGATCTTCACCTCGAAGTCCGACACTGCCGGCCCGACGCAGGACTGGCTGGGCTTCGTCAAGAGCCCTCGGGCGCGCACGAAGATCCGCCAGTACTTCAACAAGGAGCGGCGCGAGGAGGCGATCGAGGCCGGCAAGGACGCGATCGTCAAGGCGATGCGCAAGCAGGGCATGCCCCTGCAGCGGATGCTCACCTCCGACGCGCTGATGGCGATCGCCCGGGACCTGCACCTGGCCGACGTCGCCTCGCTCTACGCCGCGGTCGGCGACAGCCAGGTCTCCGCCCAGTCGGTGGTGCAGAAGCTGATGGCCGCGTACGGCGGCGAGGAGGGCGCGGCGGAGGACATCGCCGAGACCGCCGTCGCCACCCGGCTGCCGCGCAGCCGGCAGAGCAGCGCGGATCCGGGCGTCGTGGTCCGCGGGGTCAGCGACGTGTGGATCAAGCTGGCCCGCTGCTGCACCCCCGTCCCGCCGGACTCGGTCTTCGGCTTCGTGACCCGCTCCGGCGGGGTGAGCGTGCACCGCGACGACTGCGCCAACGCCGAGGACCTGCGGGCGCAGAACGAGCGGGTGGTCGAGGTGAGCTGGAAGCTCACGTCCGCGTCGACGTTCCTGGTCGCCATCCAGGTCGAGGCGCTGGACCGGCACAAGCTGCTCGCCGACGTCACCCGGGTGCTCTCCGACGAGCGGGTCAACATCCTGTCCGCGACGGTCACCACGACGCGCGACCGGGTGGCGGTGAGCCGGTTCAGCTTCGAGATGGCCGACCCGAAGCACCTGGGCCACCTGCTGGCCGCGGTCCGCAAGGTCGACGGCGTCTTCGACGCCTACCGCGTCACCTCCGGTGCCTGACCCACCCACTCCCAACCCCACCCACCCTGCCCCGCTACACACCCACGCCCCTCGCTGCGGCGATCTTGCACTTCGTAGGCCACCCCTCTGCCGGGGCGCAAAGTGCAAGATCACGGGCTGGGGGATGGGGCGGGATAGCGAAGCGCCCGCCGGCGGGGCCGGCGGGCGCTCGTCGTACGGGTGGGCGGTCAGCCCTGGGGGGCGCTCATGGTGAGCTTCTTGATGGTGATCTCCTTCTTCGGGTGACCACCGCCGGCCTGCTGCGCGAACGCCTTGTCGTCGCCCGCCGCCGCGACCTGCTTGACGATGTCCATGCCACCGGTGATGGTGCCCAGGACGGTGTAGTTCGGGTCCAGCGGCGAGTCGCCGTAGACGATGAAGAACTGGCTGCCCGTGCTGCCCGGCTGCGTGGACTTGGCCATCGCGATCACGCCCTCCGGGTAGGGGGGCCGCTTGTCGGTGGGCAGGTTCTCCTCGGCGAGCCGGTAGCTCGGGCCGCCGGTGCCGTCGGTCTCGCGCCAGCCCTTGCCCGTCGCGCTCGGGTCACCGCACTGGAGCACCTTGATGCCCTCGGTCACCAGCCGGTGGCACTTGCTGTTGTCGAAGAAGTTCTTCTCCGCCAGGTGCGTGAAGCTGCCCGCGGTGCAGGGCACGGCCGCCCGGTCGACCTTGGCGGTGATCGGACCGAGGTTGGTGTCGATCGTCATCGTCTGGGTGCCGGTGTTCGACTGCTGCGCGGCCGGCAGCCCGACGTCCTTGATCTGCTTGGTCCGCTGGTCGGCGGGCAGCTCGGTCCACGCGCACTGCACGTGGTCGGCCGCCGGCCCGGCGGTGTCGGTCTTGTCGTCGTCGCCGCCGAGCGTGGTGGCGAGCCACACGGTGCCGGCGATGACGAGCACCAGGACCGACGCGGCTCCCACGATCGCCTGGGTCTGCCGGCGCTTGCGGGCCCTGGCCGCGCGCTCGGCCATCTCCTTCTCGAGCCGGGCGCGCGCCGCCGCGCGCTGCCGCTCTCTGGTGGACGTCACGCCTGGATCCTCCTGGGCTGTCTCGGGCGCGGTCGGTGCCGCTGAGGTTGGTGGGGCGGCCGGGTCAGCCGGCGCTGGGGCTGGCCGCCGGGGCGCCGGACGGCGTCGCCGCCGGGGTCGACGCCCCCTGCGCCACGGGCTCACCGACGGTCAGGCTCTGGACGACCACGTCGTCGTCCTTGGGCTTGACCTTGGCCCCCGTCCCATTGTCCACGGTCGGCTTGGCACCGATCTTCTCCACCACGTCGATCCCGCCGGTGACCCGGCCGATGATCGGGTACTTCGGGTCGGCCGTGGTGAAGTCCTTGAAGAAGATCAGGAACTGGCTCGCGTTGGCGCCCGGCGGGTTGGCGATCATCGCGACCGTGCCCTTCGGGTACGTCGCGGGCTGGCCGGGCGCGGGGCTCGCCGACGGCGACGGCGCGGGCGTGGGGACGTTCTCGTCGTAGAACGAGTACGTCGGGCCGCCCAGCCCGGTGCCGCTCGGGTCGCCGCAGCGCACCGCGCCCTCGGCGGTGATCTCGTGGCACTTGGTGTTGTCGTAGAACGACCGGCTGGCCAGGTGGGCGATGCTCGCCGCGGCGCACGGGGCGGCGGCGAGGTCCAGCTCGACGGTGACCGGGGCGCCCTGGTTGGTCGTGACCGTCATCGGGCGCACGCCGGACGTGGGCAGCCCCTGGGTCGCCGGGGTGCCGACGTCCTTGAGGTTGGTGTTCGCGGTGGCGTCCTGCGGGGTCCAGAGGCAGACCTCCTCGGCGGCCGTGTTCTCCTTCGGGTCGTCGTCGAAGGCGCCCAGCCCCCAGGCCGAGCCGACCACGATCAGCGCGAGGACGACGGTGACGCCGACACCGGCCTGGATCTGCCGGCGACGCTTGGCGGCGGCGGCCCGGCGGGCGAGCTGCCGGTCGAGCTTGGCACGCGCCAGTTTGCGCTGCCGGTCCCTGCTGGAAGCCACCCGTGCTCCCCTTCCTCTACCCTGGTCGTCACCGGTGGTCGGGCGTCCTGCGCCCGTCCGGCGGCAGGTGCGCCACGCCACACGCCCGCCAGAGTGTACGGCTACCGGCTGGGAAAGTGGTGTACGAGGTCCGGGGCTGCGTCTATCGGGACGCGTCACTGTGGCGAACGGGGCCTCCGGGACGGATGCGGCGAACCCGCTCTCGCCGCCGGTTAGGCTGCTGGCAGGACCCGACAGCTCGACGGAAGGGGAGCGGACGTGCTCGTGGCCGGCTTTCCCGCGGACGCCTTCGGCACCAACTGCTACGTGGTCGCCGCCGCGCCGGGGGAGCAGTGCGTGGTGGTCGACCCCGGTATCGGGGTGCTCGACCGGCTCGACGCGCTGCTGGCCGAGCATCGGCTGCACCCGGCCGCGGTGCTGCTCACCCACGGCCACCTCGACCACACGTTCTCGGTCGCGCCGGTCTGCGGCGCCCGCGGGATCACCGCGTACGTGCACCCGGGCGACCGGGAGATGCTCGCCGACCCGGCCAAGGGGCTGTCCGCGGACCTCACCTCGCTCTTCGGCGGGCGGCTGCCGTACACGGAGCCGGAGGACGTCGCGGAGCTGACCGACGGCGCCACGCTCGCCCTCGCCGGGCTGGAGATCACCGTCGACCACGCCCCGGGCCATACCGGCGGGTCGGTGCTCTTCCGACTGCCGGCCGCGGGCTCGCCCTGGGAGGCGGAGCAGCTCTGCCTCTCCGGCGACGTCCTGTTCGCCGGCTCCATCGGCCGCACCGACCTGCCGGGCGGCAGCATGCCGACGATGATCAGCAGCCTGCGGGACAAGATCCTCCCGCTGGCGGACGACACCGTCGTGCTGCCCGGCCACGGCCCGGCGACCACCATCGGCCGCGAACGCGCGACCAACCCGTACCTCATCGAGGTGGCGGGTGGCGACGGCGCGCGACCGGCGGCCCCCGCCCGCGGCCTGTAGCCGGCCGCACCGAGCCTTCGCCCCGCGGCCGCCGACGGCCGCACCAGCCTTCGCCCGCGCGGACCGCGCGGGTCTGCGAACGGAGCATCATGAGCAAGCCCACGCCCATCTCCGGCTTCCCGGAGTGGACCCCCGCCCAGCGGATGATCGAGCAGTACGTCCTCGACCGGATCCGGGACACCTTCGAGCTGTACGGCTTCGCGCCGCTGGAGACCCGCGCGGTGGAGCCGCTGGACCAGTTGCTGCGCAAGGGGGAGACCTCGAAGGAGGTCTACCTGATCCGGCGGTTGCAGGCCGACGCCGACGGCCCGACCGGGGACGACGCGCTCGGCCTGCACTTCGACCTGACCGTGCCGTTCGCCCGGTACGTGCTGGAGAACGCCGGCAAGCTGCAGTTCCCGTTCCGCCGCTACCAGATCCAGAAGGTGTGGCGGGGTGAGCGGCCGCAGGAGGGGCGCTACCGCGAGTTCCTCCAGGCGGACATCGACATCGTCGACCGGGACACCCTGGCCGCCCACCACGAGGCGGAGATGCCGCTGGTGATCGGCGACGCGCTGCGCTCGCTGCCGATCCCGCCGGTACGGATCCAGGTCAACAACCGCAAGATCTGCGAGGGCTTCTACCGGGGCATCGGCCTGACCGACCCGGAGGCGGCGCTGCGCGCGGTGGACAAGCTCGACAAGATCGGCCCGGCGAAGGTGGCCGAGCTGCTCGCCGAGACCGCCGGGGCGAGCGAGTCGCAGGCCAAGGCGTGCCTGGCGCTGGCGGAGATCTCCGCCCCGGACGCCTCCTTCGCCGACGCCGTCCGTGCCCTCGGCGTCACCGACCCGCTGCTGGACGAGGGGATCGAGGAACTGGTCCGGGTGGTCGAGACCGCCGCCGAGCACTCCCCGGGGCTGTGCGTGGCCGACCTGCGCATCGCGCGTGGCCTGGACTACTACACCGGCACCGTCTACGAGACGCAGATGGTCGGCTACGAGCGGTTCGGCTCGATCTGCTCCGGCGGCCGCTACGACAACCTGGCCAGCTCCGGCGCCGCCCGGTTCCCGGGGGTGGGCATCTCGATCGGGGTGACCCGGCTGCTCGGGCTGCTCTTCGGCGCCGGCGCGCTGTCGGTGTCGCGGGACGTGCCGACCTGCGTTCTGGTCGCGGTGACCAGCGAGGAGCAGCGGCCGGTCAGCAACCGGGTGGCCGAGGCGCTGCGTCGGCGGGGCGTGCCGACGGAGGTGTCGCCGAGCGCGGCGAAGTTCGGCAAGCAGATCCGCTACGCCGAGCGGCGGGGCATTCCGTACGTCTGGTTCCCGGGGGCGGACGGGGCCGCCGACGAGGTGAAGGACATTCGCTCGGGCGAGCAGGTCGCGGCGGCGGCGGGGGAGTGGACGCCGCTCCGGGCGGACCTCAAGCCGCTGGTCAGCTGAGACGCTACTGGCGCGTACGGACGATCGGACCTACGGTAGCGTAAGTTACGCCACCGTAGGGAGATCGTCGTGACCGTGCTCAGCCAGACCGCTCTGCTCCTCGAACTGGAGCCCGTCGTCGAGAAGAACCTCGACCGGCACCTGTCCATGGCGAAGGAGTGGTTCCCGCACGAGTACGTCCCGTGGAGCGAGGGGCGCACCTTCGACGGGCCGCTCGGCGGCGAGGCGTGGGCGGAGACCGACTCGACCATCCCCGACATCGCCCGCACCGCGCTCATCGTCAACCTGCTGACCGAGGACAACCTGCCCTCGTACCACCACGAGATCGCCACTCTCTTCGGTCGGGACGGCGCCTGGGGCAACTGGGTGCACCGGTGGACCGCCGAGGAGGGGCGGCACGGCACCGCCATCCGCGACTACCTGACCGTCACCCGGGCGGTCGACCCGGTGGCCCTGGAGCGGGCCCGGATGACGCACATGTCCGCCGGCTACCAGAACGTCCACGACGACGAGGTGCTGCACTCGCTGGCGTACGTCTCGTTCCAGGAACTGGCGACCCGGATCTCGCACCGCAACACCGGCCGGGTCACCGGCGACCCGGCCTGCGAGGCGCTGCTCGCCCGGGTTGCGGCCGACGAGAACCTGCACATGGTCTTCTACCGCAACCTGCTGGCGGCGGCCTTCGAGTTGGCGCCCGGCCAGGCGATGCGGGCGGTCGCCGACGTGGTGTCCGACTTCCAGATGCCGGGCAACGGGATCGAGGGTTTCGCCCGCAAGTCCGTGGCGATCGCCCTCGCCGGCATCTACGACCTGCGCCAGCACCGCGACGAGGTGGTCGTCCCGGTGCTGCGCCAGTGGGACGTCTTCAACGTGACCGGCCTGGACGCCGACGGCGAGGCCGCCCGCGACCAGATCGCCGCCCACCTCGACGACCTGGAGCGCGCCGCGTCCCGCTTCGAGGAGAAGCGCGCGGCCCGCGCCGCCCGCCTCGCCGCCCGCTGACCCGCCGCCCGTCCCGGCCGCCGGGGCTCCGGACGTGGCCGTCGCTGGCTCTCTCGACGACGACCACGCCCGGAGCGTCTCTCCCACTCGCACCCTGCTCCCGCTTCGCCGATCTTGCGCTTCGCGCCGGGGTGAAAGCCGCGACTGCGGCGTGTCGCGGGCCGAAAGTGCAAGATCGGCGCGTCGAGGGGCGGGGGGTGGGGTGGTCAGGCGGGTTGATCCAGGGGGAAGAGGAGGCAGGTCGAGGTGGCGTGGGCGACGAGGCGGGAGCTGGCGTCGAGCAGTCTCGCCTCGGCCAGCGCCGTGCGGCGGCCACGCTGTAGCACGGTGCCCTCGCAGCGCAGGGTGCCGCTCGCGACGGTGACGGGGCGCAGGAACTTCACGTTCAGGTCCAGCGAGGTGTAGCCGATCCCGGCCGGCAGCGTGGTGTGCACCGCGCAGGCCGCCGCCGTGTCGAGCAGGGTGGAGATGACCCCGCCGTGCACGGTGCCGAGCGGGTTGTAGTGGAACTCCTGGGGGACCAGCTCGACGGCCACCCGGCCCTCGTCGGCCTCCATCCGGGACATGTCGACCAGGTGCATGATCGGCGGCGCCGCGAGTTCCCCGGCGATCATCGCGCGGAGCAGCTCTAGGCCGCTGCGCCGGCCGAGGTGCGCGACGTTGATGCCCGGGTCGGACCAGGAGAAGGTGCGGCTGCGCGCCGGGTCCTGCGTCTGTGTCATGGACTCAGCCTGGCAGTGCGTTGCTGAGTCTGTCAATCAGACTTAGCCTGGTGGGCATGAGGCCCGCGGCACTGGACTGGTCGATCGAGAACTGCACGATCGCCCGCGCGATGGAGGTCCTCGGCGAGCGGTGGACGCTGGTCGTCCTGCGCGAGGTCTTCAACGGCATCCGCCGCTTCGACGACATGCGCGTCCGCACCGGCATCCCCCGGCAGGTGCTCACCAACCGGCTGGCGATGCTGGTGGAGCGGGGCGTGCTGCGGCGCGAGCCCTACCGCGAGCCGGGCAGCCGGGTGCGCCACGAGTACCGGCTGACCGACATGGGGCTCGACCTGTGGCCGGTGCTGGTCGCCGTCCTCGGCTGGGGCGACCGCTACCTGGCCGACCCGGCCGGCTCGCCGTTGACCGTCGCGCACCGCGACTGCGGCGCCGAGGTGCGCGTCGAGCTGCACTGCGAGCGCGGCCACGAGGTGGCCCGGCCCCGCGACGTGGTGCCGCGCCCGGGGCCCGGGGCGCGCCGCCGCGTCGGGTGAGCGCGCGGCGACGCGCGGACGGTGGTCGCCGCCCGCGCGTCGGCTCCGCGCGCTACCAGCCGAAACCGGCGGCGTACGAGACGCTCGCGAGGACCTGCTGCCCGCTGGTGTTGGGGTGGAAGTAGTCCCAGCTGGAGAGCTGGCTGAGGGTGAACGGGTAGCCGAACACGGCGTTGTCGTCGAAGTCGCAGTTCGGGCCGTACGCCGCGCAGGCCTGGGCGAGCTGGGTGTTGTAGTCGACCACCCGCTGGCGTACCCGGTTGCGTCGGTCGACGTCCGCCTGGGCGGTGGAGGTCGGGTTGGCGAGCATCGACTGGCAGATGCCGAACAGGGACCAGGCGCTGCGGGCGCTGCCGCTGTCCTTGCCGACGGACCAGAGCCGGTGGATGTCCGGCACGCTGATCAGCTGCACCCGGGCGTTGGGCAGCCCGGACTTGAGGCGGTTGAGCGCGGCGTCGATGTTGGCCCGGTAGGTGGCCACCGAGGTCATCCCCGCCTCCGTGCTCGTGCAGGCGTCGTTGGCGCCGATCAGCATGGTGACGTAGCCGACGCCCTGGCTGACGGCGGTGCCGGCCTGGCCGTACATGTCGGCGGACTTCGCGCCGCTGCGCGCGTCGTTGTGGTTGCGACCGTCGATGGCCGCGTTGGTCGCGCGGATGCGCAGGTAGTGACTGTTCACCGTCGAGTAGTCGCCGGTGCTGAAGGACCGGGAGGTGCAGTCGCTGTACCAGCCGCAGGCGTTGAAGCCGCGGGTGATCGAGTCGCCGAGGCTGGCCATCGAGGTCGGGGGCGGGCCCGGGTCGGCGGCGGCCGGGGTGGCGGCCGGCAGGACGAGGGCGGTGACTGCGGCGAGGGGGACGAGCATCCGTCGGATGAGGTTCACGGTGGCCTCCGGGGGTGGCGGGTGCCGAGGGTGGTGGAGCGGTGAACAGAGCGTATAGACGGACGTCTGTGTCCACAATGTTTCGGACTGGTGACGGCCGCAGCCGGGGCGAAAAGGACAAAGCTGGGTCTTGCCTACGATCTTAAATATGTGAATACTTCAGTCAGTCCGGCCGATTGCCCCAGATCGGCCGGCATGGTCCCGGCCCCTCGCCCCGACGGGGGGCCAGTCGTCCCCTCCCTGGAGGTTGTTGCATGCGACCCACGAGGTCCTCGCTCCGTCGCGCCGCCACCATCGCCGCCGCCGGAGCCCTGGTCGCCGGCTCGCTGATCGGCGCGCCCGCCCAGGCCGCGCCCGCGTTTGCCTCTCCGGACGCCGCCGCCGGCCTGGCCGAGCGTCTCGGCGACCGGTCCGCCGGCACGTACGCCGACGCCAGCGGCAAGATGGTCGTCACCGTGACCGACGCGCTCGCCGCCCGGCAGGTCGCCGCCGCCGGCGCGACCCCGAAGATCGTCAAGCGCGGCGCCGGCGAGCTGGCCCGGGCCACCGCCGAGCTGGACCGCTCCGCGAAGATCCCCGGCACCGCCTGGTGGACCGACCCGGCCACCAACCAGGTCGTCGTCTCCGTCGACAGCACCGTGACCGGCGCCAAGCTCGAGCGCGTCAAGGCCGCCGCCGCGCGGATGAACGGCGCCATCCGGATCGAGGCCGAGGCCGGCGTGCTGAGCACCCGGATCTCCGGCGGCCAGGCCATCTACGCCGGTGGCGGCGGTCGCTGCTCCCTGGGCTTCAACGTCCGCAGCGGCAGCACCTACTACTTCCTGACCGCCGGGCACTGCACCAACATCTCGTCGAGCTGGTACTCGAACTCGTCGCAGACCGCCTACCTGGGCGCCCGCGCCGGCACCAGCTTCCCGGGCAACGACTACGGCATCGTGCGCTACAGCAGCACGACCGCCCAGCCCGGCAACGTCTCCCTCTACAACGGCAGCTACCGCGACATCACCGCCGCCGGCAACGCGTACGTCGGCCAGTCGGTGCAGCGCTCCGGCAGCACCACCGGCCTGCGCGGCGGCTCGGTGACCGCGCTCAACGCCACGGTGAACTACGCCGAGGGCTCGGTCTCCGGCCTGATCCGCACCAACGTCTGCGCCGAGCCGGGCGACAGCGGCGGCTCGCTGTTCAGCGGCTCCACCGCCCTGGGCCTGACCTCCGGCGGCAGCGGCAACTGCAGCTGGGGCGGCACGACCTACTTCCAGCCGGTCACCGAGGCGCTGAGCCGCTACGGCGTCAGCGTCTACTGACGATCGCACGGCAGCGGGCCGCCGGGTGATCCGGCGGCCCGCTCGCGTGTGCCCCGGCCCGGTTCGCCGGACTGGACCGGGCCGGCCGGGGTACGTTCCGGTCGGTGAACGCCCCCGCGACCTCGCCCGCCGACGTGGCCCCCTCCGCCTGGGCCCCGCTGCGGCTCGCCGCGTTCCGCAGCCTCTGGCTGGCGGTGCTGGCCAGCAACGTGGGCACCTGGATGCAGACGGTCGGCGCCCAGTGGCTGCTCGTCGACGAGGCCAACGCCTCGACGCTGGTGTCGCTCGTGCAGACCGCCAGCATGCTGCCCGTGCTGCTGCTCGCCCTGCCCGCCGGCGCGCTGGCCGACACCCTCGACCGTCGCCGCCTGCTGATCGGGGTGCAGTGCTTCCTGGCGGCCGTCGGCGTCCTGCTGACCGGCCTCACCGCCGCCGACCGGATGCCGCCGGCGCTGCTGCTCACCCTGACCTTCGCGCTCGGCGTCGGCCAGGCGCTGACCCTGCCGGCCTGGCAGGCGGTCATTCCCGAACTGGTGCCCCGGTCGCAGCTCGTCTCGGCCTCGGCGCTCGGGTCGATCAGCGTGAACCTGGCGCGCTCGGTCGGGCCGGCGGTGGCCGGCGTGCTGGTGGCCCGGGCCGGCGTCGCCACCGTCTTCGCCGTGAACGCGGTGTCGTTCGCCGTCTTCGCGCTGGCCCTGCTGCGCTGGCGGCCGGCACGGCCCGACGGCGACGACATGCCGGAGCGGTTCACGGCGGCGCTGCGTGCCGGCGGCCGGTACGTGCGGCACTCGCCGGTGGTCCGCCGGATCCTGCTGCGGGCGGCGCTGTTCGTGGTGCCCGGCAGTGCCCTGTGGGCGCTGCTGCCCCTGGTCGCCAGCCGCCGCCTGCACCTCGGCGCGGGCGGGTACGGCGTGCTGCTGGCCGCCCTCGGCGTCGGCGCGGTGGCCGGCGCCCTCGTGCTGCCCCGGATCCGGCAGTCGCTCACCACCAGCCGGTTGCTGCTGCTGGCCGGGCTGGTCTACGCCGCCGTCCTGGCGGTGCTCGCCCTGGCGCCGGGGCCGGTGCCGGTCACCCTGGCCCTGGTGCCCGCCGGGATGGCCTGGATGACCGTGCTGTCCAGCGTCAACGCGGCGATGCAGCTCTTCCTGCCCGGCTGGGTACGCGCCCGCGGGCTCTCGGTGTACCAGATGGTCTTCGCCGGCGGGCAGGCGCTCGGGGCGGTCGCCTGGGGCGCGCTCGGCGAGGTGACCGACCTCGTGGTCGCGCTCGCCGTGGCCGCCGGGACGATGGCGGTCGGCGCGGCGACCGTGCCGCTCTGGCCGCTGCGCGACACCCGGGGCGTCGACCGCGATCCGGCGGTGTGGTGGCCGGAGCCGCACCTGACGCTGCCCGCCGACCCGCGTACCGGGCCGGTGCTGGTGACCGTCTCCTACACGGTGCCGCCCGAGCGGCAGGCGGAGTTCGTCGAGGCGATGCGGCTGGTGGGGCGGTCGCGGCGGCGTACCGGGGCGATGCGCTGGGGGTTGTACCGCACGGGGGAGCGGGAGCACGGCTTCGTCGAGGTCTACCAGGTGCCGTCCTGGGAGGAGCACCTGCGCCAGCACGGCGGGCGGCTGACCGGCGCCGACCGCGGGGTGGAGGAACGCGCCCGGACGCTCACCGTCGGGGAGATAGTGGTGAACCACCTGCTCCCCGCCGACCCGCGCGACTGACCGGTCGCGGGACCAGCCGGTCCGCCGCCCGCCTCAGCGGCTGAGGCCGGCGTCGGCGAGGACGGCGACGCCCCCGCCGAAGTCGCACTCCACGGTCAGCGTCAGCAGGTCGCCCCCCTCCACGGTGAACGACAGCGGCTGCGCCGGTCGGGACATCGTCGTCGTCCGGCCCGGCCGGGGCTGTCGGGTCAGGGTGTCGTCGGGCTCCCGGACGGTCACCACGGCGCTGATCCGTACGGCCGACTCCGGGTCCTCATCCGGCGGGTACCAGGCCCGGAAATTGGCGGAGAAGTCCAGGTAGCGACGCTTGAGCGGGTAGCTGACCGACCGGCTCCGGTCCTCGCCGTCGTTGGTCGGGCAGGAGAGCACGACCGGATGCGGCAGGTCGGAGCGACCGGTCAGCGCGCGCGGCAACGGTTGCAGGTACGGCCCGCCGGTCTCGGGCGTCAGCGTGTCGAGGTACGTCCGGCCGGCGGATCCGGTGGGGGCCGCGGAGGTGGTGGCGACGGGTGGCGCGGCGGTGGCACCGGTCGTGGCCAGGCTGGGGCTGGGCGGTGGCGTGGCCGCTGGTCCCTGGCCCTGCCGGGGCCACTGCCAGGCGAGCACGGCGACGAGCAGGCTGGCCAGACCGATCGCGGCGCCGATCTTCTCGCCGGGGGTCAACCCCCGCCGTCGGCGGGCGGAATCCGCGCCGGTCACCGGCTCGGTCATGGGGGTCTCACCTGCGCAAGATCGGTGGGGGTGGTTCATTATCCCGGCTCACCCGTGACGAGGTGATCCCGTTGGGTGACGGGTTGCCGACAGCGATCTTGACAACTTTCTGCGATAAATGCGCCCCGTGTCCGGCCGATGACCGTCCCGACGTGAGGAGCCACGACATGACCTCCGACCAGCAGGGCGCCCCGGTGTCGCCGTCCTCCGGCCCGGCCGGTCCGGGAGCGCCGAAGTCGAGCGGCGGCAGCCGCTGGCCCCTGGTCGCGGCCGGCGCGGCCGTGCTGGCCCTCGTCCTGGGGCTGCTGGCCACGGCGCTGTCGCTACGGGCACTCGACCAGGCCAACGACGCCCGGGACATCGCCCGGGCGGCCGGCGCGGGGCGGCCCCTCGACCCGCCGCCGGGCCCGGGCGAGCCGACGAACGAGTCGACCACGCCGGCTCCGGAACAGACGGGGGCGGAGTCGCCGTCCGGGCCGACGCCCGGCGGGAGCGGCGAACCGTCACTCAACCAGCAGACCCGCTACACCGACAAGTACGTCGGGGAGGAACTCACCCTGCGGGCGGGCTGCGACAGCTACGTGGACATCGACCTCGACAAGCCCGAGGTGCGGGTCAGCGACGGCGAGGAGATCCGGTTCACCGCCCGCTGCGGGGGCAACTCGTCGTACTTCAACCTGACCAGGGGCACGAAGGGCAGTCAGGTCGACAGCGCTTCGCTCGGCGCCGCCGACTGCAACGACCGGATCGACAAGGGCCCCATCGGCCCGGACATCAACGTCCCCGCCCGCAAGGGCGTGGCGATCTGCATCAAGACCTCCCTGGGTGATGCGAAGGAGCGCGGCGACACCTGGAAGATGGCCCTGTTGCAGGTCACCGACGTCGGCGACGACGGCACGGTGGTGGTGACCGTGCGGGCCTGGGACATCCCGCTGTAGGGCGGAAGCGCGTCCGCGTCGGCGGTGGCCGTCCCCGCCTTCCTCACCCCGCAACGGTGCTCCGGGGAAGGCTGACAGAATGCCAGGGGTAACGGTGTACCGCAGATGAGGAGACGCGAGTCGTGATCCGTACCCATGACGCCGGCAGCCTGCGCGCGACGGACGCCGGCACCACGGTGACGCTCGCCGGCTGGGTTGCCCGCCGGCGCGACCACGGCGGCGTGATCTTCGTGGACCTGCGCGACGGCTCCGGCGTGGTCCAGGTGGTGTTCCGCGAGGAGGACGCGCACGCGCTGCGCAACGAGTTCTGCGTCCGGGTCACCGGCGAGGTGACCCGCCGGCCCGAGGGCAACGAGAACCCGGAGCTGCCGACCGGCGACATCGAGGTGACCGCCGCCGAGCTGGAGGTGCTCTCCGAGGCGGCGCCGCTGCCGCTGCCGGTGGACGACCAGGTGGAGGCCGGCGACGACATCCGGCTGCGTTACCGCTACCTCGACCTGCGCCGCAGCGGCCCGGCGAAGGCGATGCGGCTGCGCTCGCGCGCCAACCAGCTCGCCCGCGCGGTGCTGCACGAGCGGGACTTCCTGGAGATCGAGACGCCGACGCTGACCCGGTCCACCCCGGAGGGTGCCCGCGACTTCCTGGTGCCGGTGCGCCTGCAGCCGGGCAGCTGGTACGCGCTGCCGCAGTCGCCGCAGCTGTTCAAGCAGCTGCTGATGGTCGGCGGCATGGAGCGGTACTACCAGATCGCCCGCTGCTACCGGGACGAGGACTTCCGCGCCGACCGGCAGCCGGAGTTCACCCAGCTCGACATCGAGATGTCGTTCGTCACCGAGGACGACGTGATCGACCTCGGCGAGGCGATCGTCTCGGCGCTCTGGAAGGACCTGGCCGGCCACGAGATCTCCCGGCCGATCCCGCGCATCACCTGGCACGACGCGATGGCCAGGTACGGCTCCGACAAGCCGGACCTGCGCTACGGCGTCGAGCTGACCGAGCTGACCGACTATCTGCGCGGCACCGAGTTCCGGGTCTTCGCCGGGGCCATCGACGCCGGCGGCTACGTGGGCGCGGTCGTCATGCCGGGCGGGGCGGCCCAGAGCCGCAAGGAGCTGGACGGCTGGCAGGACTGGGCCAAGGCGCGCGGCGCGCGCGGCCTCGCGTACGTGGTGCTCGACGCGGAGACCGGCGAGGCGCGCGGGCCGGTGGCGAAGAACCTCTCCGCCGAGCACCTGGGCGGGCTGGCCGACGCGGTCGGCGCCAAGCCGGGCGACGCGGTGTTCTTCGCCGCCAGCGCCAACACCCGGGAGGCGCAGGAACTGCTCGGCGCGGCCCGGATCGAGATCGCCAAGCGGGCCGGCCTGGTCGACGAGAGCGCCTGGGCGTTCTGCTGGGTGGTCGACGCGCCGATGTTCGAGCGTACGGACGAGGGCGGCTGGACGGCCGTGCACCACCCGTTCACCTCGCCGAACGCGGAGTGGGTCGACCGGTTCGAGGAGGCGCCGGACCGGGCGCTGGCCTACGCGTACGACATCGTCTGCAACGGCAACGAGATCGGCGGCGGCTCGATCCGTATCCACCGGGGCGACGTGCAGCAGCGCGTCTTCGACCTGCTCGGCATCACCCCCGAGGAGGCGCAGGACAAGTTCGGCTTCCTGCTGGAGGCGTTCAAGTACGGCGCCCCGCCGCACGGCGGCATCGCCTTCGGCTGGGACCGGGTCTGCATGCTGCTCGCCGGCGCGGACTCGATCCGCGAGGTGATCGCCTTCCCGAAGACCCGGGGCGGCTTCGACCCGCTGACCGGCGCGCCGACGCCGATCACCGCGCAGCAGCGCACCGAGGCCGGCATCGACGCCAAGCCGAAGCCCCCGGCGGCGGCGCACACCGGCACGGCCGGCCCGGCCGCCCCGGTCGCCGACCCGACCTGATCGCGGACACCTGACGATCGCGGGTTCGCATCGTGACGGGCGCGAACCCGCGATCGCCGGCTGAAGGGGGGCGGCGTGACGCTGCTCGTGGTGGGGGCCAGCGGGTACCTCGGCGGTGAGGTCTGCCGGCAGGCGGTCGCGGCGGGGGAGCGGGTGGTCGGGACGTACCACTCGGGCGGGGTCGAGGTGCCCGGCGTCGAGGCGCGCCGCCTGGACGTGACGGACCGGTCCGCCGTGCGCGAGCTGGTCACCCGGGTCCGCCCCGACGCCGTGGTCAGCACCCCCTACCGGTACGCCGAGTGGACGGTGACCGCCGACGGGGCGGCGCACGTCGCGTACGCGGCCGCCGAGGCGGGGGCGCGGCTGGTGCACCTGTCCAGCGACGCGCTGCACGCCGGCCGCCCCGAGCCGTACGCCGACGACGAGCCGCCCAGCCCGGTCTTCCCGTACGGGGCGGCGAAGGCGGCGGCCGAGACCGCCGTGCGGGCGATCGACCCGGGCGCGGCGCTGGTGCGTACCTCCCTGATCGTCGGCGACGAGCGGAGCAAGCAGATCCGGCTCTGCCTCGACGCCCTCGCGGGGCGGGCCGCCCTGTTCACCGACGAGGTCCGCTGCCCGGTCGACGTGGCCGACCTGGCCGCCGCCGTGCTCGACCTGGTCGACAGCCGGTACGCGGGCCCGCTCAACGTGGCCGGCCCGGACGCGGTCAGCCGGGCGGAGATGGGCCTGCTGGTGGCGGCGCGGTTCGGCCTCGACCCGGCCGGGCTGAGGACCACCACCAGCGCCTCCTCGGGCCTCGTCCGCCCCGCCGAGGTGCGCCTCGACTCGTCCCGCGCCGCCGCCCTGCTGCCGACCCGGCTGCGCGGCATCCGCGAGCTGCTCGCTCCCTGACGCCTCCACGTCCGCGTCGCCGCTCAAGCACACTTCCTATGCACAACTATTGTGCATAGGAAGTGTGCACAAGTATTGTGCAAGTCATGGAGAACGCATCACCGGACGCGCTGCGCAACGTCCAGCTCGACCACCGGCAGGTCCGCGTGCTGGCCCACCCGCTGCGGATGCGGCTGCTCGGCACGCTGCGCCTGGACGGCCCGGCCACCGCCACCGCGTTGGCCGAGAAGTTGGACACCAACACCGGGGCGACCAGCTACCACCTGCGCCAGCTCGCCGAGGCGGGGCTGGTCGCCGAGGACCCCGACCGGGGCACCGGCCGCCAGCGGTGGTGGCGGGCGGCGCACGATATCAGCAGCTTCGACCCGACCGACTACGACGACGATCCGGACACCCGGGCGGCGGTGCAGTGGATCCAGGGCGAGCAGGTGCGGCAGATCGTCGAGCTGGCCGAGCGCTGGATGGCCGACGCGCCCGGTCACCCCCCGCAGTGGCGGGACGCCGCCGGCACGAGCGACATGGTGCTGACGCTCAGCCCGGCCCGCCTGGAGGCGCTCAACGGCGAACTGTGGCAGGTGCTGCAGCGCTACCACGACGAGGCGGCCGCCCACGCCGAGCCGGACGCCCGCTCCGTGCACGTCTTCCTGATGGCGTTCCCTCGCGCGGAGGGGAAGCGGTGAGCGCGCTGTCCGTACGCCAGGTCCGGCGGCGCTTCCTGGTGCTGCACGGGCTGCGCTGGCTGCCCATGGGCCTGATGGTTCCCGTGATGATCCTGCTGATGCAGGAGCGCGGCATGTCGCTGTCCCAGATCGGCCTCGTCGCCACCGCCCAGGGCCTGGTCGTCCTCGCGCTGGAGCTGCCCACCGGTGGCTTCGCCGACGCCATCGGGCGCCGCCCGGTCCTGGTCGTGGCCTGGCTGGTCAACCTCGTCTCGCTCGCGCTGTTCGCCGTCGCCGACTCGTTCGCGCTGTTCTTCCTGATCTGGGCGTTGCAGGGCGTGTTCCGGGCGCTGGACAGCGGCCCGCTGGAGTCCTGGTACGTCGACGCCACCCTGGCCGCCGACCCGAAGGCCGACTACGAGCCGGGCCTCGGCCATGCCGGCACCGTCATCGGCGTATCGATCAGCGCCGGGGCGCTGATCGGGGGCGGTCTGGTCGCGCTCGGCCCGATCGGGCCGGTCAGCGCGCTCACCGTGCCGGTGCTGGTCGCGTTCGTGCTCCAGGCGGCGGCCCTGGTCGCCCTGCTGGTGCTGCTGGTGGAGGCCCGCCCCGCGAAGGGCGCCGGGGCGCTGCGGGCGTCGGTCGTCGAGGCGCCGCGGATGGTCGGGCGGGCGGTCGGACTGCTGCGCCGCTCCCGGGTGCTGCTCGCCCTGGTCGCCGTCGAGCTGTTCTGGGGCTTCGGCATGGTCACCTTTGAGTCCCTGCTGCCCCTGCGCCTCACGGAGGTGGTCGGCGACGCCGACCGGGCCGCCGCGCTGTTGGGGCCGGCGAGCTCGGCCGCCTGGCTCGCCTCGGCGGGCGGCGCCGCGCTCACCCCGCTGCTGCTGCGCTGGCCCGGGGCGGCGCCCGGGGCCGCGCTGCTGCGGATCCTGCAGGGCCTCACCGTGGTCGGCATGGGGCTGTTCGCCGGCCCGGTCGGCGTGCTGGTGGCCTACCTCGCCTGCTACACCGTGCACGGCGCGTCGAACCCGCTGCACATGGGGCTGCTGCACCGCCAGGTCGACGGCCCCTACCGGACCAGCGTGCTCTCGCTGAACTCGATGATGGCCCAGCCGGCGGGGGCGCTCGGCGGGGTGGTGCTCATGATGCTGGCCGAGGCCACCAGCATCAGCACCGCCATGTTCGTCGGCGCCGTGGTGCTGGCCGTCGCCGCCCCGCTCTACCTGCCCGCCTGGCGCGCCGGCCGCCGCACCCCGGCCGGCCCCGACCCCGTGCCCGCGTCGGAGGCCGTTCCCGCGTCCAGCCCGCTCCCGGCTCCGGAGGCCGTTGCCGCCCCCGGCCCGGTCTCCGCTCCGGGTGCCGGATCCGCGTCGGGGACCGGTTCCGTCGAGCCGGTGAGTGGGCGGTCGGAGGTGGACGCCGCGTCCGCCCCGGCGTAGGGCGGCTGAGCGTCGGGTGTCGGCGGGCCCCGGGAGAGGGGCCCGCCGGCGCGCTCAGGCCAGGTGCACCGAGCTGCGGGCCAGGGTGCTGGTGAAGCCGAGCCGCCGGTAGAGCCGGATCGCGCCGGCGTTGACGGTGTAGACGCCGAGCGCCACGGTGTCGTGGCGGGCGAACAGCGCCCGGGTCATCCCGGCGGTCAGCGCCGCGCCCAGCCCCCGGCCGCGCCGGTCGGGGGCGACGGTCAGGCCGGCGAGGAAGCCGACGTCGCCCCGGCTGCGGTCCGCCCCGCAGGCGACGATCCGGTCGCCGTCGCGGATGCCGTACCAGTCGACGACCCGGGGGTCGCCCGGACGCGAGGTGGTGGTCGGGAACGCCTCGTCGATCAGCGCCGTCAGCGCCGGGTGGTCGGCCCCGGTGAGCCGGACCACCCGCTCCTCCTCGGGTTGGCGTGGGGGTGCGGCGGCGGTCCAGAGGAAGTCCCACTCGTCGTGCCGGGCCACGGCCAGCCGGCCGGCCAGCGCCGCCGGGTCGAGCCGCGGCAGGTGCAGCCACTGGCCGGACCGGAGCACGCCCCGCGCGACGAGGTCGGCGAAGACGTCGACCGCCGGCCCGGGCGCGCCGATCGCGCCGCCGGCCGGGCCGTGCTCCGCCGGGAGCAGCCAACCCACCGCGTCGTCGCGCCGCCAGCCGCGCGGCTGCTCGCCGAGCCAGAGCGAGTGTCGGGCGTACGGGTGGTGGTCGGCAGCCGCCAGGATGGCGTCCCGCCCCTCCAGGACCTGGTCGGCGATGATCATGTCGCCAGCCTAGAACGCCCGCCGTGCACCCGTCGGCGGACCCGCTCCCGTCGGCGGACACCGGACGGCAGCCAGAACCGGGTGCGGTCCACCGTGGAGATTGGCGAGCGGACCGATTGGGTACATCCCGCGCCGACCTACTGGGAACCCCCACCGGAGGAACGCCATGCTCGCCATTCTCGCGGCGATCGTTTTCGGCTTCGCCCTGCTGCTCGACCTCTTCGACACCAACCTCGGTGCGCCGGACCTGCTGAACCCGTCCACCCTGCTGATGCTGGGCCTGCTGTTGCTCTCCCTCTACCTCGCCGGGGTCGGCAGCGCCCCGCGCGGCGGGGGCGGCGGCCGGTGGTACCGGGGCCGGCGTCCGGGCCGGGGCTGACCGTAAACGATCACCAGCGGTCCCGCCCGACGGCGCGCTTCCGGCGTCGTCGGTCGGGACCGGTACTGTTCTCGTGATGGAGTCCGACGCCCTCTTCTCCCTCGGTGAGCCCGCCGGAGCGCCCCCCGCGCCCGCGGGTTCCGTCGGTGTGGACGGCTTCACGGCGGTGGGGGAGGATTCGCCCCTGCCGGTCCGGATGCGCCCGCGCAGCATCGACGAGCTCGTCGGGCAGGACCACCTGCTCGCGCCGGGCGCCCCGCTGCGCCAGCTGGTCTCCGCCAGCGCGCCGATGTCGGTCATCCTGTGGGGGCCGCCGGGCAGCGGCAAGACGACCATCGCGCACCTGGTGGCCCGGGCCACCGACCGCCGCTTCGTCGCCATGTCGGCGCTCACCGCCGGGGTGAAGGACGTGCGCGCGGTGATCGAGACCGCCCGCCGGCAGCGCCGCTCCGGCGGCCCGCAGACCGTGCTCTTCATCGACGAGGTGCACCGGTTCAGCAAGACCCAGCAGGATTCGTTGCTCGCCGCCGTCGAGGACCGCACCGTCACCCTGCTGGCGGCGACCACCGAGAACCCGTACTTCTCCGTGATCTCACCCCTGCTGTCGCGGTGCGTGCTGCTCACCCTCCAGCCGTTGGACGACGCGGCGGTGCGCGGCCTTTTGCGCCGCGCGGTCGCCGACGAGCGCGGGCTCGGCGGCGCGCTGACCCTGGAGACCGAGGCCGAGGACCACCTCGTCCGCCTCGCGGCCGGTGACGTGCGCAAGGCGCTCACGGCGCTGGAGGCGGCGGCGGCCTCCGCCACGGCGCTCGGCGCCGGGCGGATCGACCTGGCCACCGCCGAGCAGGCGGTCGACGTGGCGGCGGTGCGCTACGACCGCGCCGGCGACGCCCACTACGACGTGACCAGCGCCTTCATCAAGAGCATGCGCGGCTCGGACGTGGACGCGGCGCTGCACTGGCTGGCCCGGATGCTGGTCGCCGGCGAGGACGCCCGGTTCATCGCCCGCCGCCTGGTCATCTTCGCCAGCGAGGACGTCGGCATGGCCGACCCGGCCGCGCTGAGCGTCGCCACCGCCACCGCCCACGCGGTGGAGTACGTCGGGCTGCCCGAGGCGCAGCTCAACCTCGCCCAGGCGGTGATCCACCTGGCCACCGCCCCGAAGTCGAACTCGGCCACCGCCGCGATCGGCGCGGCGATCGCCGACGTGCGGGCCGGCCGAGGCGGGCCGGTGCCCCGCGGGCTGCGCGACGCGCACTACGCCGGCGCCAAGGGGCTGGGCCACGGCACGGGCTACCGCTACCCGCACGACGACCAGCGCGGCGTGGTCACCCAGCAGTACGTCCCCGACGACCTTGTCGGTGCCGACTACTACCGGCCGAGCCAGCACGGTGCGGAGCGGGCCGTGGCCACCCGGCTGCCGCTGCTGCGCCGCATCGTGCGGGGGCTGCCGGCCCCGGCCACGCCCCCGGAGACACCGGTGGGGGTGACGGGCGGATCGGCGGGCAACGGCCGCCGATCGGCGGACACGGGCGGCGCCGGCGCGACGCGAGAGGGCGGCAGTGACGCCGCCGGAGAGGGTCAGCAGTGAGATCGCGTGGTTCGGAGCGACCGGAGGACGGCCCGGACGAGCGGCGCGACTCCCGCGCCAAGGGGCGCCGCTGGGGGCGGGGCAAGGCCGAGGCCGAGCCCGAGGAGCCCATCAGCGGCGAGGAGTTCGGCTGGATCGACGACCTGCGCTCGGCCAAGCAGCAGCGCACCGAGCTGGGGCCGGGCGGGGCGGAGCCGACCCCGCCCCCGGGCGTCCCGACGCCTCCCGACCCTTCCGGGCCGCCCCACCGTGGCCCCGGCCCGGCCGCCGCGCCTCCGGTGCGCCGCGCCGGGGCGGAGTCCCCGCGCCCCCGGCCGGCGGACGGTCCCTGGCCCGGCACGGCGGAGCCCCGGCCGGCCGGCCCGGCGGCCCCCGCCTCCGGTCCCGCACCCGCACCGGAGTCCGCGCTCCGGGCCCCGGCGGCCGGGCGGCCGCAGCCCGGGCCGGACGGGCCCGACCGGCGCCCGCGACCCGACTCGGGCCCCCCGACCGGCCCGCAGGGCGGCCCGGCCACGGGCCGTCAGGGCGGTGCGCCGGGCGGCTCGCGTCCGCCCGTCGGTCCGTTGGTCGATGTGCCCCCCGGCCCGCGTCCGCCCGTCGGCCCGCCGGCCGGTGCGCCCCTCGGCCCGCCGGCCGTGCCCGCCGGTCCGTCGGCGCACTCGCCCGCCGGTCCGCCGGTCCGCCCGCACCCGGGGCCGGCCGGGGCCCCGCGATCCGGGCCGCCCGCGGGTGCGCCGGTGGGCGCTCCGGGCGCTCCGCCTGCCGTGGCGCCGGTGGATCCGCCACCGCCGGGCAGGCGTTCCGGTCGGGCCCCCGCGCCGGGTGCCGCGCCGGCGCCGGGCGCCTCCGGCCGCCCGGGAGGTCCCGTCGGCGCCGCCCGGGTCGCCGTCCCGCCACCCGGTGCCGCCCAGCCGCCCCTCGGCCCGCCGACCGGCGAGTTGCGCGGCAGCCCGACCGGCGAGTTGCGCGGCAGCCCGACCGGTGAGCTGCGCGGCACCCCGACCGGTGAGCTGCGCAGCGCCCCGGCCGACGAGCGTGACCCCCGTGCCGGTCGGCTGCGGCGCGGCCCGGTCGACGCCGGCGGCCCCCAGTCGACCGAGGCGACCGGGAACGCGCCGATGGCCGCCCCGCCGACCGCCGCCCCCGGCGCCGCGTCGGGCGTGGACGCGACCGACCGCCGCCCCGGCCCGGCCGGTCGACGCCGCGCCGCCGAGCCGGACGAGCCGGTGGTACCCCGGTCCGGCAATGCCCCGCCGGTGCCCGGCGCGCCCTCCGCGCCGCCCGGCGTCGGGTCGGCGCCCGCGCAGGGCGGTCCCGCCTCCGCGCCCACCCGCCGTGCGGACGGCGGCCCCACAGCGCCCGGTCGTGCGGACGGCGGCCCCGCGGCGCCGCCCACCGGTCGTGCGGAAGCCTCGGCCGGCCGTGCCCGGGGGCACCGGGCGAGCCCGGACGACGGGGAGAACGCCGGGCCGGGGCGCCGCGCGGCACCCGGCGAGGGGGAATCGGGCCGTCGGCGGCCCGCCCCCGGCGAGCCCCGGGGCGGCCGGCCGGAGCGCCCGGCCGACTGGCTCCGGCAGGCCGGCCGCACCCACCACACCGACCCCGCCCTGCCGACCGTCAAGCCACCGGCGGCGCCGCCCGTCCCGGGCGGCCCGTCGGCGGCATCCGATTCGGAGCAGCGCGGCACCGGGACCGGCCGCGCCGTCGCCGGCCGGGCCCGGCCCGGCGCGCGACCGCCGGTCCCCGGCGACGACACCGGACAGGTGACGGGCCGGGCCCGGCCCGGCTCCGAACCGCCCCGACCGGCCGACGGCGCACCCTCCGGTCCGCCGCCGGCGCGGGGCGCCGCACGACCGGCGTCGGCCGGACCGCTCGAAGGCGAGCCGCGCCCGGGTGGCCGGACCCGTCCCGACGTGCCCCAGGGCGGACCGGTCCGGGGCGCCGCGCGACCCGACGCCGCGCCGGGTCGGGCCGCCGTGCCGCCGCCCGGGGCCCCCGAGGCCGGCGGGATGCCGCCCGGGGCCACCCACGCCGGCGGACCGCCGGCCCCCACGACTCCGCCCGGCACCGCCGGCCCGGGCACCGCGGGACATGTCACCGCCGGCCCGGGCATCGCCGGACCTGGCGCGCCGGCCGGTCCGCGCCGGCCGGGGCACACGCCACCCGGCCCGGGCCGCCCAGGTGCGGGTGTGCCGGGACCCGACGTGGTCCCGCCCGGCCCCGCCCGGCCCGGCAATCCGCCCGGCCCCGCCCGGCCCCCCGCCGAGGGGCGGGACCGGCCCGAGCCGACCTCCGGCGCGGGTTCCCGCCCCGGACCGGCCGGGCCGACCGGCGTGGCCCGCGCCGCCGCCCCGGCACCCCGGCCCGGACCGGAGGACCGCGCCGCCGGGCGCGCCCTGCCGCCGCCCCGTGACCCCGGGCGACCGGAGCCGGCGGGCGTCCCGCCGGTGCCGCCGCCGGGACCCGCCGGCGGGCCGCCGGTGGCCCGGGCTGCCGCCTCGGTCGTACCGCCCGCCGATCCTCCCGCCGTCGGGCCGGGACCGGCGGACGGGCCGGCGCTGCGGCAGGCCGCGGAGCCGGGGTCGCCCGACGACGACGCCCCCGCCCCCGGCGGGCTGCGCGGCGCGCGGTCCGAGCTGCGGCGGCAGATGCGCGAGCGGCGGCGGCTGCGGATGGGCGTCCTGGCCCTGGTCAGCGTGGTGCTCCTGGGCGCGATCCCGCTCTTCTTCGGCATCCGCACGCTCAGCCGCGACCCGGTCTTCGACACCCTCGACGAGCTGGACGTGCCGGGCTGGGCGGCGGCGAAGACGGTCGACGACGTCAGCGGCAGCCGGTGGTGCCTGCTCGACTGCCGGCTGCGCGAACGCACCATCACCTCGGAACGGTCACCGGAGGAGACCGCGCAGGCCTACGAGCGGGCGCTGACCGAGGACGGCTGGCGGCCGTGGCAGGTGACCCGCTGCCCGGAGCAGTCGCCGAAGGGGAGCTACACCTGCTGGCGCCGGGACGAGCTGACCCTCGACCTCTGGGTGCGCGAGCCGACCTGCGCGCCGCCGCCGGTGGACGGGGCACCGGCCGTGGAGTCGCCCGATCCGTCGGCCGCAGCGCAGCAGTGCGCCGGATCGTTGGTGTCGGTGAAGGTCCGCAACGCGATCGACGACGAGCGGACCAGACCGCAGCCGAGCATCGACCCGTCGCTCACGGGCGAGGATCCCTTCCCGACGTTCAGCGAGGATCCGCTCGGCGAACCGACACCCTCACCGTCCTGAGCCGGTTTCCCTCACGGACGGTAGGGTCTGGGGCTGGCGGATCCGCCAGCCCCCGCTGGCCCCTGCGGGTCGCCGGGCGGCGGTGTGGGCACAACGGTCGCGCGTTCCGGGGACGTCCGGTCCCCGGGACCCCTGCTTGAGGAGGACAGGCGTGGACTTTGGAGAGGTCGCGGCGCTGATCGCGGCGATCGCGTTCGCGATGCTGGTGTTGATCCTGACGCTGCCCATCCTGCGGCTGCGGCACACCGTGGACGCGACCACCCGCATGATCAACGACCTCAACGACCGCACCGCGCCGCTGCTGGGCGACGTCAACACCACGGTGAAGAACGTGAACACGACCTTGGAGCAGGTGCAGACCTCCCTGGACGGAGTGAACCTGCAGCTCGCCAAGGTCGACACCATGACCAGCCACGCGCAGAACGTCACCGCCAACGTCGCGAACCTGGCCGCCGTCGTCTCCGCCGCCGCCGCCAACCCGCTGGTCAAGGTGGCCGCCTTCGGCTACGGCGTGCGCAAGGCCGCCGCCGCCCGCCGGCACGCCGAGACCGAGCGCGAGGTACGCGACACCATCAAGCAGCAGCGGCGGGCCGCCAAGCGCGGCAACCGCTGACGGCACGACCAGGAGGGCTGGGGAATGAGGCGCTTGTTCTGGCTCGGCATCGGGCTGGCCGTCGGCGTGGTCGTGGTCCGCAAGGCGACCCGCACCGCGCAGTCGTACACCCCGGCCGGCATCGCCAGCACGTTGTCCGAATCCGCTGGCGGGCTGGCGGAGTCGCTGCGTAGCTTCGTGGAGGACGTCCGGATCGGGATGGCCGAGCGCGAGCGGGAGATCCACGAGGCGTTCGCCCAGGGCGAGGCGTTCGACGACCAGTTCGCCGAGTTGCGGGAGGACCCGCGCATCGGCGACCGAGAAATCTTTCCGGAGGAACACCAGCGATGAAGACGGCGGAGATCAAGCGGCGGTACCTCGCCCACTTCGAGGCGAACGGCCATGCCGTGGTGCCGTCCGCTCCGCTGCCCGCCATCAGCGACCCGAACCTGCTGTTCGTCAACGCCGGCATGGTGCAGTTCGTCCCCTACTTCCTGGGGCAGCAGACCCCGCCGTACCGGCGGGCCGTCAGCGTGCAGAAGTGCATCCGCACGCCCGACATCGACGAGGTCGGCAAGACCAGCCGGCACGGCACGTTCTTCCAGATGAACGGCAACTTCTCCTTCGGTGACTACTTCAAGGACGGGGCGATCCCGCTCGCCTGGGACCTGGTCACCAAGTCGCAGGAGCAGGGCGGGTTCGGCCTCGACCCGGAGCGGATCTGGCCGACGGTCTACCTGGACGACGACGAGGCGTACGACATCTGGCGCTCCGTGGGCGTGCCCGCCCAGCGGATCGTGCGTCGGGGCAAGGCGGACAACTTCTGGTCGATGGGCATCCCCGGCCCGTGCGGCCCGTGCTCGGAGCTGTTCTACGACCGCGGCCCGGAGTACGGCCGCGAGGGCGGCCCGGCGGTCGACGAGGACCGCTACATGGAGTTCTGGAACCTCGTCTTCATGCAGTTCGAGCGGGGCCCGGGCACCGGCAAGGAGGACTACCCGATCCTCGGCGACCTGCCGGCGAAGAACATCGACACGGGCATGGGCCTGGAGCGGATGGCGTCCATCCTCCAGGGCGTCGACAACCTCTACGAGATCGACGAGGTCCGGCCGATCCTCGACAAGGCCGCCGAGCTGACCGGCAAGCGCTACGGCGCCCGTTCCGGCCACGTCGCCAGCGAGTCCCACCCCGACGACGTCCGGCTGCGGGTGATCGCCGACCACGTGCGTACCGCGCTGATGCTGATCGGCGACGGGGTCACCCCGAGCAACGAGGGGCGCGGCTACGTGCTGCGGCGCATCATGCGGCGGGCGATCCGGGCCGTGCGGCTGCTCGGCTGGCAGGAGCGGGCGCTGCCCGAGCTGCTGCCGGTGGCCCGGGACTGCATGTCCCCGTCGTACCCGGAGCTGGCCGCCGACTTCGACCGGATCGCCGACTACGCGTACGCGGAGGAGGACGCGTTCCTGTCCACCCTGCGCGCCGGCACGACGATCCTGGACACGGCGATCGCCGAGACCCGGACCGCCGGCAAGCAGGCGCTCTCCGGCGAGAAGGCGTTCCAGCTGCACGACACGTACGGCTTCCCGATCGACCTGACCCTGGAGATCGCGGCCGAGCAGGGGCTCCAGGTCGACGCCGAGGGCTTCCGCCGGCTGATGGCCGACCAGCGGGCCCGGGCCAAGGCCGACGCCCAGGCGCGCAAGACCGGGCACACCGACCTGTCGGCGTACCGGTCGGTGCTCGACTCGGGCGGGCCGGTGACGTTCACCGGCTACAGCGAGGTGTCCCGGGAGTCGACGGTGCGGGCGGTGCTCGGCGTCGACGGCCCCCGCCAGGCGGCGGTCGAGGGCGACACGGTCGAGCTGGTGCTCGACGCCACCCCGTTCTACGCCGAGGGCGGCGGGCAGCAGCCCGACCTCGGCATGATCACGGTCGGCGGCGGCCAGGTCGAGGTGCTCGACGTGCAGCAGCCGGTGCCCGGCCTGATCGTGCACCGCGCCCGGGTGGTCCGGGGCGAGGTGCGGGCGGGGGAGACCGGCTACGCGGAGATCGACACCACCCGCCGGCGGGCCATCTCCCGGTCGCACACCGCGACCCACCTGGTGCACCAGACCATGCGAAACTTCCTCGGCGAGTCCGCGACCCAGGCCGGTTCGCTGAACGCCCCCGGGCGGCTGCGCTTCGACTTCAACACCCCCACCGGGGTGGCGCCGAGCGTGCTGCGCGACGTCGAGCAGCAGGTCAACGAGGTGCTCCTCGCCGACCTGGAGGTGCACGCCTTCGTCACCTCCCTGGAGGAGGCACGGCGGATCGGCGCGATGGCGCTGTTCGGCGAGAAGTACGGCGAGGAGGTGCGGGTCGTCGAGGTCGGCGACTACGCGCGGGAGCTGTGCGGCGGCACCCACGTCGCCCGCTCGGGCCAGCTCGGCCTGGTCAAGATCCTTTCCGAGTCGTCGATCGGCTCCGGGGTGCGCCGGGTCGAGGCGCTGGTCGGCATGGACGCCTTCCACTTCCTGGCCCGCGAGCACCTGCTGGTGTCCCGCCTCGCCGAGCTGTACCGGGTGCCCAACGACCAGGTCGCCGACCGGGTCGAGCAGACCGTGACGCAGCTGCGCGACGCCGAGAAGGAGCTGGAGAAGCTGCGCGCCCAGCTCGTGCTCGGCGGCGCGGCGGCGCTGGCGGCGCAGGCGAAGGACGTACGCGGGGTCGCGTACGTGGGCACCGAGGCGCCGGAGGGCGCGGCCGGCAACGACGTGCGGACGCTCGCCCAGGAGATCCGGGGCAAGATCGACCCGGCGCGGCCGGCGGTCGTCGCGGTGGCGGCCCGGGCCAACGGCAAGGCGTCCCTGGTGGTCGCGGTGAACCCGGCCGCCCGCAACCGGGGCCTGTCCGCCGCCGACCTGGTCAAGGCGGCCTTCTCCGGGCGCGGGGGCGGCAGCCCCGACCTGGCCCAGGGCGGCGGCCTGCCGGCGGCGGAAGCGCCGAACCTGCTGCTCACGGTCGAGAAGGCGATCGCCGAGGCGTGATGCGAGACCGCAGCGACCAGGGCGGACCGGGATGGTCCGCCCTGGTTCGCCGTTTCTGGGGGAGTTACCGACGGTGAGCGAATTGTCCCACGGCGTCCGGCTCGGCGTGGACGTCGGGCAGGTCCGGGTGGGGGTGTCGCGCTCCGACCCGCACGGGGTGCTGGCCACCCCGCTGGTCACCCTCGCCCGCGACCTCACGGCGGGCCCGGACGCGGTGCCGAGCGACATCGCCGAGCTCGCCGCGCTGGTGGCCGAGCACGAGGCGGTCGAGGTCGTCGTCGGCCTTCCGGTCAATCTCGCCGGCAAGCACGGTCCGGCGGCCGTCCACGCGAAGGCGTACGCTGACCGACTGGCCGATGTAATAGCGCCCGTTCCGGTGGCGCTCACCGACGAGAGGATGTCCACGGTCGTGGCGTCTCGTAGGCTTGCCGAGCGTGGTGTCCGGGGGAAACGGCAACGGGCGGTGGTCGACCAGGCTGCCGCGGTGGAGATTCTGCAGAGCTGGCTGGACGCGCAGCGGAGGCGGACACGATGATCGACGATCTGGACCTCGGGTTCGACGAGCAGGACCGGGGGGAGAAGGGCAAACACCGGCGCAGCGCCATGCGTAAGCGCGACGGGCGCTCCGGCGGCGGGCGGGGCAAGACCGTCCTGGCGCTGCTGCTCGCCCTCGTCCTGCTGGGCTCGATCGGGGGCGGCGCCTTCTACGGCTTCGACCGGATCCAGGGCTACTTCGTCACGCCCGACTACGACGGCGCGGGCACCGGCGAGGTGACCGTCGAGATCAAGCAGGGCGCGCTGATCGCCGACATGGCCGACGCGCTGGTCGCCGCCGACGTGGTGAAGAGCGCCAAGGCGTTCATCGAGGCTGCCGAGGCCAACTCGCGCAGCAAGAACATCCAGCCCGGCACCTACAAGCTGCGTAAGCAGATGAGCGGCGAGAGCGCGGTCACCGCGATGCTCGACCTGAAGAACCGGATCGTCAACGGGGTCACCATCCCGGAGGGCCGGACGGCGAAGAACGTCTACCAGCTGCTCTCCAAGGAGACCAAGATCCCGGTGAAGGACTTCGAGGCGGCGGCGAAGGACCCGCTCGCGCTCGGCGTGCCGGACTGGTGGTTCAAGCGCACCGACGGCAAGAAGGTCAAACCGTCGATCGAGGGCTTCCTCTACCCCGACACCTACGAGATCCCGCCGAAGGCGACCGCGGAGACCATCTTGACGCTGATGGTCGAGAACTTCCTCGCCGTCACCGGCGAGATGCAGTTCGCCGACCGGGTGCAGAAGGAGCGCGGCGGCATCAGCCCGTACGAGGCGCTGATCGTCGCGTCGCTGGCCCAGGCCGAGGCCGGAAACAAGGACGACCTGGGCAAGGTCGCCCGGGTGGCGTACAACCGGGTGTTCGGCGAGTTTCCCTGCAACTGCCTGGAGATGGACGTCACGGTCAACTACTACCTGGAGCTGACCGGCCAGGACACCAAGACCTCCGCCCAGATGACCGAGGAGGAGCTGCTCGACACCAAGAACCCGTACAGCCGCAAGCTGCGGGGCTTGGTGCCCACCCCGATCAACAACCCGGGCAAGCAGGCCATGGAGGGCGCGATGGACCCTCCGGACGGCAAGTGGCTCTTCTTCGTGGCGATCGACAAGCAGGGGCACTCGGCCTTCGCGGAGACGATCGAGGAGCACGAGCGGAACAAGGTCAAGGCCAAGGAGGCCGGGGTCATCTGATGATGGCTGTACGGCGGGCAGGGGTGCTCGGGAAGCCCATCGCGCACTCCCTCTCCCCGGTGATCCACAACGCCGGCTACGCGGCGGCGGGGCTGGCCGGGTGGTCGTACACCCGGATCGAGTGCGCGGCGGCGGAGTTGCCGGACGTGGTCGCCGGCCTGGGCCCGGAGTGGGCCGGGCTGTCGGTGACGATGCCGGGCAAGGAGGCGGCGCTCGCGGTGGCCGACGAGGTCTCGCCGGTCGCCGCCGCCGTCGGCGCCGCCAACACGCTGGTACACCGGCCGGACGGCTCCTGGTACGCCGACAACACCGACGTCGTCGGCATGGTTGAGGTGCTCACCGACGCCGGGGTGCGCCCCGGCGCGACGGTGACGGTGCTGGGCGCGGGCGGCACGGCGCGGGCGGCGGTGGCGGCGGCCGGCCGGCTGGACGCCCGCGCGGTGACCGTGGTGGCCCGCCGGCCGGCGGCGGTCGAGGAGCTGCTCCCGGTGGCGCGCGCGGTCGGCGTGGCGATGGCCGGCGCGACCTGGGCCGACGCGGCCGACCGGTGCCGCGCCGACGTGGTGGTCTCGACCGTGCCGAAGGGCGTCGCCGACCCGCTCGCGGAGACCGTCGCCTGGCGGCCGGAGACGGTGCTCTTCGACGCGCTCTACGACCCGTGGCCCACGCCGCTGGCCGCGTCCGCCCAGGCCGCCGGCTGCCGGATCGTCTCCGGGCTCGACCTCCTCCTGGCCCAGGCGGTCGGCCAGTTCGAGCACTTCACGGGCGTCACCGCGCCCCGGGCGGCGATGGCCGCCGCGCTGGCCGCCGCCCGCGCCGCCTGACCGTCCCCGCCGGACGGGAGCGTCCCCTGTGGTTGTCCAGGGCATCCTTAGGCGACGGTTAAGACGCGCTTACGTCCCGCTGTCCTGCCCGCGTCGGGTGGTGGTCGTGGATACGCTGCTGAGCGTCACCGCCCGAGACACAGGGAGTGTTCCTTGAGTAGGCACGGACTGCACCGCCGCACCCGGCACCACGGCCCTCGGCGCAAGGCCGTGCTGCTCGGCGTCGTCGGCACCACCGTGGTCGTCGGCATCGCCGCCACCACGGTGCCGCTGCTGGCCGCCGACGACATGTCGATCCGGGCGACGGCGGACACCACGGCGACGACGGTGCCGCAGGACGGCGACAACGGCGCGAAGAGCACGCTGGCGACCTGCGCCGCCCGCTGCGACGGCAACCCGCGAGGGGCCCGGGAGGCGGTCATCCGGTTCGCGGTGACCAGCCTGCCGGCGTCCGCCGTCAACGTCAGGGCCACGCTGCGGGTGCACGCCTGGCAGAGGTTCCCCGCGACGGTGACCGCGCACGCGTCCACAGCCGACGCCGGCGCGGCGCGCCCGGCGCCGACGCCGCCGGGCCCGGCCCTGGACGCCGTGTCCCCGGTGGCGGCGGGCTTCAACGAGTGGGACGTCTCGGCCCTGGTCAGGGGGAACGGCACCTGGACGGTCTCGCTGGCCCAGACCGGCCTGGAGACCCGGATCTACTGGGCGTCGACGGAGAACCGCAACCCCGACCTGCGCCCGCGCCTGGAGATCCGCTACGACGTCGGCACCCCGCCCACGCCGGCGGTCACCAGCGCCGCGCCCTCGCCGAGCCGGACGGTGGCGCCCACGCCCGCGCCACGGCCGACCCCCAGCGCCGGCCCGACCCGTGCCACGCCGCGCCCGTCGGCGAGCCCGTCGGGCGGCACCGGGCGGTGCGGCGAGGTGTCGGGCAAGCTGGTCCCCTCGTGCGGTGCCTGGTGGGGGATGTACTCCCCGGCCGGCGCGGCCGACGGGTGGGACCACGGGGCGGCGGTCGCCGAGGTGGAGGCGCAGGTCGGGCGGAAGTTCGACATCGTGCACCGCTACCACGACTTCTCCGGCACCGGCAGCAACGGCGCGTTCCCGGACGCCTACCAGCGGCAGCAGATGCGCGAGGGTCGGCTGATGTTCTTCGCCTGGGAGTCCCGCATCTTCTCCTCCGGCACCGTGCTGACCTGGCGTGACGTCTACAGTGGCCGGTACGACGCCACCATCGACGCGGTCGCCGGCCGGATCCGCGACACCGGCGTGCCGGTCTTCATGGGCTTCGACCACGAGCCGGAGGACGAGCCGGCGAAGGGCAGCGACGCCGACTTCGTCCGCGCCTGGCGGCACGTGCACGACCGCTTCGCCGCGGCGGGCGCCCACAACGCCGTCTGGGTGTGGACGATGATGGGCTGGTCCGGCCACTACGACCGGTACGCCGCCCTCTACCCCGGCGACCGGTACGTCGACTGGGTGGGCTACGACCCGTACAACTTCCACGTCTGCAACGGCAGCACGGTGTGGAAGAGCCCCGCCACCACCATCGGCCGCTTCTACCGGTGGCTGGACGAGCACCGCCTCGGCGTCGGCAAGCCGCGGATGCTCGCCGAGTTCGGCACCAACTTCAACGCGGCCGACCCGGACGCCAAGCGGCGCTGGTTCGAGGAGTTCCCGGCGGCGCTCAAGGCGCACCCGAAGATCAAGGCCGCGATCTACTTCAACTCCGCCGGGATGACCCGCCGGACGAGCACGTGCGACATGACGATGAACCACGACGCCTCGGCGGTGGCCGGGTTCGCCCGCGCGGGTCGCGACAGCTACCTGCGGCAGCCCACCGGAGGCAGTCGCTGACCGCCGGCACAGGCCGGCGGACGACCGGAAGAGTCGGACATCCGACAGAACACGCGGTCTGTCGCTTGCGGAGGCACTGACCGCCCAATCGGCGGATATCGCCGAGCCGGGTGGGCGAGGCACGCTACGCGGGTCTTCTTCCACCTTGGAGGCGTAGCGTGCCCGAAATCCCGCGCTTCCGGCGATCCGCCGGATTCCGCACCCGGGCGGGGGTGGTCGCGCTGGTGACCGTCGCCGCCGTGCTGGCCGTCCCCACCGGGGCCTCCGCCGCCGTGGTGCCGGCCCCCGAACCGGCGACCCTGGTCTCGGCGAACCCCGCCGACGCCACCCCCCACGCCCGGGACGGCGAGACCCGCGCCTTCGCGCAGGTCGGCTCCATGGTGTACGTCGGCGGCAGCTTCACCCAGATCCGGCAGACCGCCAGCGCGGCGTGGACGACGCAGCGCTACCTCTTCGCGTACGACCGGGCCACCGGGACGATCTCGACCGCCTTCCTGCCGGTGCTCGACGGCGCGGTCAACACGCTCGTCGCCGGGCCCGACGGCACGCTGATCGTCGGCGGCGCGTTCAAGACCGTCAACGGCGTCTCGCGTAAGAACCTGGTGGCGCTCGACCCGGCCACCGGCGCGATCGTCGACAGCTGGGTCGGCCGCTCCGACGGCGGCACCGTCCGCGACCTGGCCCTGCACGGCAACCACCTCTACGTGGCCGGCGCGTTCAACTGGCTCAACGGCACCGCGCACGCCGGCCTGGGCCGGCTCGACGCCACCACCGGCGCGATCGACCCGACCTTCAACGTCAACGCCACCGTCGGGCGCCACGACACCACCTCGTACGTCTGGACCATCGACGTCGCCCCCGACGGCGCCACCCTGGCCGTCGGCGGCAACTTCATGTACGTCAACGACCTGCCGCGCAACCAGATGGCGCTGGTCGACCTGTCCGGCACGCCGACCCTGCTCGACTGGAGCACCGAGAAGTTCGTGCCGCCGTGCGCGTCGCCGGCGACCTTCGTGCACTACGTGCAGGACGTCAAGTTCGGCGCCGACAGCAGCTGGTTCGTCGTCGGCACCAACGGCGGCGCGGGCTGGCCGGCCGCGTACTGCGACGCGCTGGTGCGGTTCGAGACCGCGGCCCGGGGCGCCGGCCAGCTCGGCACCTGGGTCGACTACACCGGCAACGACACCATCACCTCCGTCGAGGTCGCCGACAACGTCATCTACCTCGGCGGGCACTTCCGCTGGCTGAACAACCCGAACGCCAGCGACCGGGCCGGTGCCGGCGCGATCGACCGGCTCGGCATCGCCGCGGTCACCCCGGCCACCGGCATGCCGGTGAACTGGAACCCCCGCCGCAGTGGCAGCGCGTCGATGCCGGCCGGCACCAGCAACTGGGGCTCCTCGGTGCCGGTGCTCTGGCGCGGCAGCGACGGCCTCTACTTCGGCCACAACTCCGACGGCATGGGCAACGAGTACCACGGCCGGCTCGGCATGTTCCCGCTGGCCGGCGGGCGCACCATCACCCCGAAGAACCCGCCGACCGCGACCACCGGCAACCTCTACGTCGGCACCGGGCCCGGCGAGCTGGCGAAGGTGCCGTTCGACGGCACCGCGGTCGGTGCCCCGACCACCGTCAGCCAGCCGAACTACACGGCGGCCGGCGCGACCTGGCGGGTGGCCGACCGGATCTACTGGTCGCACGCGGTCGCCGGCACCCCCACCGGCAGCCGGATCGACATCTCGATGTTCAACGGGGGCGCGATCGGCGTGCCGTGGGAGGCGTCCGGCTACAACGACTGGTTCAACCCGGCGGCGATGACCGGCGCGTTCTATCTCGACGGTCGCCTCTACTACACCCGGACGGGCGCCAGCGGCCTCTACTACCGGTACTTCGAGATCGACGGCAACTACCTCGGCGCCACCGAGTTCACCCTGCCCACCACCGGCGTCACCTGGTCGACCGTGCGCGGCATGGCCTGGGTCGGCGGCAGGATCGTGTACGGCGGCACCGACGGGACGCTGCGCAGCGTGCCGTTCGACCCGACGGCCGCCCCGGCGGTCGACGGTGCGGCGGCGACGGTGATCTCCCCGGCGGTCGCCGGGGTGACGTGGTCGACCCCGTCGACGTTCTTCTCCGTGCAGTGAGGGTCGACCGTTCGTAACGGGACGTCGGTAGATTGTTCACGTTGGGCCGGTGACGGATCAGCCGTCGCCGGCCCCACGACGTGGGGAGGGTCGTTGGTCGGCGCGGGTGGCATCCGCCGAGGGCTCCCGGTGCGGGTCGTCTTCGCGGTCAAGCGCGGCTGGTACCGGCTGCGCTACCCCCGGTTGAGGCTGGGCCGGGGCGTGGAGATCCGCGGCCGGATCCGGCTGCGCCGGGGCGTACGGGTGAGCATCGGCGACCGCACCCGGGTGAACAAGCTGGTCCGCTTCGCCGGCCCCGGCGAGGTGACGGTCGGCGCCGACTGCCTGCTGAACGCCACCTGGATCGGCACCTGGACGTCGGTCACGATCGGCGACCGGTGCCTGCTCTCGGACTGCGAGCTGCTGGACAACGACTTCCACAACCTGCCGCCCGAGCGGCGGCACGACCCGCCCGTCCCGGCCACCCGCGCCCCGATCACGATCGAGGACAACGTGTGGATCGGGGCGCACGCCCTGGTGATGAAGGGCGTGCGGATCGGCCGGGACAGCGTCGTGGGCGCCGCCACGGTGGTGCGTACGGACGTGCCGCCGCGCGTCGTGGTCGCCGGAAATCCACAACAGACGGTGAAGAAGTTCCATGACTGATGTTCCTCCCGCTTCCTGGTCCGCCGACGTCCCCACCGGTGGCGGGGCGGGCCGCACCGTCACGCTGACCGACCTGCTCCGCGTGCCGTTGCACCGGATCCGGCTGGTGGCGGCCGTCGCCGCGCTCGGCCTGGCCGCCGCGCTCGGCTACGTGCTCCTCGTCCCCGCCGCGGTGACCGCCAGCGCGGTCGTGGCGGTCCGCCCCGTCGTCACCGACGCGTTCACGCCCAGCGGGGCCAACGCCGAGCGGGCGGTGAACATGAACGTGGAGAGCGGCATCGCCACCGGCACCGACGTGGTGCAGCGGCTCGCCGAGGCGGGCGGGCTGGACCCGCGCGAGGTGCGCGACGCGCTGGAGGTGGAGGTGCCCACCGGCGGGCAGATCCTGCGCTTCGTCTACTCGGCCCCCACGGCCGAGCAGGCGGTGGAGAGTGTCAACCTGGCCGCCCGGGCCTACCTGGACGTGCGCCGGGCGATGTACGAGAAGCAGCGGGCGGAGATGCTGCGCTCGTACGACGAGAGCATCAGCAAGGTGGCCGCCCAGCAGGCCGCCCTGCAGAAGCGGGTCAACAACGCCCGGGAGGGCGCCGTCGACGCGGCGGTGACCGAGCTGGCCGGCATCAACAACCAGCTCACCCAGCTCAACGCGGCGCGTACGGAGATCGCCGCCGTCGACGTCAACCCCGGCTGGGTCACCCAGACCGCCGAGCGGGCCCTGGCCTCCTCCGCCGGCAACCGCCCGCTCTACCTGCTCGCCGGCCTGCTCGGCGGGACGCTGCTCGGCGTGGTGCTGGCGTACGCCTGGGAGTCCGTCGACCGGCGGATCCGGTCGGTGGACGACGGGCGCGACGCCACCGGCCTGCCGCTGCTCGGCACGGTGCGCAGCCGCAGGTGGCGCGGTCGCAAGGAGGCGATCGACGCCGACATCCGGTACGTGGCGATGGCGATCGCCGAGCGGGTGCGCCAGCCCGCCCGGGTGTCGCTGCTGACCTCCCGCGAGGAGGACGCGACGGCCATCACCGCCGGGCTGGCGGTGGCCCTGGCGGCGGTCGGCCGGGAGGTCTTCGTCGCCGACGACAGCGGCCGCGCCGACCGGCTGCGCGACACGGTGCTCGCCGACCGGGAGCGGCTGCCCGCCGCGGCCGACCCGTCCCGTCCCGCCGTCCCCAAGCCCCGCCCGGCCGGCTCCGTGGACGCGGCAGCCGCCGGCACGTCCCCGCCGGCGGCCCGCCGCCCGTCGCCGCACCCGCCCGGCGCGCGCCCGTCCACCGACCCGGACGCCACGCTCACCCTGCCCCGGGTCGCCTCCTCGGCGAGCGGCGGGAACAGTCGGGTGACGGGCGCCGACCCGGTGACCGTGGGCGCGGGCAGCGTCCGGTTCGGCACCTGGCGGCAGGGCGCCGACCACACCCTCGTGCTGTTCAACGCTCCGCCGGCCGAGTCAGACGAGCGCGGCGTCGCCGTCGCCCGGCAGGGCACGGCGGTGGTGGTGGTCGAGCGCGACCGCACCCGGCAGAACGACCTGCGCCGGCTCGTGGAGCGGCTGCGCGCCGCCGGGGTCACCCCGCTCGGCTTCGTGCTGACCCGCAGCGGCCGGGGCTGAGCAGTGCCCGTCACCCGCGCGCCGGCCACGAGCGAGCCGGCCGGCGGCCCGGACGGCGCCGCCCCGCCGCCACCACAGCCGCCCGCCCCGCCCCGGCTGCCACTGTGGCCGCTGGCGGCGATGTTCGGCCTGGTGCCGCTCTGGTGGCTGACCGGCGCGTTCTATCTCGGCTGGCCGTTGCTCGGCGCGCTGCTGTTCGCGCTGCTGGTGATCCGGGGGCGGGTGCCGCTGCCCCCGGCCGCCGGGATCTGGCTGCTGTTCCTGGCCGTCGTCGTGGTCAGCGCCACCCAGCTCCAGTCGCCGGCCTCGGTGCTGACCTTCGGCCTGCGGCTCGCCTTCTACGTCACCGCGCTCGTGGTCGGCGTCTACGTCTACGCGGTCGCCCGGGAACGCGCCGACCTGGTCGCGGTGCTCGTGCCGCTCTGTGCGTTCTGGTTCGCGCTGGTCGCGCTCGGCTGGCTGGGCGTGCTGGCGCCCCGGTTCGCGCTGACCACCCCGGTGGAGGTGCTGCTCCCGGGCGGCATCGCCCGCACCCCGTTCATCCGGGACATGGTCCACCTGAGCACCGCCGAGTACAGCGAGCGGTCACTGAACCCGATCTACCGGCCGGCCGCGCCGTTCGCGTACACGAACAACTTCGGCAGCGCGTACGCGATGACCCTGCCCTGCGTGGTCGCCTTCACCATGCTGCGCCGGCGCGGCGTGCTGCGCTGGGCGCTGCTGGCGTCGCTGCCGTTGTCGCTGGTCCCGGCCTTCCTCACGCTTAACCGGGCGATGTTCCTCAGCATCGGTGCCGGCCTCGCGGTGCTCGGCGTCCGGGCCGCCCTGCGCGGCAATGTCCGGGTTGCCGCGTCGATCGTCGGCGTGGTGGTCATCGGCGGCGTCGCCACCCTGTTCATCCCGATCGCCGAGCTGATCGGCAACCGCGTCGAGTCCAGCGACACGAACACCGACCGGCTCTCGCTCTACGTCGAGGTGATCCGCCGGGTGAAGGAGTCGCCGTGGCTCGGCTACGGCGCGCCGGTCAACGTGGACACCGTCACGGCCCAGGCGCCCATCGGCACCCAGGGGCAGCTGTGGATGGTGCTGTTCAGCCACGGCGTCCCCGCGCTGCTGTGCTTCCTCGCCTGGTTCGTCGCCGCCGCGCTGATCTGCGCGCGGGCCACCTCGCCCGCCGGGCAGTGGCTGTCCGTGGTGCCGGTGATCTGCCTGGTGCAGATCCCGTTCTACGGCATGGCCAACCAGAACCTCGCGGTCGCCTTCTTCGCCGTCGCCTTCGCGACGGTGCTCACCGAGCGGGAGGCGTCCGTCCGGCCGCACCACCCCCGTCCGGTCGGCCCGGAGGCGGTGCCGGCATGACCGCCGCCACCCGCCCGCCGGCCGGCGCCGTCGCCCCCGCCGGCCCGCCGGCCGACGACACGGAGACCCGGCGCAGCGCCCGCAGCGGGGCCGCCGGGTTGGTCGGCGCGGCCACCAGCGGCCTCTTCGGCTTCCTGCTCGCGGTCGTCATCACCCGCGGCTACGGCACGGTCGGCTCCGGCGCGTTCTTCGCCGCGATCGGCGTGGTCACCGTCGCCGCCGCCGTCTGCACCCTCGGCGCCGAGACCGGGCTGATGTGGGCGCTGCCCCGCCGCCGCTCGGGCGCCGGCGGCGACGCCGCCCGGGTGCTGCCGGTGGCGCTGTTGCCGCCGCTGCTGGCCGCGGTCCTCGTCGCCGTGGCCGGGGTGCTCACCGCGGACGCGCTCGCCCCGCGCCTGCTCGACGGATCCGACGCCGACGGAACGGCCCTGCTGGCGGTCAGTTTCGCCGCGGTGCCGGTGGTGGTGGCGATGACGCTGCTGCTCGCCACGCTGCGCTGCGTCCGCCCCATCCGGGCGTACGTCGGGGTGCAGTTCTTCCTGCTGCCGGTGGCGCGGCCGGTGCTGGTCGGCGCGGCGGTGCTCGCCGGCGGCGGCCTGCTCGCCGGCATGACCGGCTGGCTGGTCCCGGCGGCGCTCGCCCTGCTGGCCTGCCTGACGCTCGTCGCGGGCCCACTCGGCGTCGGCCGGGGCGCGGCGCTGCGCCCGCAGCGCGCCGACTGGTCGGCCTTCTGGCGGTTCGCCCTGCCCCGCGCCGCCTCCGCGGCGATCGACGCCGGCAACATGTGGGTGGGCGTGCTGCTCACCTCGGTGCTGGCCGGCCCGGCCGACGCCGGCGTGTTCGGCGCCGTCGGCCGCTACATCCTCGCCGGCCAACTGGCCATGCAGGGGCTGCGGGTGGCGGTGTCGCCGCAGCTGTCCCGGCTGCTCGGGCGGGGGGAGCGGGGCGCGGCGGCCGCCGTGCACCGGCAGTTGACCACCTGGGGGCTGGTGCTGTCCTGGCCGGTCTACCTGCTGCTCGCCGTCTTCGGCCTGGCGTTCCTCCAGCTCTTCGGGCCGGAGTTCACCGCCGGCGCCCCTGCGATGACCGTGCTCGCGCTGGCCATGCTGGTCAACACCGGGGTCGGCAACGTGCAGAGCCTGCTGCTCATGGGCGGCCGCAGCGGCCTGCACCTGGCCGCCACGCTGGCCGGGCTGCTGGTCACCGTCTCCCTCGGCCTGTGGCTGATCCCGGCGCACGGCGCGACCGGCGCGGCCCTGGCCTGGGCGCTCGGCATCGCCACCGAGAACCTCACCGCGGCATGCTGCGCCCGGGTCGTGGTCGGCCAGCCGCTGGTCGACACGGCGATGCTGCGGGCCGGGGCGGCCACCGTCGCCGGGGTCGGGCTCGCGGCGACGATCGGGGCGCTGGCCGGCGGGCGGGGGATCGGCGGGCTGACGGTGGCGGTGGGTGTGCTGGCCGCCGGCTGCGTCGGCTTGCTGACGTTGCCCCGGGTGCGACGCGGCATCCGGGTGACCATGGTGCAGATCCGTGGGCGGCGGGAGGCGGCCCCGGCCGCCGCCGGGCCCGCCCCGGAGAAGTCGAAGGGCAGGTGAGGTCCGTCGTGCCGTCCATCCGTGACCGGGTGAAGCAGCTCGTCCCGACCCAGGTGACGAACCGGGTGAAGGAGTCCCTCGTCGACTACGGGGTGCGCACCAGCGACCGGCGGCCGCTGCCGGACTTCCTCATCATCGGCACCAAGCGGGGCGGCACGACGTCGCTGTGGAACTACCTCATCCAGCACCCGCTGGTGCCCCGGCTCTTCCCGGCCTGGAACACGAAGTCCGCGCACTACTTCGAGGAGCACTGGCGGCGCGGCGAGGCCTGGTACCGGTCGCACTTCCCGACGCAGCGGCAGCGGGAGGCGCTGGAGAGGCGGCACGGCGGGCCGGTCCGGGTCGGCGAGGCGGCGCCGCTGTACATGTTCCACCCCCTCGCCGCCCAGCGGGTCGCCGCGCTGATGCCGTCGGCGCGGCTGATCGTGCTGCTGCGCGACCCGGTGGAGCGGGCGTACTCGCACTGGAAGGAGCGGCGGACGCACGGCATCGAGCCGCTCGACTTCGCCGCCGCGCTCGCCGCCGAGGAGGAGCGCACGGCGGGGGAGCGGGAGCGGCTGATCGCGGAGCCGGAATACTTCAGCGAGCCGTACGACTGGTACACCTACCGCGCCCGGGGCCGCTACCTGGAGCACCTGGAGCCGTGGCTGGAACGCTTCGACCGGGAGCAGATCCTCTTCCTGCCCAGCGAGGACCTCTACCGCGACGCCCGGTCCACCTACCGCCGCACACTGGACTTCCTCGGCCTGCCCCCGCACGACCTGCCCGACTTCAAGGTCTACAACGACCGCCGCTCGGCGCCCCTGGAGCCGGTGGTGCGCGCCGAGCTGACCGAGTACTACCGCCCGTACAACGACGCGTTGCGGCAGCGGCTGGGGCTGGACCTCGACTGGCCGGACCGGGCCGCGTGACGGCGCGCGTCGCCGCGCCGGCCGATCCCCGGTCCCGGACGGACGGGCTGGGCTGGGTCACCCGGGCGGTGTTCGGCGACGAGCGGCTCGCCCTGACCGTGGGCGGCCCCCCGCCGCCGGGCCACCGCGCCGTCGCCCGGTACGCGGTCGTCCCGTCGGTCGCCCGGGCCCGGTTCCTGCTGCCGCTCGGCGCGCCCCGGGCCACGGCCGCCTCGCTGCTGGCGTACAACGCGTTGCGCCCGCCGAAGGTGCGGGCGGTGCGGGCCGCGCTCGGCGGGTTCGCCCGGGTCGGCGCGGTCGACCTGGCCCCGTTCCCACGGCTCACGGTGTCGCTGCCCGACGGGCTCGCCGCCGACGAGGTGCTGCTGGCGGGGCGGCTGGCCGGCGCGCTCGGCGGCCCGTCGGTGTACGCGGCCTGCGGCGTCCGCCCGCCGGACCCGAACCACAAGCCCACCCTGCAACTGTTCGACCCGGCCGGCCGGCCCCTCGGCTATGCCAAGATCGGCTGGAACGGCGCCACCCGGGCGTTGGTGACCGCCGAGGCGGTGGCCCTGCGCGGGCTGCCGGCGGTGGCCGGGGCGCCCGACCACCCGGCGGCGCCCCGGCTGCTGGCCGAGGTGACCGCGGCCGGGCAGGTCATCGCGCTGGTCGAGCCGCTGCCGCCCGAGGTACGGGGGGTGCCGGCCGGCGATCCGCCGCGGCTGGCGGCGCTGCTCGCGGTGGCCCGCCGGGGCCGCCCGCCGGCGCCGCCTCGTCCGTTGGCCGGGTCGGCCTTCCTGGCCCGGATCGCCGCCGAGGCGCAGCGGGCCGCCGCCGGCACGCCCGACGGGGCCCGGGCGGTCGCCGCCGTGGCCGCGCTGGCCCGCCGGCACGGGGACACGACCGTCGAGTTCGGGCACTGGCACGGCGACTGGGTGCCCTGGAACCTGGGCGTGCACGCCGGCCGCCTGGTCGCCTGGGACTGGGAGCACAGCGGGCCGGACGTGCCGGTGGGCTTCGACCTGGCGCACGACGCGTTCCAGCGCGCCCTGGTGCTGCGGGGCGAGCCGGCGGCGACGGCGGCGCGGGCCGTCGACGCCCACCTCGACCACCACGGCGGCGGGCTGGGGCTCGGGCCGGCGGCGCGCCGGCTGGTGGCCGACGGCTACCTGCTGGAGATGTGGCTGCGCACGTGGCGGCTCGCCGACGCCGGCGCGGGCTGGAACGCCGCGCTGCACCCCGCCCTGCTGGACGTCGTCGAGAAACGACATACCGGCTGATCCGCCCGATCCGACGAGAGCCGGAACCGACCCTCCGATGCGGACGGTGACGGAGAAACTCCAGGTCGTGACAATGGTCGATGGCTGACTGGTCGGCGCGGCGCACCCGTTCCGCCACCGGTGGAGATCGATCGTCGCCCGGTCGTCCTATTTCACCGGCGGAAGACCTGTGATCTGCTGGCGCGTGGCGCCGACCGAAACTCCAAGCGAACTTTGTGGGGAGTCGCGTGGAAACGACAATCGAGGACGCCGGCGATCCCGGAGTCCTGCTCCTGGTGGGTTCCAGCGGCGGCCACCTGGCCCAACTGCTCGCCCTGCGGCCGTGGTACGAACGCTGGCGCCGCTGCTGGGTCACCTTCGACACGCCCGAGGCGGTCTCGCTGCTCGCCGGCGAGGACCTGGTCCCGGCGCACCACCCGACCACCCGCAACGTGCCGAATCTGCTGCGCAACGCCGTCCTCGCCTGGCGGGTGCTGCGGTCGCGCCGGGTCGCCGCCGTGGTGACCACCGGCGCCGGGGTCGCCGTGCCGTTCGTGGTGCTGGCCCGGCTGCGCCGCATCCCGACCGTCTACATCGAGGTGTACGACCGGATCGACACCCCGACCCTGACCGCCCGGCTCTGCCGCCCGTTCCTGTCCGCGATGCTCGTGCAGTGGGACGAGCAGCGCCGCCAGTACCCGGAGGCCACCCTCGTGGGGACCCTGCTGTGACCGCCGAGAGCACCGGAACCACCCCCGCGCACCCGGTCGCCCCCGGCCGTCCCCGGCCCTCGCAGGCGGGCCGGGTGCCCCGACCCCGCGACCACGACGACGTCGCCCGCGCCCGGCTGCTGGTCGCCGTCGGCACCGACAAGCACCCGTTCGGCCGGCTGGTCGGCTGGCTGGAGGAGTGGCATCCCGGCGTCGCCGAGGACGTCGGCCTGACCGTCCAGCACGGACACACCCGGGCGCCCGGCGTGCCCGGGGCGGTGCCGTTCCTCGGCCACGACGAGCTCCAGACCGCCATGGCCGAGGCCGACCTGGTGGTCTGCCACGGCGGGCCGGCCACCATCCTGGAGGCCCGCCGGCACGGTCACCTGCCGATCGTGGTGCCCCGGGACCCGACGCGGGGCGAGCACGTCGACGACCACCAGCAGCTCTTCGCCCGCCGCCTGGGCGCGGCCGGCATGGTGGCGCTGGCCGAGACCCGGGAGGCGCTGTTCGCGGCGCTCACCGCGGGGCTGGCGGACCCGTCCCGGTTCGCCGTCGCGGCCGACCCGGCCGCGTCCGAGGCGCGCCGCGCCGCGGTGCAGCAGGTGGGGCGGATCGTGGAGGAACTGGTGGCCGCGTCGACCGGACGACGGCAGCGGGCGAGGTGGCGGCCGTGGGCACGGCCGGACCGGAACGGAGAACGACGATGACCGGACACCCGAGCGTCAGCGTGGTGGTGCCGACCCGGGACCGGCCCGAGCTGCTCCGGGCCGCGGTGCGGGCCGTCCTCGACCAGGACCACCCCGGCCCGGTCGAGGTGGTGGTCGTGTACGACCGCTCCGAGCCGGACGGCTCGCTGGCCGAGCTGTCCCGCCCGGACCGCCTGGTGCGGGTGATCCGCAACGAACGCACCCCCGGCCTGGCCGGCGCCCGCAACTCGGGCATCCTGGCGGCCACCGGGGAGCTGGTCGCGTTCTGCGACGACGACGACGAGTGGCTCCCCGGCAAGCTGCGGGCCCAGGTCGAGGCGCTCGCCGCCGCCCCCGACGCGGAGTTCGTCAGCTGCGGCATCCGGGTCAGCTACGACGGGCACACCGTCGACCGGGCGCTGCCGAAGGACTCGGTCACCCTGGCCGACCTGCTGCGCGACCGGATGACCGAGCTGCACCCGTCCACCTTCCTGATCCGCGCCGCCGCGCTGCGGGACGGGTTCGGGCTGGTCGACGAGGAGATCCCGGGCAGCTACGCGGAGGACTACGAGTTCCTGCTCCGGGCCGCCCGCAGCGCGCCGCTGGTCAACCTGCGCACGCCGTACGTGCTGGTGCGCTGGCACAAGCGGTCCTACTTCGCACAGCGCTGGGACACCATCTCCGAGGCGTTGCAGTGGCTGCTGGAGCGCTACCCGGAGTTCGGCACGCAGCCGGCCGGCGAGGCGCGGGTCGCTGGGCAGATCGCCTTCGCCCGGGCCGCCTCCGGCGACCGGCGGGGCGCGATGCGGTGGGCCCGGCACACCATCCGGCGCAACCCGCGCGAGCCGCGGGCGTACCTCGCCCTCGCCGTGGCCGGGCGGGTGGTCCGCGCCGACGCGGTGCTGCGCACCCTGCACCGGCGCGGCCGGGGCATCTGAGCCGGCGGGCCGGGCGACGCCGGATCCCGCGCCCCGGGTCATCCAGGGTCTCGGGTCGGTGTTCCCGCCCGAACGCCCTGTCCCGGCTCCGGGCGTCGGCCGCCCTGCGGACGGCGGCGTCCGCAGGGCGGGACGCGGCGGGCACCGCACGGCGGCGGCCACCGGGCGTGACAGACTGACCGCTGTGTTGCGCTGGTTGACTGCAGGGGAATCGCACGGTCCCGCCCTCGTCGCGTTGCTGGAGGGCGTGCCCGCCGGCGTCGAGGTGACCACCGGGGACATCGCCGGTGAGCTGGCCCGGCGCCGGCTCGGCTACGGCCGGGGCGCCCGGATGTCGTTCGAGCAGGACGAGGTCGAGATCATCGGCGGGCTCCGGCACGGGGTGACCCTCGGCAGCCCGGTCGCGATCCGGGTCGGCAACTCCGAGTGGCCCAAGTGGCGCACCGTGATGGCCGCCGACCCGGTCGACCCGGCGGAGCTGGCCAGCCAGGCCCGCAACGCGCCGCTCACCCGCCCCCGGCCGGGCCACGCCGACCTGGCCGGCATGCAGAAGTACGGCCACACCGACGCCCGGCCGATCCTGGAGCGGGCCAGCGCCCGGGAGACCGCCGCCCGGGTCGCCGTCGGCACGGTCGCCAAGGCGCTGGTCCGGCAGGCGCTCGGCATCGAGATCGTCTCCCACGTGGTCGAGCTGGGTCCGGTCGCCGTCAAGCCCGGGCTGCGCCCGGTGCCCGAGGACGCCGCCCGCATCGACGCCGACCCGCTGCGTTGCCTCGACCCCGAGGCCAGCGCCCGGATGGTCGCCGAGGTCGATGCCGCGAAGAAGGCCGCCGACACCCTGGGCGGCGTGGTCGAGGTGCTGGCGTACGGGGTGCCGCCGGGTCTGGGCAGCCACGTGCAGTGGGACCGCAAGCTCGACGCCCGGCTCGCCACCGCGCTGATGTCCATCCAGGCGATCAAGGGCGTCGAGATCGGGGACGGTTGGCAGCAGGCGCGCTCCCGCGGCTCCGAGGCGCACGACGAGATCGTGCCCACCGCCACCGGCGTACGCCGGGTCACCGACCGGGCCGGCGGGCTGGAGGGCGGCATCACCACCGGCGAGCCGCTGCGGGTGAAGGCCGCGATGAAGCCGATCTCGTCGCTGAACCGGGCCCTGGCGACGGTGGACGTCACCACCGGCGAGCCGGCCACCGCCATCAACCAGCGCTCGGACGTCTGCGCGGTGCCCGCCGCCGCGGTCGTCGCCGAGGCGATGGTGGCGCTGGTGCTGGCCGAGGCGGCCACCGAGAAGTTCGGCGGCGACTCCGTCGCCGAGATCCGCCGCAACCTGGCCGGCTACCTCGACGCCCTGGTGATCCGGTGAGCGCGGGCCGGTCGGCCGGGCGCGGTGGCGCCGGACGGTGCCGCTGATGGCGCCGGTCTGCGTGCTGGTCGGGGCGCCGGGCTCCGGCAAGACCACCATTGGGCAGGCACTCGCTGAGCTGCTCGGGGTCGAGTTCCGCGACACCGACGTGGACATCGAGCGGCTCGCCGGCAAGCCGATCCCGGAGATCTTCATCGACGAGGGTGAGGCCCACTTCCGTGCCCTCGAACGGGCGGCGGTGGCGGCGGCGCTGGCCTCCTGCGAGGGGGTGCTGGCCCTCGGCGGCGGCGCGGTCCTCGCCGAGGAGAACCGCGCCGCCCTGGTCGGGCACCCCGTGGTGCACCTCTCCGTGGAGCTGCCCGACGCCGTCAAGCGGGTCGGGCTGGGGGCGGGCCGGCCGCTGCTGGCGATCAACCCGAGGGCGACGCTGAAGCACCTGCTGGACCAGCGCCGCCCGCTCTACGCCGAGGTGGCCACCGCGACCGTGGTCACCGACGGGCGGGCCCCGGAGGAGATCGCCGCCGAGGTCGCGGCGCTGCTGAAGCACTGAGTGACCGGCCGGCCGCGGCGCACGTCACGAGTGGGCCGCGACCGGATCCGGCGGGCGGGACCGCTGCCGCACGGGGGTGCGCCGTCCGCCCGGGTGCCACCGTCACGGTGTGGCCCCTCCGGCCGCGGTCAGCTCCCGGCGATCCGGTCGAGCACGTCGGTCAGGCCCTTCGGCTCGCTGAGCATCGGCCAGTGCCCGGTGGGCAGCGCGTGCAACTGGCCACCGGCCAGCCCCGCGAAGAACGGGTGCCCCTGCGCGATCATGCCCTCCACCACTTCGAGCGGGAAGGTGCTGGCCACCAGCGCGGTCGGCACCGCGCGCCCGCCGGCGCGGCGCACCGGGTCGGTGGCGGCGCGCAGCGGATGGGGGGTGGCGCGCCGCCGCAGCAGCGCGAGCGCGGCGGCATCCAGGCCGGCCAGGTTCTCCGGGTCCTCGGCCGGGTCCCACGCGGGCGGGGGCAGCAGATGGCCGTCGCCGATCCGGGCGCGCAGCCGCTCCTGCTCCTCCGGCGGGTTGACGTCGAACTGCGACATGCCGTCCGGCATCGGCCCGCTCTCCACATAGACCACCCGGGCGATCCGGTCCGGGACGCGCTCCGCCGCCTGGGCCACCGGCAGCCCGCCACCGGAGTGCCCCACCAGCACCACGTCGTGCAGGTCCTCCACCTCGACCAGCCGGACGACGTCGGTGGTGTGCGTCTCCAGGCCAACCTCGGGGCCGGCCAGGTGGGCGCGCTCGGCCACCCCGGTCAGCGTCACCGGGTACACCTCGTGGCCCCGCTCGCGCAGCGCCGCGGTCACCTCCCGCCATGCCCAACCACCCAGCCAGAAGCCCGGAACCAGCACGAACGTCGCCATCTGCCTTCTCCCTCTGTCGTCGCTCCGGGAGACCGTACGATCGAATCCGGACGCTTTCCGCCCTGATTGAAGGAGTGGCCCGTGTCACATCCCGCCGCCAGGGTGCTCGGCATGCTCGAGCTGCTCCAGAGCCACCACCGGCTCACCGGGGCCGAGCTGGCCCGCCGGCTGTCGGTGGACGAGCGCACCGTGCGGCGCTACGCCGCGACGCTGGCCGAGCTGGGCATCCCGGTGGCCGCCGAGCGGGGTCGCCACGGCGGCTACCGGCTGCGCCCCGGCTACAAGCTGCCGCCGCTGATGCTCACCGACGACGAGGCGGTGGCCGTGCTGCTCGGGCTGCTCGCCGCCGAGCGGCTCGGGCTGGGCACCGAGGAACCGGCGACCGCCACCGCGCTGGCCAAGATCCGCCGGGTGCTCCCGTCCGCGCTGGGCGACCGGCTCGCCGCCGTGCAGGAGCACCTCGGCTTCACGCTGCGGCGCTCCACGACGGAGGCCCGCCCGGCGACCGGGACGTTGCTCGCCCTCGGCGCGGCCGCCCGGCACCGGCGCCGGGTGCGGCTGGCCTACCGCTCCTGGTCCGGCGCGGCCTCCCGGCGGCAGCTCGACCCGTACGGCCTGGTCTTTCACGCCGGCCGGTGGTACGTGACGGGGCACGACCACCTGCGCGGGGAGGTGCGCACGTTCCGCCTGGACCGCGTCGGCGAGGTGGAGACGGGGACCGAGACCTTCGTCGTGCCCGACGGCTTCGACCCGGTGGCCCAGGTGACCCGCTCGCTGGCCGGCGTGCCCTACGCCCACGAAGTCGAGGTGCTGCTCGAGACCGACCTGGCGACGGCCCGACGGCGGGTCCCGCCGAGCGTGGCCGAGCTGACGGAAAGCGCCGACGGGGTGCTGTTGCGCACCCGCGCGGAGAACCTCGACGGGATGGCCCAACTGCTCGCCGGGCTGGGCTGGCCGTTCACCGTGCTGAGCCCGGACGCCCTGCGTGCCGCGGTGACCGAGCACGCCCGCCGGCTCGCCGGTTGGGCCGGACGGACGCCGGGCTGACCCGGCCGCCGGCGGCACGGTCGCCTCGGCGCCGGCGGTTCCGGCGGGCCGGGTGGCCACCACGTGGACAGTCCCGGTCCGGGACCGGGCGGCTGGACTAGGCTGCCGGCGATGGACGAAATGACCCGGATCCCCGTCGGCGGCGAGCGCCCGTACGACGTGCTGGTGGGACGCGACCTGCTCGACGCGCTGCCCGGCCTGCTGCCGGGCGCGACCCGGGTGGCGGTGCTGCACGCGCCCCCGCTCAAGGAGCTGGCCGACGCGATCGGCGACCGGCTGGGCGCGGCCGGCGTCGCGCCGCTGCCGATCGAGGTGCCGGACGCCGAGGCGGGCAAGCACATCCACGTCGCCGCGGCCTGCTGGGACAAGCTGGGCGAGGCCGGGTTCACCCGCACCGACGCGGTGGTCGGGGTGGGCGGCGGCGCCGTCACCGACCTGGCCGGCTTCGTGGCGGCGTCCTGGCTGCGCGGCGTGCGCTGGGTGCCGGTGGCGACCTCACTGCTGGGCATGGTCGACGCCGCGGTGGGCGGCAAGACCGGGATCAACACCTCGGCCGGGAAGAACCTGGTGGGCGCGTTCCACCCGCCGGTCGGGGTCCTCGCCGACCTGACGACCCTGGACAGTCTGCCCCCGGCCGACCTCGCCGCCGGCCTCGCCGAGGTGGTCAAGTGCGGGTTCATCGCCGACCCGGTGATCCTCGACCTGGTGGAACGGGACCCGGCGGCGGCCACCGACCCGACCGGCCCCGTGACGCGGGAGCTGATCGAGCGGGCGATCCGGGTCAAGGCCGACGTGGTCTCCGGCGACCTGCGCGAGTCGGGGGTGCGGGAGGTGCTCAACTACGGTCACACCCTCGCCCACGCCATCGAGAAGGAGGAGGGCTACCGCTGGCGGCACGGGCACGCGGTGGCCGTCGGCATGGTCTACGCCGGTGAGCTGGCGCGGCTCGCCGGCCGCTTGGACGCCGCCACTGCGGAGCGGCACCGCACGGCGATGGCGGCGTTGGGCCTGCCCACCAGCTACCCGGCCGACGCCTGGCCCCGGCTGCTGGCCACGATGCGGGTGGACAAGAAGGCCCGGGGCAGCCAACTGCGCTTCGTGGTGCTGGACGGGCTGGCCCGCCCCGCCATCCTGGAAGGCCCGGCGGACGACCTGCTGGAGGCGGCCTACCGCGAGGTCGCGGCGTGAGGGTCTACGTGCTCAACGGCCCCAACCTCGGCCGGCTCGGCACCCGCCAGCCGGACGTCTACGGCGCGACCAGCTACGCGGACCTCGTGGCGCTCTGCGAGGCGACCGGGCGCGAGCTCGGCCTGGACGTGACCGTCCGGCAGACCGACGCCGAGCACGAGTTGCTGGGCTGGCTGCACGCCGCCGCCGACGAGGGCGCTGCGGTGGTGCTCAACCCGGCGGCCTGGTCGCACTACTCGTACGCGGTCCGGGACGCCTGCGCGATGCTGCGCGGGCCGCTGGTCGAGGTGCACATTTCCAACATCCACGCCCGGGAGGAGTTCCGGCACCACTCCGTGGTCTCCGCGGTCGCGACCGGGGTGATCTGCGGGCTCGGCGTCGACGGCTACCGCCTGGCCCTGCACCACCTGGCCCACCGAAACCGCTGACGGCACGACCGCGAGCAAGCGGGGATCCGTCAGTCACCAGGCGGGGATCCGCCAGCCGGGGTCGGACTCTGATTACTCGTCACGATGAGTGATGCTCGACACTCGTAACCCTCCGTCGCTGCTCCCCTCGCGTCCGCGGGACGCCTCGCGGACGCTTTGCTCTGCACCCACATGCGCACCGGCGGCCTGAGCTGGGGGTCTTCGGTCGACCGCGAGAGGCCGCTGCGCGACGAGCGTCACACAGGGTGAGCGGTGTGTCCGTGGGCGCAGAGCAAAGGGCGCGCGAGGTGGGTGTCCGACCGGCGAGCGTCATGTGCGGAGAGTCACGGACGCGGAGCAGTGGAGGCAGCCGGTGGTGCGGGCGGGGCGGGGGCGGACGCGGCGGGCGCCGGTAGACGGCGGGCAGCGGCGCGCGGCGCAACTAGTAGACTTGCCAGGTCTGTCCGCCAATTGATGATCAAGGCAGGAAATGGCCACCACCAACGACCTGAAGAACGGCCTGGTACTCAACCTCGACGGCGAACTCTGGGCCGTCGTCGAGTTCCAGCACGTCAAGCCCGGTAAGGGTGGTGCGTTCGTGCGTACCACGCTGAAGAACGTGCTGTCCGGCAAGGTGGTCGACAAGACCTTCAACGCGGGCACCAAGGTCGAGACCGCGACCGTGGACAAGCGCACGATGCAGTATCTGTACGCCGACGGCGAGGACTACGTCTTCATGGATCTGGAGACGTTCGACCAGATCACCGTCCCCGGCGGCACCGTCGGCGAGGCGGCGAACTACCTGCTGCCCGAGGCCGAGGCGACCGTCGCCACCCACGAGAGCGTCCCGCTCTACATCGAGCTGCCGACCAGCGTCGTGCTGGAGGTCACCTACACCGAGCCGGGTCTGCAGGGCGACCGGTCGACCGGCGGCAACAAGCCGGCCACCGTCGAGACCGGCGCGACCGTGCAGGTCCCGCTCTTCATCACCACCGGCGAGAAGATCAAGGTCGACACCCGCGACGGCCGTTACCTCGGCCGCGCCTGATGGCCGAGGGTCCCAAGCAGCAGATGCCTGCGCGCCGCAAGGCGCGCAAGCGGGCGCTGGACGTGCTCTTCGAAGCCGACCTGCGGGACCGCCCGCCGGTCGAGGTGCTCGCCGGCTACATCGAGCGGATCGAGAAGCCCCGGCCCGAGCACCTGGGATACGCGGTCAGCCTGGTCGAGGGGGTGGCCGCGCACCTCGACCGGATCGACGAGGTGATCGCCAGCTACGCCGAGGGCTGGACGCTCGACCGGATGCCCGTGGTCGACCGCAACCTGGCCCGCATCGCGGTCTACGAGCTGCTCTACGTCGACGAGATCGACGACGCGGTGGCGATCAGCGAGGCCGTCGAGCTGGCCCGGCAGATGTCGACCGACGACTCCCCGCGCTTCCTCAACGGGATCCTCGGCCGCATCGCCGAGTACGCCACCCGCTGAGGCGGCCCGCAGCATTCCCGGCACCCGCGGCGTCCTCGCCGCCGGCGGCCGTGTGACACGTACGACAGAAGGGGCCCGTGCCGGACGGCACGGGCCCCTTCTCGTGGTCGGGCTCAGGAGGCGAAGAACGCCCGCGGGTCGGCGACCAGCACACCGTGCTCGGTGAGCCGCTCGATCAGGCCGGACGGCGAGGCGTCGTAGACGATCGCGAGCGCGCGCAGGTCGTCGGCGCGGATCGAGAGCACGCGCCCGTTGTAGTCACCGCGCTGCTGCTGGATGGCGCGCGCGTAGCGGGCGACGTAGGCCAGGTCCTCGGAGGCCTCGTCGTACAGCCGCTCCAGGTCCAGGACGATCTTGCTGGTGGGCTCGTGGCGCACCCCGCTGCCGTCGGGCAGCAGCTCCGAGACGGGAACGCGGTAGAAGTCGGCCAGCTCGGCCAGGCGCGACACCGTGACGGCGCGGTCGCCGCGCTCGTACGAACCGACCACCACCGCCTTCCACCGCCCGTTCGACTTCTCCTCCACGCCCTGCAGGGACAGGCCCTGCTGCTGGCGGATGGAGCGCAGGCGGGCGCCCAGAGACTTGGCGTATTCAGAGGGCATTCGGACACTCCCAGTGCTGCTCGGGTTCTCCCAGCGATCGCTACGGAGCGTGACGGTACGGGGATTGCGACACGTGGTCAAGTGGTCGTGACCGTACCGTTGGGGACCGCCGGGAGAGTTGTCCCGTTTCGTCGGCTGATTGGAGGGTCAGTGGCCGGCGGCGGTTGGCGCGGTGACCACTGGTAACGTGGCGTGAAGCCCCGGTCCGGGCCGCTCGCGGTCCGGCGCCGGCATCCGACGTCCTTTAACGACCCGTCCCGTGAGGCGGGGAAGGAGGTCCGCCGTGGCCTACCCACCGGCTGCCCAGTCGTCGCCGCCGCGACAACCCTCGGTGAAGGTGATCCTCGCCAGCGCCGACGTCCAGCGCGTGGTCGACCGCATCGCCCACCAGATCCTGGAGAAGACCCAGGGCGCCGAGAACACCGTCCTGCTCGGCATCCCCACCCGGGGCGCCCCGCTCGCGAAGCGGCTCGCCGCCCGGATCAGCACCTTCGAGGACGTGACCGTCCCGGTCGGCGTGCTCGACATCACCCTCTACCGCGACGACCTGCGCCGGCACGCCACCCGCGCGGTCGGGCCGACCCAGGTGCCGCCCGGCGGCATCGACGGCAAGCGGGTCATCCTCGTCGACGACGTGCTCTTCTCCGGCCGTACGGTGCGGGCCGCGCTCGACGCGCTCAACGACGTGGGGCGCCCGGCGTCCGTCCAGCTCGCCGTCCTGGTCGACCGCGGGCACCGCGAGCTGCCGATCCGCGCCGACTACGTCGGCAAGAACATCCCGACCTCCCTCGCGGAGAGCGTGAAGGTCACCCTCGCGGAGACCGACGGCGCCGACGAGGTCAAGCTGTACGGGGGGACCCCCTCATGATCAGGCACCTGCTCTCCGGCGCCGACCTCGACGCCGCCACGGCCACCCAGATCCTGGACACCGCCGCCGAGATGGCCACCGTCGCCGGCCGGGAGGTCAAGAAGCTGCCCGCCCTGCGGGGTCGCACCGTGGTGAACCTCTTCTACGAGGACTCCACCCGGACCCGGATCTCGTTCGAGGCGGCGGCGAAGCGGCTCAGCGCCGACGTGATCAACTTCTCGGCCAAGGGCTCCAGCGTGGCGAAGGGCGAGAGCCTGAAGGACACCGCGCTGACCCTCCAGGCGATGGGCGCCGACGCGGTGGTCGTCCGGCACTCCGCCTCCGGCGCCCCGCACCGGCTCGCCGACTGGGTCGACGGCTCGGTGGTCAACGCCGGCGACGGCACCCACGAGCACCCCACCCAGGCGCTGCTCGACGCGTACACGATGCGCTCCCGGCTGGGGCGGCTGGCCGGCCTGTCGGTCGCGGTGGTCGGGGACGTGCTGCACAGCCGGGTGGCCCGCTCCAACGTGCTGCTGCTGTCCACCCTTGGCGCCAAGGTGACCCTGGTCGGGCCGCCGACGCTGATCCCCGTCCACATCGCGCAGGCGCTCGCGCCCGGCACCGACGTCTCCTACGACCTCGACGCGGTGCTGCCGCAGTCGGACGTGGTGATGATGCTGCGGGTGCAGCGGGAGCGGATGAACGACTCCTACTTCCCGTCCGCCCGCGAGTACGCCCGCCGCTACGGCCTGGACGGCCCGCGGATGCGCCGGCTGCCCGAGCACGCGATCGTCATGCACCCCGGCCCGATGAACCGGGGCATGGAGATCACGCCCGAGGTCGCCGACTCGCCCCGCTCCACCATCGTTGAACAGGTCGCCAACGGCGTCTCCGTCCGGATGGCCGTCCTCTACCTGCTGCTCGGGGGGAACAACCGGTGAGCTCGTACCTCATCTCCAACGTGAGCGTCGTCGGCGCCGCGCCGACCGACCTGCTGATCCGCGACGGCGTCGTCGCGGCCGTCGGCGCCGGGCTGGACGCGCCGGACGCCACCGTCGTCGACGGCACCGGGCTGGTCGCCCTGCCCGGCCTGGTCGACCTGCACACCCACCTGCGCGAGCCCGGCCGGGAGGACGCCGAGACCGTCGAGTCCGGGTCCCGGGCGGCGGCCCTCGGCGGCTACACCGCCGTCTGCGCGATGGCGAACACCTCGCCGGTCGCCGACACCGCCGGCGTGGTCGAGCAGGTCTGGCGCCTCGGCCGGGAGGCCGGGCTGGTCGACGTGCAGCCCATCGGCGCGGTCACCGTCGGTCTGGCCGGCGAGCAGCTCGCCGAGCTGGGCGCGATGGCCGACTCGGCGGCCCGGGTGCGGATCTTCTCCGACGACGGGCACTGCGTCGCCGACCCGAAGCTGATGCGCCGCGCCCTGGAGTACGTCAAGGCGTTCGACGGGATCATCGCCCAGCACGCCGAGGAGCCCCGGCTCACCGAGGGCGCGCAGATGCACGAGGGCGAGGTGTCGACCCGGCTCGGCCTGACCGGCTGGCCGGCGGTCGCCGAGGAGGCGATCATCGCCCGGGACGTGCTGCTCGCCGAGCACGTCGGCAGCCGGCTGCACGTCTGCCACGTCTCCACCGCCGGCAGCGTCGAGGTGCTGCGCCAGGCCAAGGCCCGGGGCATCCGGGTCACCGCCGAGGTGACCCCGCACCACCTGCTGCTCACCGACGAACGGGCGGAGACCTACGACCCGGTCTACAAGGTCAACCCGCCGCTGCGCACCGCGACCGACATCGCCGCGCTGCGGGCCGCCCTGGTCGAGGGCGTGATCGACATCGTCGCCACCGACCACGCCCCGCACGCCGTGGAGGACAAGGAGTGCGAGTGGGCGTACGCCCGGCCGGGCATGCTCGGCCTGGAGACGGCGCTGTCCATCGCCCTCGACGTGCTCGGCCCCGAGTGGGACCTGATCGCCGAGCGGATGTCGCGCGCCCCGGCCCGGATCGCCGGCCTGGAGGGGCACGGCCTCGACCCGGCGCCCGGCGTGCCCGCGAACCTGACCCTGGTCGACCCGGCCGCCCGCCGCACCATCGAGCCGGCGGAGCTGGCCAGTCGCAGCCGCAACACCCCGTACGCCCGCATGACGCTGCCGGGTCGCATCGTGGCGACCTTCCTGCGCGGCGAGCCGACGGTCCTGGACGGAAAGGCTGTCAAGTAAATGGCGAAGCGCAGAAGCGCGATCCTCGTCCTCGAGGACGGGCGCACGTTCCACGGCGAGGCGTACGGCAGCGTCGGGGAGACCTTCGGCGAGGCGGTCTTCAACACCGGCATGACCGGCTACCAGGAGACCCTGACCGACCCCTCCTACCACCGGCAGGTGGTCGTGCAGACCGCCCCGCACATCGGTAACACCGGAGTCAACGGCGAGGACGACGAGTCCGGCCAGATCTGGGTCGCCGGCTACGTGGTCCGCGACCCGGCCCGGATCGGCTCGAACTGGCGGGCCACCGGCGGGCTGGAGGACCGGCTGGCCGCCGAGGGCGTGGTCGGCATCAGCGGCGTGGACACCCGGGCGCTGACCCGGCACCTGCGCGAGCGCGGCGCGATGCGGGTCGGCATCTCCAGCGTCGAGACCGACCCGCGGGCCCTGCTGGCCCGGGTGCGGCAGGCCCCGGAGATGGTCGGCGCGGACCTCTCCGCCGAGGTGACCACCGCGAAGCCGTACGTGGTGGCGGCCGAGGGCGAGCACCGGTTCACGGTGGCCGCGCTGGACCTGGGCATCAAGCGCAACGTGCCGCGCCGGCTGGCCGCGCGCGGCGTCACCACCCACGTGCTGCCCGCCACGTCCACCATCGACGACCTCCTCGCCACCGGCGCGGACGCCGTCTTCTTCTCGCCCGGCCCCGGCGACCCGGCCACCGCGGACGCGCCGGTGGCGCTGGCCCGCGAGGTGCTGCGCCGGAAGGTGCCGCTGTTCGGCATCTGCTTCGGCAGCCAGATCCTCGGCCGGGCGCTCGGCTTCGGCACGTACAAGCTGGGCTACGGCCACCGCGGCATCAACCAGCCGGTGCTCGACCGGGTCACCGGCAAGGTCGAGGTGACCAGCCACAACCACGGCTTCGCGGTCGAGGTCCCGGGCGCACGGCAGGGCGCGGTCGTACCCGATCAGGTGATCGAGACCGAGTTCGGTGGCGTCCAGGTCAGTCACGTCTGCCTCAATGACAACGTGGTCGAGGGGCTGCGGGCCAAGGACGTGCCCGCCTTCACCGTCCAGTACCACCCGGAGGCGGCAGCCGGTCCGCACGACGCGGACTACCTCTTCGACCGCTTCGCCGAGCTGATCGAGGGCCGGACCCAGAACGAGGGGCGCACACATGCCTAAGCGGACCGATCTCAAGCACATCCTGGTGATCGGCTCCGGGCCGATCGTGATCGGGCAGGCCTGCGAGTTCGACTACTCCGGCACCCAGGCCTGCCGGGTGCTGCGCAGCGAGGGGATCCGGGTCAGCCTGGTCAACTCGAACCCGGCGACGATCATGACGGACCCGGAGTTCGCCGACGCCACCTACGTCGAGCCGATCACCCCGGAGTTCGTCGAGCTGGTCATCGCCAAGGAGCGCCCGGACGCGATCCTGCCCACGCTGGGCGGGCAGACCGCGCTGAACACCGCGGTCGCCCTGCACGAGGCGGGCGTACTGGACAAGTACGGCGTCGAGCTGATCGGCGCCAACATCGAGGCGATCAACCGGGGCGAGGACCGCCAGCTGTTCAAGGACATCGTCGCCAAGGCCGGCGTACGCCTGGGCCTGGACGACCCGTCCGGCCTGGTGCCCCGGTCCCGGGTCTGCCACTCGATGGCCGAGGTCGAGGCCACGGTCGCCGAGCTGGGCCTGCCGGTGGTGATCCGGCCGTCGTTCACGATGGGCGGCCTCGGCTCCGGCATGGCGCACACCCCGGAGGAGCTGGCCCGCATCGCGGGCGACGGGCTCACCGCCAGCCCGGTGCACGAGGTGCTCATCGAGGAGAGCGTGCTCGGCTGGAAGGAGTACGAGCTCGAACTCATGCGCGACCGGCACGACAACGTGGTGGTCGTCTGCTCGATCGAGAACGTCGACCCGATGGGTGTGCACACCGGCGACAGCGTCACCGTGGCCCCGGCCATGACGCTGACCGACCGGGAGTACCAGCGGCTGCGCGACCTGGGCATCGCGGTGCTGCGCGAGGTCGGCGTGGACACCGGCGGCTGCAACATCCAGTTCGCGGTGAACCCGGCCGACGGCCGGATCGTCGTGATCGAGATGAACCCGCGGGTGTCCCGGTCGTCGGCGCTGGCCTCCAAGGCCACCGGCTTCCCGATCGCGAAGATCGCCGCGAAGCTGGCCATCGGCTACACCCTGGACGAGATCCCCAACGACATCACGCTGAAGACCCCGGCGGCGTTCGAGCCGACCCTGGACTACGTGGTGGTGAAGATCCCGCGGTTCGCGTTCGAGAAGTTCCCCGGCGCGGACCCGGAGCTGACCACCACGATGAAGTCCGTCGGCGAGGCGATGAGCCTGGGCCGCAACTTCAGCGAGGCGCTGAACAAGGCGATGCGCTCGCTGGAGACCAAGGCGGGCGGCTTCTGGACGCTGCCCGACCCGGCCGGCGCGACGAAGGAGAACACCCTCGCCGCGCTGCGGATGCCGCACGACGGCCGGCTCTACACGGTGGAGCGGGCGCTGCGGCTGGGCGCCTCGATCGCCGAGGTGGCCGCCGCGTCCGGCGGGATCGACCCGTGGTTCCTGGACCAGATCGCCGCCCTGGTCGAGCTGCGTGCGGAGATCGTCGCCGCGCCGGTGCTCGACGCCGACCTGCTGCGCCTGGCCAAGCGGGCCGGGTTGTCCGACCGGCAGCTCGCCGCGCTGCGCCCGGAGCTGGCCGCCGAGGACGGCGTACGCACGCTGCGGCACCGCCTGGGCGTCCGCCCGGTCTACAAGACCGTGGACACCTGCGCCGCCGAGTTCGAGGCGACCACGCCCTACCACTACTCCTCCTACGACGCCGAGACGGAGGTCGTCGGGTCGGACCGGCCGAAGGTGCTGATCCTCGGCTCCGGGCCGAACCGGATCGGGCAGGGCATCGAGTTCGACTACTCCTGTGTGCACGCGGTTCAGGCGCTGCGCAGCGCGCCGGCCGGCGGCACGGCCGGCGCCGGGTTCGAGACCGTGATGGTCAACTGCAACCCGGAGACGGTCTCCACCGACTACGACACGGCCGACCGGCTCTACTTCGAGCCGCTCACCTTCGAGGACGTGCTGGAGGTCTGGCACGCGGAGGACTCCTCCGGCAGGGCGGCCGGCGGGCCGGGCGTGGTCGGGGTGATCGTGCAGCTCGGCGGGCAGACCCCGCTGGGCCTGGCGCAGCGGCTCAAGGACGCGGGCGTGCCGGTCGTCGGCACCTCCCCGGAGTCGATCCACCTGGCCGAGGAGCGGGGCGCGTTCGGGGCGGTGCTGGCCCGGGCCGGGCTGCGCGCCCCGGCGCACGGCATGGCCACCTCGTACGACGAGGCGAAGGCGATCGCCGACGAGATCGGCTACCCGGTGCTGGTCCGGCCGTCGTACGTGCTGGGCGGGCGCGGCATGGAGATCGTCTACGACGACGCGACGCTGCGCGACTACATCGGGCGGGCCACCGACATCTCCCCGGACCACCCGGTGCTCGTGGACCGGTTCCTCGACGACGCCATCGAGATCGACGTGGACGCGCTCTGCGACGCCGACGGCGAGGTCTACCTCGGCGGGGTGATGGAGCACATCGAGGAGGCCGGCATCCACTCCGGCGACTCGTCCTGCTCGCTGCCGCCGATCACCCTGGCCGGCTCGCACGTCGCGCAGGTCCGCCGCTACACGGAGGCGATCGCCCGGGGCATCGGCGTGCGCGGCCTGCTCAACGTGCAGTACGCGCTGAAGGACGACGTGCTCTACGTGTTGGAGGCGAACCCCCGCGCGTCCCGGACGGTCCCGTTCGTCTCCAAGGCCACGGCGGTGCCGCTGGCGAAGGCGGCGGCCCGGATCGCGCTCGGCGCCACCATCGCCGAGCTGCGTGCCGAGGGGCTGCTCCCGGCCACCGGGGACGGCGGCTCGCTGCCGGCCGGCGCCCCGATCGCGGTCAAGGAGGCGGTGCTGCCGTTCAAGCGGTTCCGCACCCCGACGGGCAAGGGCATGGATTCGCTGCTCGGGCCGGAGATGAAGTCGACCGGCGAGGTGATGGGCATCGACACGGCCTTCGGGAACGCCTTCGCCAAGTCGCAGTCGGCCGCGTACGGCTCGCTGCCGACCGCCGGGAAGATCTTCGTGTCGGTCGCCAACCGGGACAAGCGCGGCATGATCTTCCCGGTGAAGCGCCTGGCCGACCTGGGCTTCGAGATCGTCGCCACCACCGGCACCGCCGAGGTGCTGCGCCGGCACGGCATCGCCTGCGAGCAGATCCGCAAGCACTACGAGTCCGGCGCGGGCGAGGACGCGGTGTCGCTGATCCTCGGCGGCGACGTCGCCCTGGTCATCAACACCCCGCAGGGCTCGGGCGCCAGCGCCCGCTCGGACGGCTACGAGATCCGCAGCGCCGCCGTCACGGCGGACATCCCGTGCATCACCACCGTGCCGGGCGCGGCGGCGGCCGTGATGGGCATCGAGGCGCGCATCCGGGGCGACATGCAGGTCCGCCCCCTCCAGGAGCTGCACGCCGCCCTGCGGGCCGCCGAGTGACCCGCCCCCAGCCGATTGATCATGAAGTTGCTGTCGTGACACGCCGGTGCGACGGGCAACAACCTCATGGTCAACGGGGGCCAGGGGGGAGCGCGCGGTGATCTTCGAGAAAGTGGTGCGGCCGGGGCTGTTCCGGATCGGGGCGGGGGACGCGGAGGCGGCGCACGAGTGGACGCTGCGTCGGCTGGCGGGACTGTCCCGCCGGCCGGCGGCGCTGGCCGCCCTGCGCGCCCGGTACGCCGTCCGGGCGCCGCGCACGGTGTTCGGCGTCGAGTTCCCCAATCCGGTGGGGCTCGCCGCCGGGATGGACAAGGACGGCGCGGCGCTGCCGGCCTGGCCGGCGCTGGGCTTCGGCTTCGTCGAGGTCGGCACGGTCACCGCGCACCCACAGCCGGGCAACCCCCGGCCCCGGCTGTTCCGGCTGCCCGACAGCGAGGCCGTGGTCAACCGGATGGGCTTCAACAACGCCGGCGCCGGGGCCCTCGCGGCCCGGCTGGCGGCGCTGCCCCGCCCGCTCGGGGTGCCGCTGGGCATCTCGCTCGGCAAGTCCAAGGTGACCCCGCTGGACGGGGCCGTGGAGGACTACCTCGCCTCCTACCGGGCGCTGCGCGGGCACGGCGACTACTTCGCGGTCAACGTCTCCTCGCCGAACACCCCGGGCCTGCGCGCGTTGCAGGACCGGGCGCACCTGGACGCCCTGCTCGCCGCGCTGGTGGGGGAGAAGCCGGTGCTGGTGAAGATCGCCCCCGACCTCACCGAGCCGGCGATCGCCGAGCTGTTGGAGGTCTGCCTGGCCCGGGGCGCGGCGGGGGTGATCGCCACCAACACGACCCTGGCGCGCGACGGCCTCGCCCCGGCCGACCGGGAGCGCGGCGCGCAGGCGGGCGGCCTGTCCGGCCGGCCGCTGGCCGACCGGGCCCGCGAGGTGGTGTCGTTCGTGCACCGGGAGACCGACGGGCGGCTGCCGGTCGTCGGCGTCGGCGGCATCCTCGACCCCGACGACGCCGCCCGGATGTTCGACGCGGGCGCCGCCCTGGTCCAGCTCTACACGGGCTTCATCTACCGCGGCCCGGCCCTGCCCCGGGCCGTCGCCCGCGCCACGGCCGCCGCCCCGGCGCCGGCCCGGTGACCGCAGTACCCGTGATCCTGCCCCTTCCACCCCGGTCGATGCCTCATGCCGGACGAGAAGGGGGCCACAAGTGCGAGATCGCGGGGGCGATGACGAAGGAGCGCGCGTGACACCCGAGGAGATCCTGGCGGCCGACCGCCGGCACGTCTGGCACCCGTACGCGGCCCTGCCGCCGGCCAGCCCGCCCTACGTGGTGGAGAGCGCGCAGGGCGTACGGCTGCGGCTGGCCGACGGCCGGGAGCTGGTCGACGGGATGTCGTCGTGGTGGGCGGCGATCCACGGCTACCGGCACCCCGTGCTCGACGCGGCGGTCACCGACCAGCTCGGGCGGATGAGCCACGTGATGTTCGGGGGGCTCACCCACGAGCCCGCGGTCCGCCTGGCGGCCACCCTCGTGGAGCTGGCCCCGGACGGGCTGGAGCACGTCTTCCTGGCCGACTCCGGCTCGGTCGCCGTCGAGGTCGCCGTCAAGATGTGCCTGCAGTACCAGCGCGCCACCGGCCGCCCGGAACGCCGCCGGCTGGGCACCTGGCGGGGCGGCTACCACGGCGACACGTTCCACCCGATGAGCGTCTGCGACCCCGAGGGCGGGATGCACCACCTCTGGGGCGACGTGCTGCCCCGGCAGGTCTTCGCCCCCGTCCCGCCCGGTGGCTTCGACACCCCGCCCGACGCCGCCTACGAGGCGGCCCTGGTCGAGGCGGTCGAGCGGCACGCCAACGAGCTGGCGGCGGTCATCGTGGAGCCGGTCGTCCAGGGCGCCGGGGGCATGCGCTTCCACCACCCGCACTACCTGCGGGTGCTGCGCGAGGTCACCCGGGCGCACGGGGTGCTGCTGGTCTTCGACGAGATCGCCACCGGCTTCGGCCGGACGGGTGCGATGTTCGCCGCCGAGCATGCCGGGGTGGTGCCCGACGTGATGTGCGTGGGCAAGGCGCTCACCGGCGGCTACCTGACGCTGGCCGCCGCGCTCTGCACGGCGGAGGTCGCCCGGGGCATCTCCGCCGGCGGGGTGCTGGCGCACGGCCCGACGTTCATGGGCAACCCGCTGGCCTGCGCGGTCGCCAACGCGTCCCTGGGCCTGCTGCGGGCCGGGGACTGGGCGGGGCAGGTGTCGAGGGTGCAGGCGGGCCTGCGGGCCGGCCTGGAGCCGCTGCGGGGCGCGCCGGGGGTGCGCGACGTGCGGGTGCTCGGCGCGATCGGCGTGGTGCAGCTCGACCACGAGGTGGACCTCGCCGCCGCCACCGCCGCCGCGGTCGCCGAGGGCGTCTGGCTGCGGCCGTTCCGCGACCTGGTCTACACCATGCCGCCGTACGTCACCGACGACGCCGACCTGGCCCGGATCGCCGCCGGGGTCGCCGCGGCCGTGTGGGCCGGCTGAGCCGCCGGTCACGGTCCGGCGGGAAGTACGCGGGCGGCGCGCCGCCCGCCGACGAGCGTGCCCCGGGCGGTGGACGCCCGGGCGAGGAGAGGGAGAACCGGATGGAGAGCTTCGGCGCCCGCCTGCACCGGGCCGTCAGCGAGCGTGGGCCGCTCTGCGTCGGCATCGACCCGCACCCGGGGCTGCTGGCCCGCTGGGGGCTCGACGACGACGTCCGGGGGCTTGACCGGTTCGCCCGGACGGTCGCGGAAGCCCTCGGTGACCGGGTCGCGGTGGTCAAGCCCCAGTCGGCGTTTTTCGAACGGTTCGGCTCGCGCGGAGTGGCGATCCTAGAGTCAACTATCCGACAGTTACGTGAGGCCGGCTCGCTCGTTCTCCTCGACGTCAAGCGCGGCGACATCGGCTCGACCGTCGCCGCGTACGCCTCGGCGTACCTTGACCCATCCAGTCCGGTCCATGTCGACGCGGTGACGGCCAGCCCGTACCTCGGCGTCGGCTCGCTCGCCCCGATGTTCGAGCTGGCCGCCGAGCACGGCGGCGGGGTCTTCGTGCTGGCGCTCACCAGCAACCCCGAGGGCGCCGCCGTGCAGCGCGCCCGCACCGCCGACGGGCGGACCGTGGCGCAGACCGTCATCGACGAGATTTCCCAGCTCAACGCGGGTGCGGAGCCGCTCGGCAGCTTCGGCCTGGTGGTCGGCGCGACCATCGGCGACACCGGCCACGACCTGTCCCGGGTCAACGGCCCGCTGCTCGCCCCGGGCCTCGGGGCGCAGGGCGCCACCGCGGCGGATCTGCGCGTCGTCTTCGGCTCCAGCCTGCCCGCCGTGCTGCCCTCGTACTCCCGCGAGGTGCTGAACGCGGGCCCGGACCCGGCCGCGCTGCGGGCCGCCGCGGACCGGGCCCTGGCCGACTGCCGGGCCACCCTGACCGCCGGCTGACTGACTGACGGCTCGGTCACTTTGCGATGATCATCGCGCGTCCACGTTGCCGAAACCGTCGTTGGCCGCTAGTTTTCCCGGCGCTGGGAACCACGGACCCCTTGGTTCACAGCGACACCACGTTTCACAGATGCGGCGTGGCGTCCCGCCCGTCGCGATAGGGACCTGAGGAGAACTGGTGCCGCTCCCGTCACTGACCCCGGAACAGCGCGCTGCCGCGCTGGAGAAGGCCGCGGAGATCCGCAAGGCCCGTGCTGAGCTGAAGGAGCAGCTCAAGCAGGGCAAGACCACCCTCGGAGCCGTCCTCGAGCGCGCCGAGTCCGACGACGTCGTCGGCAAGCTCAAGGTCTCCGCCGTGCTGCAGGCGATGCCGGGTATCGGCAAGATCCGGGCCACCCAGATCATGGAGAAGCTCAAGATCGCCGACAGCCGTCGCCTGCGTGGCCTCGGCGAGCAGCAGCGCAAGGCACTGCTTGGGGAGTTCGCCGCCAACTGAGGCTGGCAGCGTGTAGAAACAAGCAGTGAACACGGATGACGAGGCGCGCCCGGCGGCTCGGCTCACTGTCCTGGCCGGACCTTCGGGTTCGGGCACGGAGAGTGTCGTCGAGCGCGTCCGGGCGCGTTCTCCGTCCGTGTGGGTCCCGGTGCCGGCCACCACGCGCCCCCGTCGGGAGGGCGAGCTGGACGGGGTGGACCGCCTCTTCCTGGCCCCGCCCGAGTTCGACCGCATGGTCGCGGCGGGGGAGCTGCTGGAGTGGAGCCGGGCCGGGCCCCACCGGCGCGGTACGCCGGGCGGGCCGGTGCGGGCCCGGCTGGCCGCCGGGCAGCCGGTGCTGCTCGGCCTCGACCTCGCCGGCGCGCTGCTGGTCCGGGCGGCGCTGCCCGACGCCCGGCTGGTGCTGCTGCACCCGCCCGGCGTCGCCCCGCCGGCGGACACCCTGGCGGTGTTCGACCACACCGTCGCGCACGACCTCACCGATCGGGTCGTCGAGGAGCTGGTAGGCTTGTCCGGTTCTTCTTTCCTGGCTCCGGCGCGACCGCATCTGCGCGGTTGACCGCCAGCACCGCTGTCCGCGGTGCGATAGACGCAGAGGTTAATTCGTGGGATCCATCGCAAACCCCGAAGGCATCACCAACCCGCCGATCGACGAGCTCCTCGAGAAGACGACGTCGAAGTACGCGCTGGTCATCTTCGCCGCCAAGCGCGCGCGCCAGGTCAACGCCTACTACAGCCAGCTCGGTGAGGGCCTGCTGGAGTACGTCGGCCCGCTGGTCGAGACCACCCCGCAGGAGAAGCCGCTCTCCATCGCCATGCGCGAGATCAACGCGGGCCTGCTCACCGCCGAGCCGACCGACCAGCCGTAACCGCCCCGCGCCGATGTCCCCCCGGATCGTCCTCGGGGTCGGCGGCGGCATCGCCGCCTACAAGGCGTGCGAGCTGCTGCGGCTCTTCACCGAGTCGGGTCACCGGGTCCGGGTCGTGCCGACCGCGTCGGCGCTCCGCTTCGTCGGGGCGCCGACCTGGGCGGCGCTCTCCGGCCAGCCGGTCGCCGACGACGTCTGGTCCGACGTGCACGAGGTGCCGCACGTCCGGCTCGGCCAGCAGGCCGACCTCGTCGTGGTCGCGCCGGCCACCGCCGACCTGCTCGCCAAGGCCGCCCACGGTCTCGCCGACGACCTGCTGACCAACACGCTGCTCACCGCCCGCTGTCCGGTCGTGCTGGCCCCGGCCATGCACACCGAGATGTGGGAGCACCCCGCCACCGTCGCCAACGTCGCGACGCTGCGCTCCCGGGGCGTCCGGGTGGTCGAGCCCGCCGTCGGCCGGCTCACCGGGGCCGACACCGGCAAGGGTCGGCTGCCCGACCCGGCGGAGATCTTCGCGGTCGCCCGCCGGGCCCTGGCCCGGGGCCTCGCCGCCCCCGCCGACCTGGCCGGGCGGCACGTGGTGGTGACCGCCGGCGGCACCCGCGAGCCCCTCGACCCGGTCCGCTTCCTGGGCAACCGCTCCTCCGGCAAGCAGGGCTACGCCTTCGCCCGCTGCGCCGTCGCCCGCGGCGCCCGGGTCACCCTGATCTCGGCCAACGTCTCGCTGCCCGACCCGGCGGGCGTCGACCTGGTCCGGGTCGGCACGACCGCCGAGCTGCGCGAGGCCACACTCGCGACGGCCGCCGGGGCCGACGTGGTGGTGATGGCGGCGGCTCCGGCCGATTTCCGCCCGGCGACCTACGCGCCTGGCAAAATCAAGAAGTCGGACGACGGCGACGCGCCCACCATCGCGCTCGTCACCAACCCGGACATCGCCGCCGAGCTGGGCCAGCGCCGCCGCCCGGAGCAGGTGCTGGTGGTGTTCGCCGCGGAGACCGGCGACGCCGAGGCCAACGGCCGGGCCAAGCTCGCCCGCAAGCGGGCGGACCTCATCGTCATCAACGAGGTCGGCACCGACAAGGTCTTCGGCGCCGACACCAACGCGGCGACCGTCATCGGCGCGGACGGATCGGTCAGCCGGCTGCCCGAACAGTCCAAGGAGGACCTCGCCGACGCCGTCTGGGATCTCGTGGCGGCCCGGTTGCCCGACCGTTCCTGACGGCTGGAACCGAGCAGCACCGAAGGCCCCCGGCGCGCGCGCGGATGACTAGACTTCCGCGGAACGACTTATCCACAAGCTAGGAGTGCCGTGACACGCCGCCTCTTCACTTCCGAATCGGTCACGGAAGGCCACCCGGACAAGATCGCCGACCAGATCAGCGACGGCATTCTCGATGCCCTGCTCGCCGAGGACCCGCGCAGCCGGGTCGCGGTCGAGACCTTGATCACCACCGGCCAGGTGCACATCGCCGGTGAAGTGACCACCAAGGCGTACGCCGACATCCCGACCATTGTCCGTCGGACCATCCTCGACATCGGCTACGACTCGTCGAAGAAGGGCTTCGACGGCGCTTCCTGCGGCGTCAACGTCTCCATCGGCGCCCAGTCGGCGGACATCGCCCAGGGCGTCGACAACGCCTTCGAGCTGCGTACCGGGGCCTCGGAGAGCGCGCTGGACGCCCAGGGCGCCGGCGACCAGGGCATGATGTTCGGGTTCGCCTGCTCGGAGACGCCCGAGCTGATGCCGCTGCCGATCGCGCTGGCGCACCGGCTGGCCCGCCGGCTGTCGCAGGTGCGCAAGGACGGCACCATCCCCTACCTGCGCCCGGACGGCAAGACCCAGGTCACCATCGAGTACGAGGGGCTGCGCCCGGTCCGGCTCAACACGGTGGTCGTCTCCAGCCAGCACGCCGCGGACATCTCGCTGGACTCGCTGCTCACCCCCGACGTGCGCGAGCACGTCATCGCCCCGGAGCTGGAGAGCCTCGGCCTGGACACCGAGGGCTACCGGCTGCTGGTCAACCCGACCGGCCGGTTCGAGATCGGCGGGCCGATGGGCGACGCCGGCCTGACCGGACGCAAGATCATCGTCGACACCTACGGCGGGTACGCCCGGCACGGCGGCGGCGCCTTCTCCGGCAAGGACCCGTCGAAGGTCGACCGCTCCGCGGCGTACGCGACCCGCTGGGTGGCCAAGAACGTGGTCGCCGCCGGCCTGGCCGAGCGGTGCGAGGTGCAGGTCGCCTACGCGATCGGCAAGGCCCACCCGGTCAGCCTCTTCGTCGAGACGTTCGGCACCGAGACCGTGCCGGTCGCCTCGATCGAGCAGGCCGTCACCGAGGTCTTCGACCTGCGGCCGGCCGCCATCATCCGCGACCTCAACCTGCTCCGCCCGATCTACCAGCAGACCGCCGCGTACGGCCACTTCGGCCGTGAGCTGCCGGACCTGACCTGGGAGAGCACCGACCGGGCCGCCGACCTCAAGTCGGCCGCGGGAGCCTGACCGGCACCAGGCGCAGCGACCGGCGACCCGCTGCGGGGTCGCCGGTCGCTCGCGTCTGCGTCGACCTGCCCCTGGCCCACCTGGACCGCCCGTTCGACTACCTCGTCCCCGCCGAGCTGGACGCCGACGCCGTTCCCGGCACGCGGGTGAAGGTCCGCTTCGCGGGGCAACTCGTCGACGGCTGGCTGCTGGAGCGGGCCGACGACTCGGGGCACACCGGCCGGCTGGCGTACCTGGAGAAGGTCGTATCGCCGGAGCCGGTGCTCGCCCCGGAGGTCGCCCGGCTGGCCCGGGCGGTCGCCGACCGCTACGCCGGCAGCCTCGCCGACGTGCTCCGCCTCGCCGTCCCGCCCCGGCACGCCCGGGTGGAGAAGGACGTCCGTGCCCGCGACGTGGCCGCGCCCGCCGGGGACGCGGCCGTGCCGGCCGGGGACGTGGCCGTGCCGGCCGGGGACGTGGCCGTGTCCGCCAGAGGCGCCGCCGTGTCCGGCGGAGAAGCCGCGGCGCTGGAGGGCGATCTCACGGCGTCCGGCGGAGGCGCCAGCGTGCCGGACGACGATCCCGCCGGGGTCACCGGGCCCGAGGTCACCGGGCCCGAGGTCGCCGTGCCGGCGGACGCCCCGGCGGGTGCCGACCCGGTGGTCGGGCCCGGTCCGGACGCCTGGCGGGACTACCCGGCCGGGCCGGCCCTGCTCCGGGCGCTGGCCGACGGGCGGGCCCCCCGCGCGGTCTGGTCGGCGCTGCCCGGGGAGGACTGGCCTGCCCGGTACGCCGAGGCCGTCGCCGCGACCGTCGCCGGCGGCCGGGGCGCGGTGGTGGTGGTCGCCGACAACCGCGACCTGGATCGCCTCGACGCCGCCCTGCACGCCGCCCTGGGTCCGGGGCGGCACGTCTGCCTCTCCGCCGCCCTCGGCCCCGCCCGGCGGTACCGGGCGTTCCTCGCCGCCCGGCGGGGCGACGTGCCTGTGGTGGTCGGCACCCGGGCCGCGATGTTCGCCCCGGTCGCCCGCCTCGGCCTGGTGGCGATCTGGGACGACGGCGACGACCTGCACGCCGAGCCCCGGGCCCCCTACCCGCACGCCCGGGAGGTGCTGCTCACCCGCGCCCAGCTCGGCGACGCCGCCGCCCTGGTGGGCGGGTTCGCCCGCACGGCCGAGGCGCAGCTGCTGGTGGAGACCGGGTGGGCCCGCGAGGTGGTGGCCGACCGGGCCACCCTGCGGGCCCGGATGCCGGCGATCGCGCCCACCGGCGACGACCCGCAGCTGGCCCGGGACCCCGGGGCGGCCACCGCCCGGCTGCCCAGCCTGGCCTGGACCACCGCCCGCGAGGCGATCCGGGCCGACCTGCCGGTGCTGGTCCAGGTGCCCCGCCGCGGCTACCTGCCCTCGGTGGCCTGCGCCGAGTGCCGGACCCCGGCCCGGTGCCCGCACTGCGCCGGGCCGCTCGCGCTGCCCTCGGCCGAGGGCAGCCCGGCCTGCCGGTGGTGCGGGCGGGTCGCCGCCGCGTACGCCTGCCCGGAGTGCGGCGGGCGGCGGCTGCGCGCCTCCGTCACCGGCGCCCGGCGCACCGCCGAGGAGCTGGGTCGGGCCTTCCCCGGCGTGCCGGTGCGCACCTCCGGCCGTGAGGAGGTGCTCGCCACCGTGCCCGGCGGTGCCGGCCTGGTCATCGCCACCCCCGGCGCCGAGCCGGTCGCCGAGGGCGGCTTCGGCGCGGTGCTCCTGCTGGACTCGTGGGCCCTGCTCACCCGGGCCGACCTGCGGGCGGGGGAGGAGGCGCTGCGCCGCTGGCTGGCCGCCGCCGCGCTGGCCCGCCCCGCGGCCGGCGGCGGCCGGGTGGTGGTGGTCGCCGACGGCGCCCTCGCCCCGGTGCAGGCGCTGCTGCGCTGGGACGCCGCCTGGTTCGCCGCCCGGGAACTGGCCGAGCGGCGGGAGCTGGGCTTCCCGCCGGCGGTGCGGATGGCCAGCGTGACCGGCCCGCCGGCGGCGGTGGCCGACCTGCTGGCCGAGGCCCGGCTCCCGGCCGGGGCCGAGCTGCTCGGGCCGGTGCCGGCCGACGGGGAGCGGGAGCGGATGCTGGTCCGGGTGCCCCGGGCCCGGGCGGCCGCGCTGGCCGGTGCGCTGCACTCGGCGGCCGGGGTGCGCACGGCGCGCAAGGCCGTCGACCCGGTCCGTCTCCAGGTGGACCCGCTCAGCCTCTTCTGACCCGGACGACACCCGCGCCGCCCGTGACCACGGCCCGGACCGCCGGTGATCCGTCGCCCTGCCCGGACCGCCGGTGATCCGTCGCCACGCCCGCGATCCCTCGCCACGGCCGTGCCGCCCGTGACGGGCCGCCGGCGATGGGCCGTCCGTGATCCGCCGCACGGTCCCGCCGTTCCGGGCGCCCGACCGGCCCGCCGTCGCACGCCGGGTACGACGGTCGGCCCGCGATCGGGTGATAACATCGCCCGTCATGCCCGGGCGCACGGATCGCGCGACGATGGCGGGAGCGCGTCGGTTCGGCGCGATGTCGATGATGTCAATCAGCCGGTGATCAGGGGTGGACCAGTCGTGACCGTTCGTCAGTCGATCGTCTTCAATGGTGACCTCGGCAGCGGCAAGAGCACCGTCTCGGTGGAGATCGCCAAGCGGCTCGGCCTGCGCCGGGTCAGCGTCGGTGACCTCTACCGGCAGATGGCGCAGGAGCGGCAGATGACCGCGCTGCAGCTCAACCTGCACGCCGAGCTGGACCAGGCCGTCGACGGCTACGTCGACCAGCTCCAGCGGGACATCGCCGCCTCGGGCGAGCGGCTGGTCATGGACTCCCGGCTGGCCTGGCACTTCTTCACCGACGCGCTCAAGGTGCACATGATCACCGAGCCGGGCGAGGCGGCCCGCCGGGTGCTCGCCCGCCCCTCCGGCCCGGCCGAGAGCTACACGTCGCTGGAGGAAGCCACGGCCAAGCTGCGGGAGCGCAGCGAGAGCGAGCGGGGCCGGTTCATCGTCCGCTACGGCGTGGACAAGGCGCGGCTGCGCAACTACGACCTGATCTGCGACACCACCCGCGCCTCCGCGGCCGAGGTCATCGAGCACATCGTCGACGCGTACGAGGGCCGGCTGTGCGCGGACGTGCTGCGCGACGCCCCGCCGCTGCTGCTGCTCGACCCGGCCCGGGTCTACCCGACCGAGGACATCGCCGCCCTGCGCGACCTGTGGGACTCGGAGTTCGTCGGCGACGTCGCCGCGGCCGGCGACGAGGCGCTGGAGCCGCTGCGGATCGGCTACACGGGGGAGCACTTCTTCGTCGTCGACGGGCACCGCCGGCTCAGCGCCGCCCTGCAGAACGGCTTCCGCCTGGTGCCGGCCCAACTCGTCGCCGAGGTCGACGAGCCGGTGGTCGGTGGGATGAGCGCGGTGGACTACTTCGCCGCCCAGGCCCGGCCGACCCTGATCCACGACTGGGAGGCCGCCCACAAGATCGAGCTGCCGCTGCCCGAGCACGCCCTGCTCGGCGGGGGCGCGGTGCTCGCCGGGGAGCCGGGCGCCGGCGCCTGATCCGCCCGGCCGGCCGCACCTCGGCACCGGCGGGACAGCCGGCTGGTCCGCGAGCGCCCGCGGGCCCACCGGGCGTACGAGCTGCCGCGTGGTGATCATCGACACGGAACCGGCGGCGGCGCAACGCGGTACGCCGGCCGGGACGGCTCCCGGCACTCCGTAGACTGGTACGGCACCACGTCGTCCAGCCGAAGGAGCCACGCCGAGTGACCGTCCAGCCCATCCGTCTGTTCGGGGATCCGGTGCTGCGCACGCCGGCCGATCCGGTGGTCGACTTCGACGTCGAGCTGCGCAAGCTCATCGCGGACCTGACCGACACGATGCGCGAGCAGAACGGCGCCGGCCTCGCCGCGCCGCAGCTCGGTGTGGGCCTGCGCGTGTTCACCTTCGACGTCGACGACGTGCTGGGCCACCTGGTCAACCCGGTGCTGGAGTTTCCCGACGCCGAGGAGCAGGACGGGCCGGAGGGCTGCCTGTCCATCCCGGGCCTCTACTTCGACACGAAGCGCCGGCAGAACGTGATCGCCAAGGGCTTCAACGGCTACGGCGACCCGCTGCAGATCGTCGGCACCGGCCTGATGGCGCGCTGCGTGCAGCACGAGACGGACCACCTCGACGGGGTGCTCTTCGTGGACCGGCTGGACCCGGCCGGCCGCAAGGAGGCGATGAAGGCGATCCGCCAGGCGGAGTGGTACGACCCGGCCGCCCCGCCGACGGTGAAGCTCAACCCGCACACCTCCAGCAGCCCCTTCGGCCTGGGTCGGTGAGCCGCCCGTGCGCGTGATCTTCGCCGGCACACCGGCCGTCGCCGTACCTGCCCTGGCCGCCGTGGCGGCCTCCCGCCACGAGCTGGTCGCCGTGGTCACCCGCCCCGACGCGCCCGCCGGGCGGGGACGCGGGCTGTCCCGGTCCCCCGTCGGGGCGTGGGCCGACGAGCACGGGATCGAGGTGCTCACCCCGGCCCGCCCGCGCGAGCCGGAGTTCCTGGACCGGCTGCGCGAGCTGGCCCCGGACTGCGTCCCCGTGGTGGCCTACGGCGCGCTGGTGCCGCCGGCCGCCCTGGAGATCCCCCGGCACGGGTGGATCAACCTGCACTTCTCCCTGCTGCCCGCGTGGCGCGGGGCCGCGCCCGTCCAGCACGCGGTGCTGCACGGCGACGAGCTGACCGGGGCCAGCGTCTTCCAGCTGGAGGAGGGCCTCGACACGGGGCCGGTCTACGGCACCCTCACCGACGAGATCCGCCCGGCCGACACCTCCGGCGACCTGCTGGAGCGGCTCGCCCACTCCGGCGCGGGCCTGCTGGTGGCCGTCCTCGACGCGATCGCCGACGGCACCGCCCGGGCCGAGCCGCAGCCCGCCGACGGGGTGTCGCTGGCGCCGAAGCTGACCGTGGAGGATGCCCGGGTGCGCTGGTCCGACCCGGCGTTCGCGGTGGACCGGCGGATCCGGGCCTGCACGCCGGCGCCCGGGCCGTGGACGACGTTCCGGGGCGAGCGGGTCAAGCTCGGCCCGGTCGCCCCGGTGGCCGACGGCCCCGAGCTGAAGCCGGGTGAGCTGCTGGTGGAGAAGTCCCGGGTGCTGGCCGGCACGGCCACCGTTCCGGTGCGGCTCGGCGAGGTGCGGGCCGCGGGCAAGCGGGCGATGGCGGCGACGGACTGGGCGCGCGGCGCCCGGGTGGCCGCGGGGGAGGAACTCGCGTGACGGGCCCCGAGCGACCCTCCGGCGACCGTCTCCCGGCGGAGCGACGCGGTGAGGGGCCCGGCGGCCCCGGGCGCGGCGACCGACCGGCTGGCGATCGGCGCGGCGGCCGGCCGGCGGGGGGCGGCCGGTGGGGCGCCCGCCCCGGCGGCGACCGGCGCGACGGCGGCCGCCGCCCGGCCCGCCCGGCAGTGGACCTGCCGCGGCAGGTCGCGTACGAGGCCGTCGCGGCGGTGCACCGGGACGACGCGTACGCCAACCTGGTGCTCCCGTCGCTGCTGCGGGACACCGGGCTGACCGGCCGGGACGCGGCCTTCGCCACCGAGCTGACCTACGGCACGCTGCGCCACCTCGGCACCCTCGACGCGATCCTCACCGACGCGGCCGGGCGGGACGTGCAGCGCATCGACCCGCCGGTACGCGACGCGCTGCGGCTCGGGGCCTACCAGCTCCTGCACACCCGGGTGCCGGCGCACGCCGCGGTCTCCTCGACCGTCGACCTGGTCCGCGCGGTCGGCCCCGGCGCGACGGGCTTCGCCAACGCGGTGCTGCGCGAGGTCGCCGGGCGGGACGCGGACGCCTGGGTGGCCAAGCTCGCCCCGCCGATGGAGACCGACCCGATCGGGCACCTCGCGCTGGCGTACAGCCATCCGCAGTGGATCGTGCGGGCCTTCGCCGAGGCGCTCGGCGGCGACCTCGGCGAGACCGCCCGGCTGCTCATCGAGGACAACGAACGCCCGCCGGTGCACCTGTGCGCCCGGCCCGGGCTGGCGGACCCGGTCGCGCTGGCCGACGAGGTCGGCGGGGCCCCGGGGGCCTTCTCCCCGTACGCCGTCTATCTCTCGGGCGGGGCGCCCGGCGACCTGCCGGCGCTGGCCGAGGGGCGGGCCCACGTGCAGGACGAGGGTTCCCAGCTGGTGGCCAACGCCCTGGCGGTGGCCCCGCTGGACGGCCCGGACGGGCGCTGGCTCGACCTGTGCGCCGGCCCGGGCGGCAAGTCCGGCCTGCTCGGCGCCCTCGCCGCGCAGCGGGACGCGCGGCTGACCGCCGTCGAGGTCTCCGAGCATCGGGCGCGGCTGGTCGCCCAGGCCACCCGGGGCCTGCCGGTGAACGTGCTGAACACCGACGGCCGCACGGTCGGCGCCGACCCGAAGCTGCCCGAGGCGCACTTCGACCGGGTGCTGGTCGACGCTCCCTGCACCGGGCTGGGGTCGCTGCGCCGCCGGCCGGAGTCCCGCTGGCGGCGCGAGCCGTCGGACCTGCCGCCGCTGACCCGGTTGCAGCGGGAGCTGCTCGCCGCGGCGCTGCGGGCCGTCCGTCCGGGCGGCGTGGTCGCCTACGTGACGTGCTCCCCGCACACCGTGGAGACGCACGTGACGGTGACCGAGGCGGCCCGCCGCTCCGGGGTGCCGGTCGACTTCGTCGACGCCCGGCCGCTGCTGCCGGCGGGGATGCCCGGCCTCGGCGACGGGCCGACGGTGCAGCTGTGGCCGCACCGGCACGGCACCGACGCGATGTTCCTCGCGGTGCTGCGCCGCACCTGACAACGGACGTCCGACGGGGCGGTCACCCTCGGGTGGCCGCCCCGTGCCGGTCGGTCCGGTGCCGGTCCGGCGCTCAGGTGACCGGCAGGCCCTTCGTGCCGGCGCCCTTCATCGAGCGGGTCAGGTTGCGGTCGCTGACCCAGAGGAAGCACTGCACGCCCCGGTTGCCGTCGCGCCACTCCTGCTCGAGGGGGTGGTAGAAGATCGAGCCCGCCCGGTACTTCAGGTCGCCGTTGTTCGGCACCTTGACGTACTTCGCGATCAACGCGCGGCAGGCCCGGTGCACCCTGAGGCTGTCCCGCGTGAAGGCGTCGTAGCTGGTGTCCGGGGCCCGCCAGACGCCGACGAACTCGGCGTGGTGCTTGCTGGTGCAGGCCACCGCCACCATCTCCCGCACCTCGTCGTCGCTCAGCTTGGGGTTGAAGCAGCGGTGGGCGAGCGGGGCGGCGCCGGCCAGGGCGCCCTTCAGGCTTCCCGTCCGGGACTTCGCGCTCGCCTCGTCGAGGCTGGTCTGCTCGCTCAGGTCGCAGCGGAACCAGCGGGCGCCGCCGCCCCACGCCTGCGGCGACGGCAGCACGACGCTCAGCCCCAGCCGGCCGGAGCGCCAGTCCCCGCCGACCACCTCGTTGGCCTTCGTGTCGCACTCGGCCCGGGCGGCGCGCATGCCGGCCGAGCCGGCCGGCGGGGGCGTGGTGCGCTCGGTCGCCGCCCCGGTGAGCGTGCCGACGTGCACGGTCTCCACGCGGTGCGACTCGGCGCAGTCGACCGGGTTGTAGGCGGTGAGGTAGCCGACGTCCTGGATGCCCCGGTGGCAGACGCCGTCGGCGGGGACGAACGACTGCGGTGCGGCGGGCGCCGGCCAGTCGTCGGTCAGGTCCCGGTCGGTGCCGGCCGGGGTACCGCAGCCGGCGAGCGCCAGGGCCGCCACCGCGCCGGCCGCGGCCGCCGTCCACCACCGTCGCATCGCCCCGACCTCCCGCCGATCGTGGTCCGGCGGCGCGAGGCGGCCGGACACGTCACGGTGCGGCAGCATACGGCACCGCGCTCAGACCGCGGGGAGTCCCTTCGGGACGGTGCCTCGCATCGAGCGTTGCGAAAGCAGTCCCGACGCTGTTGCCGCAGCGTCGGACCGGGAGACGTCGACCACGCCGGGACGGTCGATCGTCACCACTGGTCACCGCCGGGCCACCGGGCGTCCCGTGGGTGGCGCGCTGCGGGCGGCCGGTCGCCGCGTTCGTACACTGGCCCCGTGACCGTACCGCCGCCGATCGTCGCGCCCAGCATCCTCGCCGCCGATTTCGCCCGCCTCGCCGAAGAGGTCCGTGCCGTCGAGAACGCCGCGGACTGGTTGCACGTGGACGTCATGGACAACCACTTCGTGCCCAACCTGACCATCGGGCTGCCCGTGGTGCAGAGCCTGCGGGCCGCCACCGAGCTTCCCTTCGACGTGCACCTGATGATCGAGGACCCGCGCCGGTGGGCCCCCGGCTACGCCGACGCCGGGGCGTACAACGTCACGTTCCACGCCGAGGCGTGCGACGACCCGGTGGCGCTGGCCAAGGACCTCCGCTCGGCCGGCGCGAAGGCCGGGCTGGCGATCGACCGGGACACGCCGATCGAGCCGTACCTGGAGTTGCTGCCGAGCTTCGACACGCTGCTGATCATGACGATCAAGGCCGGCTTCGGCGGGCAGCGCTTCATCCCGCAACTGCTGGACAAGGTGCGCGCCGCCCGCCGGCACGTCGACAGCGGCCACCTCGAACTGCGCATCGAGGTCGACGGGGGGATCGCCGCCGACACCATCGCGCAGGCGGCCGAGGCCGGCGCGGACGCCTTCGTCGCCGGCACCGCCGTCTACGGCGCCGACGACCCCGCCGAGGCCGTCCGGAAGCTGCGGGCACTCGCGGAACGCGCCGCCCCCGGGGCCTGACGTGGAGCCCGCCGGCGACCGCAAGGACATCATCCTCGTCGTCGACGACGACGAGGACATCGCGCGCTTCGTCGAGTTCAACCTGCGGCTGCACGGCTTCGAGGTGATCCACGCCGGCGACGGGCAGGAGGCGCTCGAGGTGATCGAGCGCCAGCGTCCCGACCTGGCCGTGGTCGACCTGATGATGCCGCGCATCGACGGGCTGGAGCTGACCCGGCGGCTGCGGGCCGACCCGATGACCTCGGCGCTGCCGGTGATCATGCTGACCGCCAAGGGCATGACGGTGGACAAGGTGCACGGGCTCAGCGCCGGCGCCGACGACTACCTGGTCAAGCCCTTCGACACGGCGGAGCTGGTGGCCCGGGTCAGCTCGACGCTGCGGCGCAACAAGGAGTTCCGCGAGGTCTCCCCGCTGACCGGGCTGCCCGGCAACAGCCGGATCCGCCGGGAGATCTCCGACCGGGTCCGCAGCGGCGTCGACTACGCCGTCGGCTACATCGACATCGACCGGTTCAAGAGCGTCAACGACCGGTACGGCTTCGTGCGCGGCGACGACTTCATCTCGGCCCTGGCGCGCAGCCTGCACCGGGCCGTGGTCTCGGTGGGGCTGCCGCCGGCCTTCCTCGGCCACGTCGGCGGCGACGACTTCGTCATCGTCTGCACGCCGGAGCAGGTGCGTCCGCTCACCTCGCGGGTGTCCGCCGACTTCGAGAAGGCCGCCGACTCGCTCTACGACGCCGCCGACGCCGCCCGCGGCTACGTGGAGCTGAAGGACCGGCGGGGCAACATCCGGCGCGCCGCCCTGGTCACCCTCTCCATCGGCGTCTCCATCTCCGACGCCAACAAGCGGTTCACCAACCCCCTCGAGGCGATCGCGGTCGCCTCCGAGATGAAGACGGTGGCCAAGAGCCAGCCCGGCTCGTACGTGGCGGTGGACCGGCGACGCGGGGTGACGTGACCGCGTATTCCCGCTGTGAAGTAGCTCGCCTCGGTGGCGCCACCCCCCGTCGAACGTGTAAGACTGCCGGTGTACCCACCACGCGCTGGCGGGACTCGGTGTAATTCCGAACCGGCGGTGATCCACGGCGTGACCGTGGTAAGCCCGCGACCCGGTCGGCCTCGTGCCGCCCGGTGGACCTGGTGAGAATCCGGGGCCGACGGTTGGGGGCGGGAAACCGCGCCCAGACAGTCCGGATGGGAGACAGCGCGCGGGACGGACGGGCCCTGCCCGGCCGCTGACCTCAGCGTGCCGTGTGTGCCCCCCGGGTCGGCTCCGCCGTACCCCGGACCTCCGCCGCCGCACGCCCGCGGCCCGTGCCGTTGCCTCCCGTGACCCGCCCGCGCGCCGACCGGTGAGTGAGAGGGCAGGGCAATGGGGGGCGTCTCCGTCGACGAGGCGATGCGTCGCGCGGTCGAACTCGCCGCGCGCGGTCTCGGCACGACCAGCCCCAACCCCGTGGTCGGCTGCGTGCTGCTGGACGCCGACGGCCAGGTCGTCGGCGAGGGGTTCCACGCCTACGCCGGCGGGCCGCACGCCGAGATCGTCGCGCTCGCCCAGGCGGGGGAGCGCGCCCGCGGCGGCACCGCCGTGGTCACCCTCGAACCCTGCGACCACACCGGCCGCACCGGTCCCTGCAGCACCGCGCTGGTCCAGGCCGGCGTCGCCCGGGTCGTCATCGCCGTGCCCGACCCCAATCCGGTCGCCTCCGGCGGGGCCGCCACGCTGCGCGCCGCCGGGGTCCAGGTGGACCTGGGGGTACGCGAGGCGGAGGCCGAGGCCGGCAACATCGCCTGGCTCACCTCGATGCGCCGCGGCTGGCCGTACGTGATCTGGAAGTTCGCCGCCACGCTGGACGGCCGGTCGGCGGCGGCCGACGGCACCAGCATGTGGATCACCTCCGAGGCGGCCCGGATGGACGTGCACGCGCTGCGCGGCACCGTCGACGCGGTGATCGCCGGGGTGGGCACGGTGCTCACCGACGATCCCCGGCTCACCGCCCGCAACCTGCGCGACGGCACCCTCAGCATCCGGCAGCCGCTGCGGGTGGTGGTGGACTCGGCGGGGCGTACGCCGGTCGACGCCCGGGTCCGCGACGGCGCGGCCCGGACGTGGGTCGCCACCGCCGCGGAGGTCGGCGTCGGGCCCGACGGTCGGGTCGACCTGCCGGCGCTGCTCGCCGCGCTGCACGGGCGCGGGGTCCGGGCGGCGCTGCTGGAGGGGGGGCCCACGCTGGCCGGCGCCTTCCTCGCCGCCGGCCTGGTCGACAAGATCGTCGGCTACGTCGCGCCCCGGCTGCTCGGCGCCGGCCCGACCGCCCTGGTGGACGCCGGTGTGACGACCATCGCCGAGGCGATCGACCTGGAGTACGTCGACGTTACGCAGGTCGGACCGGACCTGCGGATCACCGCGCTGCCCCGGAAGAGGGAGGGCTGACATGTTCACCGGCATCGTCGAGGAGTTGGGTGAGGTCGTCCGGATCACTCCGACGGCGGGTGACTCGGCGCTGGTCGCGGTCCGCGGCCCGCTGGTCACCTCAGACGCCCGGCACGGCGACTCGATCGCGGTCAACGGCGTCTGCCTGACCGTGGTGGACGCCGCCGACGGGGTCTTCACGGCGGACGTGATGGGGGAGACGCTGCGCCGCTCCGCGCTGGGCGCGTTGCGGGCCGGCGACCCGGTCAACCTGGAGCGGGCCGCCGCGCTCGGCAGCCGCCTCGGCGGGCACCTGGTGCAGGGCCACGTCGACGGCGTCGGCGAGGTGCTCGCCCGGGAGCCGGCCGCGCAGTGGGAGACCGTCCGGTTCCGCCTGCCCGCCGCCCTGGCCCGGTACGTGGTGGAGAAGGGCTCGATCACCGTCGACGGCGTCTCGCTGACCGTGGCCGACGTCGGCCCGGACTGGTTCGCCGTCGGGCTGATCCCGACCACGCTGAAGCTGACCACCCTCGGCGCGCGGGGCGTCGGCGACCCGGTCAACCTCGAGGTGGACGTCCTCGCCAAGTACGTCGAGCGGCTGCTCGGCGCCCGGCTGGCCGACCCCGGCCGCCCCGAGGCCGGTTCGACCGGCGGGCTTCCGGGCACGGACGTCCCGGTCGCCGGCCTGCCGGACGCCGCCGCGACGGGCGGGGCGGCCTGATGGGCCCGCTCGGGTGGCTGCTCGACGCGCAGCTCAGCATCGGCGGCTCGCCGGTGCTGGTCCGGGAGATCGTCGGCAACGGCTTCGGGCTGGCCTCGGCCCTGTTCGGCCTGCGCCGGGTGGTCTGGGCCTGGCCCGTCGGCATGATCGGCAACGCGCTGCTGTTCACCGTGTTCCTGGGCGGGGTCTTCGCCACGCCGCAGGCGCACGACCTCTACGGGCAGGCCGGCCGGCAGGTCTTCTTCTTCGCGGTCAGCCTCTACGGCTGGTGGCGCTGGTCGCGCAACCGCCGCCACGGCGGCGACGACGACCGGGCCGCCGTGGCGCCCCGCTGGGCCACCGGCCGGGAGCGGCTGGGCCTGCTGGCCGCCGCCGTCCTCGGCACCGCCGCGTTCTACCCGGTGCTCGCCGCGCTGGGCTCCTGGGGCCCGCTGCCGGACGCCTGGATCCTCACCGGCAGCCTGCTGGCCACCTACGGCATGGCCCGTGGCTGGGTGGACTTCTGGCTGGTCTGGATCGCCGTCGACGCCGTCGGCGTGCCGCTGCTGCTGCGCGGCGGCTTCTACCCCTCGGCGGCCATGTACCTCGTCTACGGCGCCTTCTGCGCCTGGGGTGTCGTCGCCTGGTGGCGCACCTCGCGGGTCGCCCGCCCGGTGCCCGCCCCGATCCCGCAGACCTACTCGGAGGCCGTGGCATGAGCGAGCGAAGCGAGCGAATCATCAGGCTCAGTGCGTTGGTGCCTCATGACGGCACGGAGCGAAGCGGAGTGCCGGCATGACCACCTTTGGGAGCATCGAGCAGGCGGTGGCGGACATCGCCGCCGGCCGGCCCGTCGTCGTGGTCGACGACGCCGACCGGGAGAACGAGGGCGACCTGATCTTCGCCGCCGAGTTGGCGACACCGGAGCTGCTCGCGTTCATGGTGCGGTGGACGTCCGGCTACATCTGCGTGCCGCTGACCGAGAGCGAGTGCGACCGGCTGGACCTTCCGCCGATGCACCACACCAACCAGGACCGGCGGGGCACCGCCTACACGGTGACCGTGGACGCCCGGGAGGGGGTCAGCACGGGCATCTCCGCCGCCGACCGGTCGCACACCATCCGGCTGCTCGCCGACCCCGGCACCGGCCCGACCGACCTGGCCCGCCCCGGGCACGTGGTGCCGCTGCGCGCCCGGGAGGGCGGCGTGCTGCGCCGGCCCGGGCACACCGAGGCCGCCGTCGACCTGACCCGGCTGGCCGGGCTGCGCCCCGCCGGTGTGCTCTGCGAGCTGGTCAACGACGACGGCACCATGATGCGGTTGCCGGACCTGGAGAAGTTCTGCGCCGAGCACGCGCTGACCCTGGTCACCATCGCCGACCTGGTCGCGTACCGGCGGCGCACCGAGAAGCAGGTCGAGCTGGTCGCCGAGGCCCGGATGCCGACCCGACACGGGGTGTTCCGGGCGCTGGGCTACCGCAGCGAGCACGACTCGGCCGAGCACGTCGCCCTGGTCATGGGCGAGATCGGCGACGGGCGGGACGTGCTGGTGCGGGTGCACTCCGAGTGCCTCACCGGCGACGTCTTCGGCTCGGTGCGCTGCGACTGCGGCCCCCAGCTCGACGCGGCCCTGGACCGGGTCGCCGGGGAGGGGCGCGGCGTGGTGCTCTACGTGCGCGGCCACGAGGGGCGCGGCATCGGCCTGCTGCACAAACTCCAGGCGTACCAGCTCCAGGACCAGGGCCGGGACACCGTGGACGCCAACCTCGACCTGGGCCTGCCGGCCGACGCCCGGGACTACGGCACCGGCGCGCAGGTCCTCTACGACATCGGGGTGCGCTCGATGCGGCTGCTCACCAACAACCCGGCCAAGCGGGCCGGCCTGGAGGGCTACGGGCTGACCGTCACCGGCCGCGAGGGGCTGCCGGTGCGGCCGCACCCGGAGAACGTGCGCTACCTGCGCACCAAGCGGGACCGGATGGGGCACCTGCTGGACGAGCTGGACGAGGTCACCGAGGCCCCGATGGGCCGGCCGGTACCCGGCGACGAGATCGGAGCGTAGACATGGCGGGTTTCGGGGAGCCGGGCGTGACGGCGGTGGACGCCGCCGGGATGACGGTCGGCGTGGTGGCCGCGCGGTGGCACGGCGAGCTGACCGACCACATGCTCGACCGGGCGGTCGCCGCCGCCGAGGCGTGCGGGGCCCGCGCGGTGACCGCCCGGGTGGCCGGCTCGGTCGAGCTGCCCGTGGTGGCCCAGGCCCTCGCGCGCCGCTGCGACGTGGTGGTCGCGCTGGGCGTGGTGGTCCGGGGCACCACCGCCCACTTCGACTACGTCTGCCGCTCGGTGACCGACGGGCTGACCCGGGTCGCGCTGGACGAGGGCAAGCCGGTGGCGCACGGCGTCCTCACCGTGGACACGATCGAGCAGGCCCGGGACCGGGCGGGGCTGCCCGGCTCGGCGGAGGACAAGGGCTGGGCGGCCACGGTCGCCGCGCTCGACGCCGCCCTCGCCATCCGCGGCATCGCCACCAGCGGCCACCGGGTCGGCTTCGGCGGCTGACCCCGCGTCCTTCCCGTCGGAAGGGCGTTGGTGGTGGTCGTGAGGGCGTCCCACCACGCTGGCAGGAATTGCGACACAGCCGCCGACGCCCGGCATGCGGCGTGAACCTGCGTCGCTGGCGGGCCGCCCCACCGGGACGGCCCGCCAGCGGACGGGCGCGTCGCCCGTCAGCGCCTCAGCGCTGCCGCCTCCGCAGGCGCACCGCGAAGGTGACCGACGCGAGCAGCGGCCACAGCATCCAGCCGTAGAGGCCGACGAGCCAGGCGGTGTCGAACACCGGCGACGGGACGACCAGCGCCAGCACGCTGCTGAAGCCGACAGCGGCGAGGACGATGCCGAGCCAGCACAGCCAGCGGGCCACGATCCGTCCCCGCAGGGCGGCGAGGGAGAACGCCCCCATCAGCAGCGACTGGGCCAGGACTGCGACCTCGCCCAGCATCTGCCCGAGGTGCGCGGCGGCGTACCAGGTCTGGACCGTGGCGTCGTCGAGCGTTTTCAGGTCGGGCAGCACCCAGAGCAGGGTGAAACCGGTGACGACGGTGTTGACCGTGGCCAGCAGGCCACCGCCGAGCAGGGTGAGGCCGCCGAGCACCGAGTTCGGCGCCGCCTGCCGCACCAGCCCGGCCAGCGCCGAGGTGAGCACGAGCAGCGCGACGATGGACAGGCCCCCGGCGAACGCGTTCAGTTGCAGGGTCGACGCGGCGCCCACGGCCCAGTCCCGGATGGCGGCCGCGTCCGTGTTGCCCACCTCCGGCGACTGCGGCGTCCAGGTGCCGAACATCGACACGAACAGGGCGAGCGCGGCGCCGGCGGCGACGCCGAGCCCGGCCCGGGCGGGCGCCGTCGGCGCGACGGGCGCGACGTCGGCATTGGCGATGCTGGTCGTGGACATGTGATCTCCAACGTGGTGAGGGTTCTTCCTGCCCGAAGACTCTGCGTCCGCCCGCGCCCCGGCCGGGACGGTCGGGCGTCCCCGTCGCGCCCGGCCGACCGCACGCCGTGGAGGGGACGAACGTCCCGCGACAGCGGGACGCGGCCGCGGCTACTGTCATCCGGCACGCCGAGAGCGAGGAGAGGTCAGTGGCCGTCAGGGGGCCGTCCCGGGTTGTCGCCGTCGCCGCGCTCGCTCTGTCGCTGGCCTGCTACGCCGCCACGGCCGTCGGCGCGGCCTTCGTGCCCGGGGTGACGCCGCCGACCGTGGCGGACCTCGTCTGGTTCACCGGCTTCCTGGCCTTCCCCCTGGTCGGCGCGGTGATCGCGGTGCACCGCCCGGCGAACGGCGTCGGCTGGCTCTTCCTCGCCGTCGGCGTGCTCCAGTTCGGCGCCGCCGTCCTGGACGGGCTCGGCCAGCATTTTCTGGCGACCTGTCCCACCTGCGCCACCGGCCCGGTGCTGGTGCTCGCGCAGAACGCGCTGTTCGCCGTCGCCTGGGTCTGCGCCACCACGTACCCGCTGCTGCTCTTCCCGGACGGCCGTCCGCCGTCCCCCCGCTGGCGGTGGATCCTCCCGGCCACCACGGTGACGCTGGCCGTGCTGGTCGCCTCGGTCGTCGTCACCCCGGGGCGGGTCGCGGCGGACGACCTGGCGGTCAACCCGTTCGGCGTACCCGCGCTGGCGGGGCTCGCGCCGCTCGCCACCACCGTGACGTTGTTCGCGCTGCTGGCCCTGACGGTGGCCGCGATGGCGTCGTTCGTCGTCCGCTGGCGCCGGGCGGGCGGCCCGGACCGGCGGCGCCTCGCCTGGCTGGCGCTCGCCGCCCTGGTCTTCATCGGCACGACCCTGGTCGGCCTGCTCACCGACCAGTGGACGCCGCCGTGGGTGGGCGCCCTGCTGGAGGGCGTGGGCGTCGCGGCGCTTCCGCTGGCCACCGGGATGGCCATCCTCCGCGCCGACCTGTTCGACATCGCGGCGGTGCTCGACCGCTCGATCACCTACGCGGCCCTGTCCGCCGTCGTCGTCGTCACCTATCTGGGCTCCCTCGCCGCATCGTCCGCACTGCTCGCCCCCGACCGGAGCCGGGGCGCGTCGCTGGTGGCCACGGCCGCGGTCGCCGTCTCGCTCAACCCGGTCAAGGACCGCCTGCTGCGGGGCGTCGACCGGCTGCTCTTCGGCGACCGGGACCGGCCCTACGAGGTCGTCACCGGCCTCGCCGAGCGGCTGTCGCGGACCGTGGCGCTGGAGGAGCTGCTGCACACGGTGACCGAGACGCTGACGAGCATGCTGCGCGTGCCGTACGCCCGGGTGGTCACCGGCGAGGTGGTCGACCCGCCGGCGGACGCGTACCCGTTCCCGTTGGTCAGCAACGGCCGGCAGGAGGGCACCCTGCTGGTCGGGCGGCGCGGCGGCAGCGCCCCCTTCGAGCCCCGCGAGCTGGACCTGCTCGCCGATCTCGCCGGCCAGATCGCCATGGCAGTGCGGGCCGCCCGGCTGGAGGAGGACCTGCGGGAGTCGCGGGAGCGCATCGTGCGGGCGCGGGAGGAGGAGCGGCGGCGGGTGCGGCGGGACCTGCACGACGGGCTCGGGCCCCTGCTCGCGGCGGCCAGCCTCCAGATCGACGTGCTCGCCGAACGGGTCGCCGACGATCCCCGGGCACACCCGCTGGCGACGAAGATCAAGGGTGTGATCAGCCAGTCCGTCTCCGACGTGCGGGAGGTCGTGCACGGGCTGCGGCCGCCGTCTCTCGACGATCTCGGCCTGCCGGGCGTGGTCCGCGAGCACGCCGCCGCACTGCGCGCCGCCGGGCTGGACGTCGAGGTGGACTGCCGGGAGGACCTGCGCGTCACCAGTGCGGCCGTGGAGGTCGCCGCCTACCGCATCGTCACCGAGGCGATGACCAACGTCGTACGGCACGCCCGCGCCAGCCGGTGCCGGGTCGCCATGAGCCTGGAGGATGGCCGGCTGCGGCTGGAGGTCACCGACGACGGGTGCGGGCTGCTCGTGCCGCACCGGGACGGCGTCGGCCTGTCCTCGATGCGGGAACGAGCCGACGAGCTGGGCGGCACGGTCACCGTCGGCCCTCGGCCCGGCGGGGGTACGAGGGTCCGCGCCGAACTGCCGGTGCCCGCCGCGGCGGGAAGGAGCTGACGATGCCGGATCCGGTGCGGGTGCTGCTGGTGGACGACCACCCCATCTTCCTGGACGGGCTGCGTACGGCGCTCGACGGCGTACCCGGGATCGAGATCGTCGGCACCGCCACCGACGGCGAGGCGGCCCTCGTCGCGGCCGAACGGCTGCGGCCGGACGTCGTGCTGATGGACCTCGCCATGCCGGGCATCGGCGGCGTCGAGGCCACCCGGCGGATCACGGCCCGGGGCGATGTCGCCGTGCTCGTGCTGACCATGCACGCCGACGACGACTCGGTGTACGCCGCCATTCGCGCCGGTGCCGCCGGGTACCTGCTCAAGGGCGCCGCGCGCGGCGACGTGACGCGGGCCGTGTCCGCCGTCGCGGCCGGCGAGGCGGTCTTCGGCACCGAGATCGCCCAGCGGGTCCTGCGCCACTTCGCCGAGGGGCCCCGGTCGCCGCAGAACCGGCCGTTTCCCGAACTCACCCCGCGGGAGGTGCAGATCCTCGACCTGGTGGCCCAGGGGCTCGGCAACCAGGTGATCGCCCGCAAGCTGTCCGTCGCGCCGAAGACGGTCCGCAACAGCGTGTCGACCATCCTCGGCAAGCTGCACGCCGTCGACCGCAGCGAGGCGGTCGCCCGCGCCCGGGCGGCCGGGCTGGGACGGCCGCCAGCGCCGCCGGCGAAATGAGGCGCGACCCGCCCGGCGTGTTCGCCGGACGGGCCTGCGACAATGGCACGTCGTGAAGACGTTCGAGGAGTTGTTCGCCGAGCTGCAGGCCAAGGCCGCCGCCGGCACCCCTGGCTCGGGCACGGTCGCCGCGCTCGAGAAGGGCGTGCACTTCATCGGCAAGAAGGTCGTCGAGGAGGCGGCCGAGTCGTGGATGGCCGCCGAGCACGAGGGGCCGGAACGGACCGCCGAGGAGATCTCCCAGCTGCTCTACCAGGTCCAGGTGCTGATGCTCGCCAGCGGCCTCGACCTGAAGGACGTCTACCGACATCTGTGAGTGCGCCCCGCCGTTGATCAGATCCGATCGAAGGAGCACTCCGTCATGCTGCGTGTCGCCGTACCCAACAAGGGCGCCCTGGCCGAGAAGGCCGCCCAGATGCTGCGCGAGGCGGGCTACCGCCAGCGCACCGACCCCAAGGACCTCGTCTGCCGGGACGAGGCCAACGACATCGAGTTCTTCTACCTGCGGCCCAAGGACATCGCCACCTACGTCGGCTCCGGGGACCTCGACGTCGGGATCACCGGCCGCGACCTGCTGATCGACTCCGGCGCGCCGGCCGAGGAGGTGGTGGACCTCGACTTCGGCCGGGCCACCTTCCGCTTCGCCGCCCGCCCCGAGGACGTCGACGACGTACGGGAGCTGGGCGGGCACCGCATCGCCACCGCGTACCCGGGGCTGGTCGAGCGGCACCTGGCCGAGCTGGGCGTGAAGGCCGACGTGATCCGCCTGGACGGGGCCGTGGAGAACGCCATCCGGCTCGGCGTCGCCGACGTGGTCGCCGACGTGGTGGAGACCGGCACCACGCTGCGCCAGGCCGGCCTGGTGGTCTTCGGCGAGCCGTTGCTGCGCTCCTCGGCGGTGCTCGTCCGCCGCGCCGGCGCGCCGGCGCACCCGCAGTCGGAGCAGCTGCTGCGCCGCCTGCACGGCGTCCTGGTGGCCCGCCGCTACGTGATGCTCGCGTACGACGTGCCGGCCGGCCTGCTGGATCGGGCCAGCTCGCTGACCCCGGGCATCGAGTCGCCGACCGTCTCCCCGCTGCACCGCGAGGGCTGGGTGGCCGTGCAGGCGATGGTGCTCAGCGACGACGTGCACCGGATCATGGACGAGCTCTACGAGCTCGGCGCCCGCGCGATCCTCGTCACCAACATCCACGCCTGCCGGCTGTGAGCGGCCCGCCCGCGGCGGCGGGTAACCCGGCCCGGCCGGTGCCGCGCGTCCTGCCGCCGTGGGCGGCCATGGTCGTGGTCACCCTCGCCGGGTTCGCCTCGGCGGCGCAGGGCGCGGCCAACGCCGAGCTGGGCGAGCGGGCCGGCAACGCCACCCTGGGCGCGGTGGTCAACAACCTCGGCGGGACGCTGCTGATCGGCGTCGGGGTGCTGGCCCTGCCCTCGGCACGCGCCGGCCTGGTCGCGCTGCGCCGGGCCCGGCTGCCCTGGTGGGCGTACCTTGGCGGGCTCGGCGGGGCGGCCATCGTGCTGCTCGGCGCGTACATCGTCCCGGTGCTCGGGGTGGCGGTCTTCACCATCGCGCAGGTGGCCGGTGGCAGCCTCGGCGGGCTGGCCGTGGACCGGGCGGGGCTGGCGCCGGTCGGGCGGCTGGCGCTCACCCCGGCGCGGGTGGCCGGCGCCGTGCTGGGCGTGGCCGCCGTGGCGCTGGCCCAGCTCGGCCGGCCCGTCGGCGACCTCGCCCTGGGGCTGGTGCTGCTGGCCGTGGCCGGCGGGGTGGCCGTCGCACTCCAGTCCGCGCTGAACGCGCGGGTCTCCGCCGCCGGCTCGGCCACCGCCGGCGTGGCGGTCAACTTCGCCACCGCCACGCCGGTGGTGCTGCTCGTCGCGGCGCTGGCCGGAGCCCTGGCCGGCCCGGCCCCGACCTGGCCGGACGCCTGGTACCTCTACACGGGCGGCCTGCTCGGCGTGGTCATCGTGGCGAGCCTGGTGGTCGGGGTGCCCGCGATCGGGGTGCTGCGTACCGGCCTGGCGTTGGTCGCCGGGCAACTGGGCGGCGCCCTGCTGCTGGACGCGTTGGTGCCGGGCGGGCCGGGCGTGCGGCTGCCGGTGTTCGCCGGCGCGCTGCTGACCCTGCTGGCCGCGCTGATCGCCGGTCGGGGCTCCACCCGCCCGCGTACCCGCGCCGCGGTGCCGTCCGCCCGTGTGGCGGCGGACGAGCGGCCCGGAGCGGGTGGCAGACTGGTGGGGTGAGTGAAACCGAGACGATCCGCCTCCGCCCGCGCCGCATCCGGGTGGTCTGCTGGGCCTCGGCGGCCGTGCTCCTCGTGGTGTTCAGTCTGGTCGCCACCTCGCTGAGCGGGGCAACCGGCAACGGCTACGGCAGCTTCCAGCGGGGCGACCAGATCGCGATGGTCGGTCTCGGCGTGTTCGGCGCCCTCGGCTTCCTGCTCTTCACCCGGCCCCGGGTGGAGGCGGACGGGCGCGGTGTGCGCGTGCGCAACGTCCTCGGCTCGTACGAGCTGCCGTGGGAGGTCGTCCGCGGGGTCCGCTTCGACCGGGGCGCGCCCTGGGCGAGCCTGGAGCTGCACGACGACGACCTCCTGCCGATGGTCGCCCTGCAGGCCGCCGACAAGGAGCTGGCCGTCGAGGGGGTCCGCGCGCTGCGCCGGTTGCACCAGGCGCACCAGGCCCGCCTCGCCGAGGGCGCGACCGGCCGCTGAGCGGCCGCGCCGAGGACGCGACCGGCCACTGAGCCGCCGCGCCGGCGAGGCCGGTGGCCCGGCCCGGCCCCGGGGTGCCCGGTTTGGGGGCGCTCGGGCGAGGGTGTAGTGTTGTCGAGTCGACCAGGCTGTCTCCGCGTGCGAGCAAGTCGCCCGTGACCGGACAGCCATGAAAGAGGAGCGCCTGCTCCCACCCGAGTCGCCGCCACGGTGGCCGGGTCCGGTCACCGGTTCCGGGCACGTCCCGGCGCCGGATGCGCGATCATGTGATTGTGCCGACCGGTCGAGCGGGCCCTGGCATGCGCCGGGGCCTTCTGCTTTCCGGTTGGCTCCCACCCGGGGAGCCGCGGGGTCGGCCACGCAGGAGACTTTGACTCGAGGAGGCCCCATCAGCGTCGAACCACGCGTGAACGAGCAGATCCGGGCACGTGAGGTCCGACTGGTCGGCCCCGAGGGTGAGCAGGTGGGCATCGTCCCGCTGGAGCGCGCCCTTCAGCTGGCCGCGGACGTAGACCTGGACCTGGTCGAGGTTGCGCCGATGGCGCGCCCTCCGGTGTGCAAGCTCATGGACTTCGGCAAGTTCAAGTACGAGAGCGCACTGAAGGCGCGCGAAGCGCGGCGTAACCAGCAGCAGACCGTCATCAAGGAGATGAAGCTCCGGCCGAAGATCGACCCGCACGACTACGAGACCAAGAAGGGTCACGTGGTGCGGTTCCTCAAGGCCGGCGACAAGGTCAAGGTGACGATCATGTTCCGCGGTCGCGAGCAGAGCCGCCCGGAGCTGGGTTACCGGCTCCTGCGCCGGCTCGAGTCGGAGATCTCGGAGCTGGGGTACGTCGAGGCCGCGCCGAAGCAGGACGGCCGAAACATGATCATGGTGCTCGCGCCGCACCGCGCCACCAAGGCGGCCGCCACGGCCGCCCGCGGCGGCGCGCTACCGCGGGGCGAGCGGGAGTCCGGCGCCGCCGAGGCGCCGACGGCCGAGGCGGCCGGACCCGCCGGGACGACCGGCGAGTAACAGGGGAGAGACGTTCCACATGCCGAAGATGAAGAGCCACACGGGGATGGGCAAGCGGGTCAAGGTGACCGGCAAGGGCAAGATCGTTGCCCAGCAGGCCGGCCTCCGGCACAACCTGGAGAAGAAGCCCTCCACCCAGACCCGTCGGCTGACCGGCACCGTCGTGCTGGCCAAGGCCGATGTCAAGCGCATCAAGAAGCTGCTCGGCCGCTGACGCGCGCCACCTGACGTAAGAAGGAGTTGAGATGGCACGCGTCAAGCGGGCTGTGAACGCCCAGAAGAAGCGCCGTACCCTGCTGGAGACCGCGAGCGGCTACCGCGGTCAGCGCTCCCGCCTCTACCGCAAGGCCAAGGAGCAGGTGCTGCACTCGATGCAGTACGCCTACCGGGACCGTCGCGACCGCAAGGGCGACTTCCGGCAGCTGTGGATCCAGCGGATCAACGCGGGCGCCCGCGCCAACGGGATGACCTACAACCGCCTGATCCAGGGCCTGCGCCTGGCCGGCATCGAGGTCGACCGCAAGATCCTGGCCGACCTGGCCGTCAACGACGCCGCCGCGTTCGCGGCGATCGTCGAGCTGGCCCGGGCCGCGGTCACGGCCGAGGGCACCGGCGGCGCGGCGGCCCAGGCCGCCTGATCCCCGCGCACCAGCAGATCGAGGCGTCTCCCATGCAGTCACCATCGCGCGGGAGACGCCTCGACGCCGTCTCCGGCCCCTTCACCCCGCGTACCCCCAGGGTGGTCGCCGCCCGCCGGCTCCAGCGCCGCCGGGACCGCGAGGCCACCGGCCGGTTCCTCGCCGAGGGGCCGCAGGCGGTCCGCGAGGCCCTGGCCCGCCCGGGGGTGGTCACCGAACTCTTCGGTACGCCCGCCGCCCTGGACCGGCACGCCGACCTGGCCGCCGACGCCGCCCGCGCCGACGTGCCGGTCTCCGAGGTGACCGACGAGGCCCTGGCCGCCCTCGCCGAGACCGTCGCCCCGCAGGGCCTGGTCGCCGTCTGCCGGCACCTCGACGTGCCCCTGGAGCGGGCCCTGGCCGGCGGGCCCCGCCTCGTCGCGGTGCTCGCCGAGATCCGCGACCCGGGCAACGCCGGCACCGTGCTGCGCACCGCCGACGCCGCCGGGGCCGGCGCGGTCGTCCTCGCCGGCGACGTTGTCGACCCGTACAACGGCAAGTGCGTCCGGGCCTCGGCCGGCAGCCTCTTCCACGTCGACGTGGTCCGCGCGCCCGACCCGCTGGACGTGGTCGCCGCGCTGCGCGCCGCCGGCCTCACCGTGCTTGCCACCACCGGCTACGGCGAGGACGACCTCGACGACCTCGCCGACGCCGGCCGGCTCGCCGCCCCCACCGCCTGGCTGTTCGGCTCCGAGGCGCACGGCCTGCCGGAGGCGCTCACCGCCGCCGCCGACGCCCGCGTCCGGGTGCCGCTGCACGGGCGCGCCGAGAGCCTGAACCTGGCTGCGGCCGCCGCCGTCTGCCTGTACGCTTCAGCGAGAGCGCAGCGGTGACCGGGCACCGGTCCCGCGAGGCACCCAGCAGAGGAGAGCATTCGCCCGTGAACGCGCCACGGCGTTCGTTTAGCCAGCCCGCCGGTGTCGGCGGGCGGCGGGCCTGACCTGCTTTCCGCGCAACTCCCACCGGCGGGCTGCGGCACAGCCGCGCGTCCGTAGACTCGCTTCGCCGCCCCGTGAGGGCTGGCGCCGCCGTGAGGGAGTGCCCGTACGCCATGAGCTACCGCAACGATCCGTACGACCCGAAGCAGGTCGCCCTGCTCGACCCGGCCGCCCTGGCCGAGGCCGTCGCCGCCGCCGAGAAGGCGTTCGCCGAGGCCGGTGACCCGGACGCGCTGACCGCGCTGCGCCCGGCGCACCTCGGCGACCGGTCCCCGGTGTCGCTGGCCCGCCGGGAGATCGGCGCGCTGCCGCCGGCCGCGAAGTCCGACGCCGGCAAGCGGGTCAACGAGGCCCGCCGCGCCGTCGAGGCCGCCTACGCCGCCCGCCAGGAGGTCCTGGAGCGGGAGCAGGCGGAACGGGTGCTGGTGGAGGAGCGCGTCGACGTGACGCTGCCCCACGACCGGCGGCCCCGGGGCGCCCGGCACCCGATCAGCACCCTGATGGAGCAGATCAGCGACCTGTTCGTCGGGATGGGCTACGAGGTGGCCGAGGGGCCCGAGGTCGAGCTGGAGTGGACCAACTTCGACGCGCTCAACATCCCGGCCGACCACCCGGCCCGTGGCCTGATGGACACCTTCCACATCGCACCCGCCGACGGCTCCGCCGGGACGGCCGGCGAGCCGGCGGGTTCCGGCCTCGTCCTGCGCACCCACACCTCGCCGGTGCAGGCGCGCACCATGCTGACCCGCCAGCCGCCGATCTACGTGATCGTGCCGGGGCGGGTCTACCGCACCGACGAGCTGGACGCCACCCACGCCCCGGTCTTCCACCAGGTGGAGGGCCTGGTGGTGGACAAGGGCATCACCATGGCGCACCTGCGCGGCACCCTGGACCACTTCGCCCGGGCGATGTTCGGCGAGGGCGCGAAGACCCGCTTCCGGCCGCACTACTTCCCGTTCACGGAGCCGTCGGCGGAGTTCGACGTCTGGTTCCCGGAGCACCGCGACGGCCCGCGCTGGGTCGAGTGGGGCGGCTGCGGGATGGTCAACCCGCGGGTGCTGCGCGCCTGCGGCATCGACCCCGAGGTCTACTCGGGATTCGCGTTCGGCATGGGCATCGACCGGACCGTGATGTTCCGGCACGGGGTCAGCGACATGCGGGACATGGCCGAGGGCGACGTGCGGTTCACCCGCGCGTTCGGGGTCGGGGCGTAGGCGATGCGGGTACGAGTTACGGAGACGGTGGTCTGAGTCATGCGAGTTTCTGTCAGTTGGCTGCGGGAGTACGTCGACCTCCCCGCCGACCTGCCCGCCGGCGACCTGGAGCAGGCCCTGGTCGGCCTCGGCATCGAGGTCGAGTCCGTCGTGGACCTGCGGGAGACCGTCACCGGTCAGCTGGTGGTCGGTGAGGTCCGGGAGATCGAGGAGCTGACCGGCTTCAAGAAGCCGATCCGGTTCTGCCGGGTCGACGTCGGGGACGCCAACGGCACCGGCGAGCCGCAGGAGATCGTCTGCGGGGCGCGCAACTTCGCCCCGGGCGACCGGGTCGTGGTCATCCTGCCCGGCGGCGTGCTGCCCGGCGGCTTCGCCATCGGCGCGCGCAAGACCTACGGGCGCAACTCCAACGGCATGATCTGCTCCGCCAAGGAGCTGGGCCTCGGCGACGACCACTCGGGCATCATCGTGCTGCCCGAGGACACCCCGGCCAAGCCGGGCGACGACGCGCGGCCGGTCGTCGGGCTCGACGACGTCGTGGTCGAGCTGGAGATCACCCCCGACCGGGGGTACGCGATGAGCCTGCGCGGCCTCGCCCGCGAGCTGTCGCACACCCTCGGCGTGCCGTTCCGCGACCCGGGCCTGGCGCCCGCGCCCGGCGGCACGGAGGCCCCGGCGTACCCGGTCGAGGTGCGGGACACGGTCGGCTGCGACCGGTTCGCCGCCCGCCTCGTGCGCGGCGTCGACCCGACGGCGGCCACCCCCGGCTGGATGCAGCGGCGGCTCACCGTCGCCGGCATCCGCAGCATCTCGCTGCCGGTCGACATCACCAACTACGTGATGCTGGAACTCGGCCAGCCGATGCACGCCTTCGACGCCGACCGGATCGCCGGGCCGCTGGTGGTGCGCCGCGCCGAGCCGGGGGAGAAGCTGACCACGCTGGACGGGGTGACCCGCGCGCTCGCGCCCGAGGACATGGTGATCTGCGACGACACCGGCCCGATCTCGCTCGCCGCCGTGATGGGCGGCGAGACCAGCGAGGTCGTCGCGGGGACCACGGACGTGCTCTTCGAGGCCGCCCACTGGGACCCGGTGATGGTGGGGCGCACCGCCCGCCGGCACCGGCTGTTCAGCGAGGCGGCGAAGCGGTGGGAGCGGGGCGTCGACCCGGCCCTGCCGCTGGTCGCCATCGCGCGGGCGGTCCGGCTGCTCACCGAGCACGCCGGCGGCACGGCCGGGGACGAGATCCTCGACATCGACCACGTCCGGCCGCGTACCCCGGTGGTCCTGCCGGTCGACCTGCCGACCCGGCGGATCGGCGTGACCTACCCGCCGGCGCGGGTGGTGGCCCTGCTGGAGCAGGTGGGCTGCACGGTCGCCCACGGCGCCGACCGGCTCGGCGAGGACCCGGGCGAGGTCGGCGTCGCCGCCGGCGACGGCGCGGCGCTCACCGTCACCCCGCCGACCTGGCGGCCCGACCTGACCGACCCGGCGGACCTGGTCGAGGAGGTGGTCCGCCTCGACGGGTACGACCGGGTGCCGTCGGTGCTGCCGACGGCGCCGCCCGGCCGCGGCCTGACCTGGCAGCAGCGTCGCCGCCGGGCCGTGGCCCGGTCGCTCGCCGAGCGCGGGTACGTGGAGGTGCTGGCGCACCCGTTCGTCGCCCCGGAGCTGGCCGACCAGCTCGGCCTGCCCGAGGGCGACCCGCGCCGGCAGGCGGTACGGCTGGCCAACCCGCTGTCGGAGGAGGAGCCGCTGCTGCGCACCACGCTGCTCGGCCCGCTGCTCGGCATCGTGAAGCGCAATCTCGGCCGGGGCCAGCGCGACCTCGCCCTGTACGAGATCGGCGCGGTCTTCCACCCGCGCCCCGGCGCCGGCCGCCCGCCGGCGATGGGCGTGGACCGGCGACCCAGCGACGAGGAGTTCGCCGCCGCCGACGCGGTGGTGCCCGACCAGCCCCGGCACGTCGCCGTCGTGCTGACCGGCGACGTCGAGCCGGCCGGCTGGTGGGGCGCGGGCCGCCCGGCCGGCTGGGCGGACGCCGTGGAGGCCGGCCGGGACGTGCTCGCCGCCGCCGACATTCCCGCGCACCGGATCGAGGTCCGGGCCGCCGAGTACGCGCCGTGGCACCCCGGCCGCTGCGCGGAGCTGCTGGTCGACGGCACGGTGGTCGGGCACGCCGGCGAGCTGCACCCGGCGGTCCTGGCGGCGCTGGAGCTGCCCCGGCGGACCAGCGCCCTGGAGCTGGACCTGGACGCGCTGCCGGCGGCCCCGGTGGCGTCCGGGCCGGCCGTCTCGGGTTTCCCGCCGGCGTTGATCGACGTGGCGCTGGTGGTCGACGAGTCGGTCCCGGCGGCGCAGGTGCAGCGCGCCCTGGTCGAGGGCGCCGGCGAGTTGCTGGAGGGGGTGCGCCTGTTCGACGTGTACGCCTCCGAGCAGCTCGGGGCGGGCCGGAAGTCGCTGGCGTACAAGCTCACCTTCCGGGCCCCCGACCGGACGCTGACCGTGGAGGAGGCGGTGGCCGCGCGGGACGCGGCGGTCGCCCGGGCCGCGGAACGCTTCGGCGCCACCCTGCGCGGCGCCTGACGCCTGCACGTCGACGGCCCCCGTCCGGTTTCGCCGGGCGGGGGCCGTTTCCGTTGTCCGGCTCCGTCCCGACCCCCCGCGCCCGGACGCGACGCTCATCATGTGCATACAGAAGTCTGCATGAACTTGCAGCGGCCGATCATTACTGCTAACCTTCGCTGCATAGTCATGCGGAGGTGAGTATGGGTATCCGAGTCGCGGTAGCGGGGGCGAGCGGCTACGCCGGGGGCGAGCTGATCCGCCTGGTCGCCGGGCACCCGGAGTTCGACCTGGTCGCCGCTACCGCGCACAGCCAGGCCGGGCACCGGCTCGACGTCGTGCACCCGCAGCTCGCCGGCCTGGACCTGGTCCTCGGCGAGACGGACGCGACGGCGCTGGCCGACGCGGACCTGGTCTTCCTGGCCCTGCCGCACGGCCAGTCGGCGGCCCTGGCGGCCCAGCTCCCGCCCGAGGTCCGCGTCGTCGACCTCGGCGCCGACCACCGGCTCGCCGACCCCTACGCCTGGGCCAACTACTACGGCGGCCCGCACGCCGGGCAGTGGACCTACGGCCTGCCCGAGCTGCCCGGCCAGCGGGAGCTGATCGCCGGCGCCACCCGGGTCGCCAACACCGGCTGCTACGCCGCCGCCATCACCCTCGCGCTCGCCCCGCTGATCGCCGCCGGCGCCGCCGACCCGGCCGACGTGGTGGTCGTCGCGGCCTCCGGCACCTCCGGCGCGGGCAAGGCGGCCAAGCCGCACCTGCTCGGCAGCGAGGTGATGGGGGACCTGTCGCCCTACCGCGTCGGCACCCACCAGCACGTGCCGGAGATCAAGCAGGCCACCGGGGCGACCGGCCTGTCGCTCACCCCGGTGCTCGCGCCGATGCCCCGGGGCATCCTGGCCACCGTGACCGCCGTGCCGGCCCGGGGCGTGGACCCGCGGGCGGTGCTCGCCGAGGCGTACGCGGACGCGCCCTTCGTGCACGTGCTGCCCGAGGGGACCTGGCCGCACACCGCCGCCACCCTCGGCTCCAACTCCTGCCACCTGCAGGCCACCGTCGACGTCGACACCCGCCGGACCATCGTGCTCAGCGCGCTGGACAACCTCGGCAAGGGCGCCGCCGGCCAGGCCGTGCAGAACGCCAACCTCATGTTCGGCCTGCCGGAGACGACGGGCCTGTCCGTCTGGGGGATCGCACCATGAGCGTCACGACTCCGCGGGGATTCCGGGCGGCCGGGGTGGCCGCCGGGCTCAAGGCCAGCGGCGCGAGCGACGTCGCGCTGGTCGTCAACGACGGCCCGGACGCCGGGGTCGCCGCCGTGTTCACCGCCAACCGGGTCAAGGCCGCGCCGGTGCTCTGGACCCAGCAGGTGGTCCGCGGCGGCGTCGTCCGCGCCGTGGTGCTCAACTCGGGCGGGGCCAACGCGTGCACCGGCCCGGCCGGCTTCCAGGACACCCACGCCACCGCCGAGCACGCCGCCGCCGCGCTCACCTCGGCCAGCCCCCGGCTGATGCTCGGGGCCGGCGACGTGGCGGTCTGCTCGACCGGCCTGATCGGCGAGCGGCTGCCGATGCAGAAGCTCCTCCCCGGCGTACGCGCCGCGATCCGCGGCCTGTCCCGCGACGGCGGCCCGGCGGCCGCCGAGGCCATCATGACCACGGACACCCGCCCCAAGACCACGGTGGCGCGGGGCAGCGGCTGGACCGTCGGCGGCATGGCCAAGGGCGCCGGCATGCTCGCCCCGGCGATGGCGACCATGCTCTGCGTGCTGACCACCGACGCGGTGGCCGGGCCGGAGGCCCTCGACGCCGCGCTGCGCGAGGCGTGCCGGGTCACCTTCGACCGGATCGACTCCGACGGCTGCATGTCGACCAACGACACGGTGCTGCTGCTGGCCAGCGGCGCGAGCGGCATCGCGCCGACGCCGGCCGAGCTGACCGCCGCGGTCACCGCCGCCGCGCACGACCTGGCCCAGCAGCTCGTCGCCGACGCCGAGGGCGCCACCAAGCAGATCGCCGTCGACGTGGTCGGCGCGGCGAGCGAGGACGACGCGGTCGAGGTGGGGCGGTCGGTGGCCCGCAACAACCTGGTCAAGACCGCGCTGTTCGGCAACGACCCGAACTGGGGTCGGATCCTCGCCGCCGTCGGCACCACCGCCGCCGCCTTCGAGCCGGACGCGGTCGACGTCGCGGTCAACGGCGTCTGGGTGTGCCGCTCCGGCGCCGCCGCCGAGGACCGGTCGAAGGTCGACCTGACCGGGCGGGACGTCACCATCCGGATCGACCTGCACGCCGGCGACGCCGAGGCCACGATCTGGACCAACGACCTCTCCCACGCGTACGTACACGAGAACTCGGCCTACTCGACATGAGCCTCACCACCGACCTCACCCGCGCCCAGGCCAAGGCCGCCACGCTGATCGAGGCCCTGCCCTGGCTGGCCCGCTTCTCCGGCTCGACCGTCGTGGTCAAGTACGGCGGCAACGCCATGGTCGACCCCGAACTGCAACGGGCCTTCGCCGCCGACATGGTCTTCCTGCGCTACGCCGGCCTGAAGCCGGTCGTGGTGCACGGCGGCGGCCCGCAGATCTCCGCCATGCTCGGCCGGCTCGGCATCGCCAGCGAGTTCCGGGGCGGCCTGCGGGTCACCACCCCGGAGGCGATGGACGTGGTCCGGATGGTGCTCGTCGGCCAGGTGGGCCGGGAGCTGGTCGGGTTGATCAACGCGCACGGCCCGTTCGCGGTCGGCCTCTCCGGCGAGGACGCGGGCCTGTTCACCGCCGTGCGGCGGCCCGCGTACGTGGACGGGGAGCCGGTCGACGTCGGGCAGGTCGGCGACGTCGAGTCGGTCGACGTCTCGGCGGTCACCGACCTGATCGCGGCCGGGCGGATCCCGGTGATCTCCACGGTCGCGCCGGACGCCGACGGCGTGCTGCACAACCTGAACGCCGACACCGCCGCCGCCGCGCTCGCCGTCGCCCTCGACGCCCGCAAGCTGGTCGTCCTCACCGACGTGCCCGGCCTCTACGCCGACTGGCCGGACACCGGCAGCCTGGTCAGCGAGATCACCGCCGACGAGCTGGCGAAGCTGCTGCCGTCGTTGTCCAGCGGCATGGTGCCCAAGATGGAGGCCTGCCTGCGGGCCGTGCGGCAGGGGGTCCCCGCCGCGCACGTGGTCGACGGCCGGGTCGCCCACTCCACGTTGCTGGAGGTCTTCACCTCGGAAGGGTTCGGAACCATGGTCGTGAGCGCGAGGAGTGAGCTTGCGAGCCCCGCAGTCGCGAACAAGGAGGGCACCGTGAGCGCGAGGAGTGAGCTTGCGAGCCCCGCAGTCGCGAACAAGGAAGGTTCGGTCCCGTCATGAGCACGCTCGTCGAGCGCTGGTCGCAGTCGATGATGGACAACTACGGCACGCCGCCGCTGGCCCTCGTCTCCGGCTCCGGCGCCGTCGTGGTCGACGAGGCCGGCCGGGAGTACGTCGACCTGGTCGGCGGGATCGCGGTCAACGCCCTCGGCCACGCCCACCCGGCCGTGGTGGCCGCCGTGTCGAAGCAGGTCGCCACCCTCGGGCACGTCTCCAACCTCTACGTCGCCGAGCCGCCGGTGGCCCTGGCCGAGCTGTTGCTGGCCCTGGCCGGCCGGTCCGGCCGGGTCTTCTTCGCCAACTCGGGCGCGGAGGCCAACGAGGCGGCGTTCAAGCTGTCCCGGCTCACCGGCCGCACCCACGTGGTCGCCACCCGGGGCGGCTTCCACGGGCGGACCATGGGCGCGCTGGCGCTGACCGGCCAGCCGGCCAAGGCCGACCCGTTCCGCCCGCTGCCCGGCGACGTCAGCCACGTCGACTACGGCGACGTCGCCGCGCTGGAGGCGGCCGTCACCGACGCCACGGCCATGGTGATCCTGGAGCCGGTGCAGGGCGAGAACGGCGTCGTGGTCCCGCCGGCCGGCTACCTGGCCGCCGCCCGGCGGATCACCGCCCGGCACGGCGCGTTGCTGGTGCTCGACGAGGTGCAGACCGGCATCGGCCGCACCGGGCACTGGTTCGCCCACCAGGCCGAGGGCGTCGAGCCCGACGTGGTGACCCTGGCCAAGGGGCTCGGCGGCGGGCTGCCCCTCGGCGCCTGCCTGGCCTTCGGCCGGGCCGCCGACCTGCTCGGCCCCGGCATGCACGGCACCACGTTCGGCGGCAACCCGATCAGCTGCGCCGCCGCCCTGGCGGTGGTGGGCACCATCGCGCACGAGGGGCTGCTCGACCACGTCAAGCGGATCGGCGAGCGGCTGCGCCGGGGCATCGAGGCGCTCGGCCACCCGCTGGTCGACGGCGTACGCGGCGCGGGCCTGCTGCTCGGCGTGGTGCTCGCCGCGCCCGTGGCGAAGGTGCTCGCCGAGGCGCTGCGGGAGACCGGCTTCCTGGTCAACCCGGTGCAGCCCGGCGTGGTACGGCTCGCCCCGCCGCTGATCCTGACCGCCGCCCAGGCCGACGCCTTCCTGGCCGCTCTGCCCGCGGCGCTCGACGCGGCCTCCCCGGCCGCCGCCGGCACCACCCCGGTCGTTGCCGGCGAGAGCCCGGCCGCCGCGACCACCGCGACCACGACGGAGACGAGCGCATGACCCGGCACTTCCTGCGGGACGACGACCTGACCCCCGCCGAGCAGTCGGCCGTGCTCGACCTCGCGGCGCGGATGAAGGCCGACCGGTTCGGCCACCGGCCGCTGGCCGGCCCCCGGTCCGTGGCGGTGCTGTTCGACAAGCAGAGCCTGCGCACCCGGTTCTCGTTCGACGTCGGCATCGCCGAACTCGGCGGGCACCCCCTGGTGGTGGACACCCAGGTCACCCACTTCGGGCGGGGCGAGACCCTCGGCGACGCCGGGCGGGTCCTCTCCCGCTACGTCGCGGCGATCGTGCTGCGCACGCACGGCGACGACCGGATCGCCGAGGTCGCCGACGCCGCGACCGTGCCGGTCGTCAACGCGCTCACCGACGGGTTCCACCCCTGCCAGCTCCTGGCCGACCTGCTCACGATCCGCGAGCACTGCGGCGGCACCGCCGGCCGGACCCTGGCGTACGTCGGCGACGCCGCCAACAACCTGTCCCACTCGTACCTGCTGGCCGGGGCGACCGCCGGGATGCACGTGCGGGTCGCCGGGCCGGCCAACTTCGGCCCCGACCCGGAGGTGCTCGCCCGGGCCGAGAAGATCGCCGCAGGCACCGGCGGCTCCGTGCAGGCGCTGACCGACCCCGTCGCGGCGGTGGCCGGGGCCGACGTGGTCGCCACCGACACGTGGACCTCGATGGGTCAGGAGTCGGACGGCCTGGACCGGATCACCCCGTTCCTGCCGTACCAGGTCAACGCCGCGCTGCTGGGCCACGCCGCGCCCGACGCGATCGTGCTGCACTGCCTGCCCGCGCACCGGGGCGAGGAGATCACCGACGAGGTGCTCGACGGCCCGCACAGCGCCGTGTTCGACCAGGCGGAGAATCGGCTGCACGCCCAGAAGGCGTTGCTGACGTTCCTCCTCGGGGCCGCGCCCGCCGCCCCGGACGCGGCGGCGCCGGGCGCCGCCGCGACCAGGGAGACTCCATGACCGCCCCGTTGACCCGCGCCGCCCGCCACGCCCGCCTCGTCGAGCTGATCCGCGACAAGGCGATCCACTCGCAGACCGAGCTGGCCGACCTGCTCGCCGGCGACGGCATCCAGGTCACCCAGGCCACCCTGTCCCGCGACCTCAAGGAGTTGGGCGCGGTGACCGTACGCGGCGGCGACGGGCGGGCCGTCTACCTGATCCCCGAGGACGGCCACCGGCCGCTGCGCGACGCCGAGGCGGCGCCGGCCCGGCTGGTCCGGCTGCTGCGGGAGCTGCTCAACGGGGTCGACTCCAGCGGCAACATCGCCGTGCTGCGCACCCCGCCGGGCGCAGCCCACTACCTGGCCAGCGCGTTGGACCGAGCGGGCCTGCCCGAGGTCGTCGGCACCATCGCCGGCGACGACACCATCCTCGTCGTGGCCCGCGAGGCCGTCGGCGGGGCCGCGCTCGGCGACAAGCTCGCCGGCTGGGCCCGCCGGGAAGAGAACGTTGAAGGGAGCACCACACCATGACCGAGCGGGTCGTTCTTGCCTACTCCGGAGGGCTCGACACCTCCGTCGCCATCCCGTACCTCGCCGAGCAGACCGGCGCCGAGGTGATCGCGGTCGCGGTCGACGTCGGGCAGGGCGGCGAGGACCTCGACGCCATCCGGCAGCGCGCCCTGGACTGCGGCGCGGTCGAGTCCGAGGTGGTCGACGCGCGCGACGAGTTCGCCGCCGAGTACTGCCTGCCGGCCATCCGCGCCAACGCGCTCTACATGGACCGCTACCCGCTGGTCTCCGCGCTGTCCCGGCCGCTGATCGTCAAGCACCTGGTGGCCGCGGCCCGCAAGCACGGCGGCACCATCGTGTCGCACGGCTGCACCGGCAAGGGCAACGACCAGGTCCGCTTCGAGGTCGGCCTGGGCGCGCTCGCGCCCGACCTGAAGATCATCGCGCCGGCCCGGGACTTCGCCTGGACGCGGGACAAGGCGATCGCCTTCGCCGAGGAGAAGGGGCTGCCGATCGATGTGTCGGCGAAGTCGCCGTACTCCATCGACCAGAACCTGTTCGGGCGCGCCGTCGAGACGGGCTTCCTGGAGGACATCTGGAACAGCCCGATCGAGGACCTGTACTCGTACACCGCCGACCCGGCGCAGGAGCGCGACGCCGACGAGGTCGTGATCACCTTCGACGCCGGCGTCCCGGTGGCGATCGACGGCGAGACCGTCACCCCGTACCAGGCGATCCTGGAGCTCAACCGGCGCGCCGGCGCCCAGGGCGTGGGCCGGCTCGACATGGTCGAGGACCGCCTCGTCGGTATCAAGAGCCGCGAGGTGTACGAGGCGCCCGGCGCGATCGCGTTGATCACCGCCCACCAGGAGCTGGAGGCGGTGACCGTGGAGCGGGACCTGGCCCGGTTCAAGCGCGGCGTCGACCAGCGCTGGGGCGAGCTGGTCTACGACGGCCTCTGGTTCTCTCCGCTGAAGAACAGCCTGGACGCGTTCATCGACGACGCGCAGCGGCACGTCAGCGGCGAGGTGCGGCTCGTCCTGCACGGCGGCCGGGCCACCGTCACCGGCCGGCGCTCCGAGGCCAGCCTCTACGACTTCGGCATGGCCACCTACGACACCGGCGACACGTTCGACCAGTCCCTGGCCAAGGGATTCGTCCAGCTCTGGGGCCTGCCGAGCAAGATGGCCGCCGCGCGGGACGCCCGGCTGGGCGGCTGAAGATCGTGGGCACCACAATGGGCGGCGTGGACGACAAGAGCCTGACCGAGAACAGCGCCGCCACCAACCGCACCAGCCTCTGGGGCGGCCGGTTCGCCGGCGGCCCCGCAGAGGCCCTGGCACGGCTGTCGGTGAGCGTGCAGTTCGACTGGCGCCTCGCCCCGTACGACATCGCGGGTTCCCGGGCGCACGCCCGGGTCCTCGCGGGCGCGGGCCTGCTCGACCCGGAGGAGCTGGGCCGCATTCTCGCCGCCCTGGACGACCTGGAGGCCGCCTGCGCCTCGGGGCAGTTCCGCCCCACCGTCGACGACGAGGACGTGCACACCGCGCTGGAGCGCGGGCTGCTGGAGCGCCTCGGCAGCCTCGGCGGCAAGCTGCGCGCCGGCCGGTCCCGCAACGACCAGGTCGCCACCGACCTGCGGCTCTACCTGCGCGACCACGCCCGGGGCGTGGCGTCGCGGCTGGTCGAACTGGCCGAGGCGCTGGTCGAGCAGGCCGGGCGGCACGTGGACACCGCCGCGCCGGGGATGACCCACCTCCAGCACGCCCAGCCGGTCACCTTCGGGCACTGGCTGCTCGCCCACGTGCAGCCGCTGCTGCGCGACCTGGAACGGCTGCGGGACTGGGACCACCGCACGGCGATCAGTCCGCTCGGCGCGGGCGCGCTGGCCGGTTCCGGCCTGCCGCTGGACCCGGTGGCCGTCTCCAAGGAGTTGGGCTTCCGCACGTCCTTCGCCAACTCCATGGACGCCGTGGCCGACCGGGACTTCGTCGCCGAGTTCCTCTTCGTCACCGCGATGGTCGGGGTGCACCTGTCCCGCCTCGGCGAGGAGGTGGTGCTCTGGACGTCGCAGGAGTTCGGCTGGGTGGAGCTGGACGACGCCTTCGCCACCGGCTCGTCGATCATGCCGCAGAAGAAGAACGCGGACATCGCCGAGCTGGCCCGGGGCAAGTCCGGCCGCCTCGTCGGCGGGCTGATGAGCGTGCTCACCATGCTCAAGGGCCTGCCGATGACCTACGACCGGGACATGCAGGAGGACAAGGAGCCGGCCTTCGACGCGGTCGACACCCTGGAGCTGCTGCTGCCGGCGCTGGCCGGGATGATCTCCACGATGACCGTCCGGGTGGACCGCCTCGTCGCCGCCGCGCCGGTGGGCTTCTCGCTGGCCACCGAGGTGGCCGACTGGCTCGTCCGCCGGGGCGTGCCGTTCCGCGACGCGCACGAGATCACCGGGAAGCTGGTTGCGCTCTGCGTGGCCCGGGACTGCGCCCTCGACGAGGTCTCCGACGCCGACCTCGCGGCGGTCAGCGAGCACCTCGACCCGTCCGTGCGGGACGTGCTCTCGGTCCGGTCGGCGCTCGCCGCCCGGACCACCCCCGGCTCGACCGGTCCCGGCCCGGTCGCCGACCAGCTCGCCGCCGCCGCGGACAAGCTGGCCGGCTGGCGGGAGTGGGCCGCCGAGCGGGTCGTGCCGCGCTGAGTGCGTGACCCCGCGCGGCGCGACATGCGCCGCGCGGGGCTCAGGCCGTCGGCCGCTCCCGCTTCGGCAGCTTCGCCACCACCGCGTCGTACGACCCGTCGACCGCCTCGGTCAGCTCCTCGTCGTCGATCCCGCCGGCCAGGCGCAGCGTGTTCCAGCCGGAGCGCCCGATGTACGCCGAGGCTCGCGCGTCGCCCGGGTGCCGGTGCAGCCACTCGTCGGCGATCTCCCGGCTCGGGCCGCACTTCACCCCGACCGTCGGGTCGTCGCCGCCGGCGGAGCCGAGGAAGGCGAAGATCCGGCTGCCGACCTTCACCACCTCGTCGCCCTCCCACGGCTGGTCCAGCCAGGCGCCCGGCTTGCCCAGGCAGTACGCCAGCATCTCCTCGCGCGTCATCGCGTCCTCCTCGACAACGGTCCCGCGCCCAGTCTGGCCCATCGGGGGCGTCAGTCGGTGGTGGCGGTGCGGGCGGAGAGGCGCTCGAAGCGCTGCTTGGCGGCCTGCGCGCTGCCCAGCCCGAGCCCGTACGCGATCTGCTGCCAGGTCAGCCCGCGGCCACGGGCCAGCGTCAGCAGCCCCGCCTCCATGGCGTCGACCTCGGCGCGCAGGTGCGGCACGAGGGTGAGGGCCGCGACGAGGTCCGCGTCGTCGACCCGCTCCTCTCCGGGCTCCACCTCCGCCCCGCCGGCGGCGAGCGCCGTGACCAGCGCGACCGCCTCGTAGGTGTCCGGGACGTAGGGGTTGGTGTGGCGGCGGCGGCGCGTCTCGGTGCCGGCGTGCCGCTCGGTGATCCGGTGCAGCGCGTCGTACGTGCGGTGCGCCCGGGCCCGGCCGGCGTCGGGCGTGGTGAAGGAGTCGGTCATGGCCCGACCCCATCACATCAACGATTGCTTGTCAACGAGTTGTTGATACGCCGAGTGGTCGAGCGCCGGAACGAGGCGGCGTCGCGGCGGGATAGGGTCGGGTCCGTGGTGGCGTCCTCCGACCGCCGCCCCGCCGACCTCGCGGGGCTGGCCGACCTGCTCTCCGGGCCCGTGGTGCCGGCCGCGCGCGGCCTGCTCGGCTGCCGGCTCGCCGCCGGCGGCGTCACCGTCCGGATCACCGAGGTCGAGGCGTACGCCGGCACGGCCGGCGACCCCGCGTCGCACGCCCACCGGGGCCGCACCCCGCGCAACGCGGTGATGTTCGGGCCGGCCGGGCACGCCTACGTCTACTTCACCTACGGCATGCACTGGTGCATGAACGTGGTCACCGGGCCGGACGGGGAGGCGTCGGCCGTGCTGCTGCGCGCCGGCGAGGTGGTCGACGGGCTCGACGTCGCCCGGGCCCGGCGCACCGCCGTACGCCGGGACGTCGACCTCGCGCGCGGGCCCGCCCGGCTCTGCGCGGCGCTGGGGATCGACAAGGGTGTCTACGGCCGCTACCTGCTCGGCGACGGCCCCGTCCGGCTGCGCCCGGCCGACCGGCCGGTGCCGGCGGACTCGGTGGCCGCCGGCCCGAGGGTGGGCGTGACGGGGGCGCACGACGTCCCCTGGCGGTTCTGGATCGCCGGCGACCCCACGGTGAGCGCCTACCGCCGGCACGTCCCGCGCAGCCGCTGAGCCTCCGCTCGTCCCGCTCGCCGGCGTGACGGCGCCCACCGCGGTCGCCTCCGCCCGTGGAATAGTTGACTCGTCAAATATGTTGTGCGGTGCGATACGGGAACCGCACCGGCCCCGGCCGGACAACGCGAGGAGCTGGTCATGCAGTTCGGAGTCTTCACCGTCGGCGACGTCACGGTCGACCCGACCAACGGTCGCGAGCCGACCGAGCATGAGCGGATCAAGGCGATGGTCACCATCGCGCTGAAGGCCGAGGAGGTCGGCCTGGACGTCTTCGCCACCGGCGAGCACCACAACCCGCCGTTCGTGCCGTCGTCGCCCACCACCATGCTGGGATTCATCGCGGCCCGCACCGAGCGCCTGCTGCTGTCCACCTCGACCACGCTGATCACCACCAACGACCCGGTGAAGATCGCCGAGGACTACGCGATGCTCCAGCATCTCGCCGACGGCCGGGTGGACCTGATGATGGGGCGCGGCAACACCGGGCCCGTCTACCCGTGGTTCGGCCAGGACATCCGCAACGGCATCCCGCTCGCCATCGAGAACTACGACCTGCTGCGCCGGCTCTGGCGCGAGGACGTGGTCGACTGGAAGGGCCGCTTCCGCACCCCGCTGCAGTCGTTCACCTCGACGCCGCGCCCGCTCGACGGCGTGCCGCCGTTCGTCTGGCACGGCTCGATCCGCAGCCCGGAGATCGCCGAGCAGGCGGCCTACTACGGCGACGGCTTCTTCGCCAACCACATCTTCTGGCCGAAGGAGCACACCCAGCGGATGGTCGGGCTCTACCGGGAGCGGTTCGCGCACTACGGCCACGGCTCCGCCGACCAGGCCATCGTCGGGCTGGGCGGGCAGGTGTTCATGCGGCGCAACTCGCAGGACGCCGTGCGGGAGTTCCGGCCGTACTTCGACAACGCCCCCGTCTACGGGCACGGCCCGTCGCTCGAGGAGTTCAGCGCGCAGACCCCGCTGACCGTGGGCAGCCCGCAGCAGGTCATCGACCGTACGCTGGGCTTCCGTGACTACGTCGGCGACTACCAGCGCCAGCTGTTCCTCATGGACCACGCCGGCCTGCCGCTGAAGACCGTGCTGGAGCAGCTCGACCTGCTCGGCGAGGAGGTCGTTCCGGTGCTGCGCAAGGAGTTCGACTCGCTGCGCCCGGCGCACGTGCCCGAGGCGCCGACGCACGCGTCGCTGCGGGCCGCCGCCGAGCAGGCCGGGGCGGGCACGGAGGCCGGCCGATGACCCGCCGCACCCTCGCCGTGGTGTCGGCCGGGCTCGGTCAGCCCTCGTCGACGCGACTGCTCGCCGACCAGCTCGCCGCGGCCACCCGCGACGAGCTGGCCCGGCGGGGCGACGACGTGGACGTGCGCCCCGTCGAGCTGCGCGAGCACGCCCACGACATCGTCAACCACCTGCTCACCGGCTTTCCGCCGCCCGCCCTGCGGGAGGTGCTCGACACGGTCACCGGCGCGGACGGGCTGATCGCCGTCACGCCGATCTTCAACGCGTCGTACAACGGGCTGTTCAAGTCCTTCTTCGACCTGGTCGACTCGGGCGCGCTGGCGGACCGGCCGGTGCTGGTCGGCGCCACCGGCGGCACCGCCCGGCACTCGCTCGCCCTGGAGCACGCCCTGCGGCCGATGTTCGCCTACCTGCGGTCGGTCGTGGTGCCCACGGCGGTCTTCGCCGCGCCCGAGGACTGGTCCGACGGCGGCGCCGACGGTGCGCTGCGCGCGCGGATCGCCCGCGCCGGGGGCGAGCTGGCCGACCAGATCCACCGGCGCCCGCCGGCCGCCGGCCCCGCCGACCCCTTCGCCCTCACCACCAGCTTCGAGGAACTGCTCGGGGGCCGGGACCACTGACCGCCGCCGACCCGCCGGCCCGTCGTGGGCCGGCGGGTCCGCGCCGGCTCAGCGGGCGTGGCCGTACGGGTGGGCGACCAGCACCGGGCAGCGCGCGTGCTGCACCAGGGCCTGGCTGACCGAGCCGAGCAGCATCCCGGCGAACCCGCCCCGGCCCCGCGAGCCGACCACCACCAGCGCCGCCTCGCCGCTCGCCTCGATCAGCGCCTGCTCCGGCTTCTCCGCCCGGAGCACCCGCTCCTCGACGGCCAGCCCGGGGTGGCTGCCGCGCACCGCCGCCCCGGCGGTGGCCAGCAGCTCGGCGGACTCCGCGTGCGCGGCGGCCGGCGTCCCGGCCACCTCGTCCGGCGTCCGGCGCTCCCCGTCCGGCGGTCGGACGTGCGCCAGCACCAGCCCGACCCCGCGCCGGGTCGCCTCGTCGGCGGCGTACCCGACGGCCAGTTCGGCGGGCTCCGAGCCGTCCACCCCGACCAGCACCGGCCCGTCGACCGGGATCGGTTCCTCGGCCGGGCGGACCACCAGCACCGGGCAGTGCGCGTGCGCGGCCACCTGCGTGCCGACCGAGCCGAGCAGCAGCCCCGCGAAACCGCCCAGGCCGCGGCTGCCCACCACCACCAGCTCCGCCCGCCGGGACTCCTCGACGAGGGTCGCGCCCGGCCCGCCGGCGACCTGGCGCACCTCCACGGCCAGCCCCGGCCAGCGGTCCACCAGGTCGGCGGCCGTCTGCTCCAGCATCTTCTGCCCCTGCTCGGTCGGCGCCGGCAACCCCAGGTCGTACGGGTTGACCGGCACGCCGTAGCCGAGCGGATGCAGGTAGCCGTGCACCAGGTGCAGGGGGCGGGACCGCAGCACGGCGGCCCGGGCGGCGTGCTCCGCCGCCACCAGGCTCGACGGCGATCCGTCCACACCCACCACGACGGGTCGATTCATCAGCTCTCCCAGAGGTCGATCAGGTCATTGTCGACGCGGCTCCACCGGCGCACCCGGATTTCCCCGACGCGCCACCCACCGAACCGGACCTGTCACCACGCCCGCCGGCCACCCGGTGAGGCCCGGTGTGGCGGCTGTCCACGCTGTGCCCGCGCACCGGCCTTCCACCGGGTCCCGTCGCGCCGGCCGGGGGAGCGGCCGACGCGACGGGAAGGGTGGTGGCCGGGAAGGTCGGGACGCGTCGGCCCGCTACGGGTGCCGCACGATCGCCAGCGGGGAGTGCGCGTGGTGCAGCACGGCGTGGCTGACGGAGCCGAGCAGCAGCCCGCTCAGTGGGCCCCGCCCGCGCGCCCCGACGACCACCAGCTGGGCCGCCTTCGACTCGTCGACCAGCACCCGGGCCGGGGAGCCCCGGACCAGCCGGTGCCGCACCGGCACGTCCGGGTAGCGTTCGGCGAAGCCGGCGACGGACTCGGCGAGCGCGCGCTCCTCCTCCGCGGCGTAGGCGTCCAGGTCGTACACCAGGGGCAGGATGTCGCCCGGACCGACCGGCGAGGGGTAGAGCCAGGCCTGCACCGCGAGCAGCGGGGCGCCCCGGTGGGACGCCTCCTCGAAGGCGAACGCGACGGCCTCGGTGGAGTTCGCGGAGCCGTCGACGCCCACCACCACCGGACCGTCGGCGCGCGGCTCGCCGCGCACCACGAGGACCGGGCACAGCGCGCGGGCGGAGACCTGCACGGTCACCGAGCCGATCAGCAGCCCGGCGAAGCCACCCAGACCGCGGTGCCCGAGCACCACCAGCGCGGCGTCCCGGGACTCGTCGAGCAGGACGGGGGTCGCCGCGCCGTCGACCACCACGCCGGTGACCGCCACCTCGGGGGCGGCCTTGCCGGCCTCGGCGATCGCCTCGGCGACGTACCGCTCGGCCTGGTTGCGCAGGCCGGCACCGGCCGGCGCGCCCGGCGCCGGGTCGACCGGGACGCGGGTCAACGGCCAGATGAAGGCGTGCACCACCCGCAGCGGACGCTGTCGCTGCGCCGCCTCCCGCGCCGCCACCCGGACCGCGTCCAGTGCGGCGGCCGAACCGTCCACACCCACCACGACGGGGGCACCGGTGTTGATGGCCATGATTCCTCCTTGTTCACCTTCATCCTGCTCTGCCCGAACGCTACCGGTCAGAGGCGCTCGTCCCGGCCGTCGGGACCTTGGTCCCGATCCGCCGCTCCGACGGTCACGGCCGGGTCGCCCGCCGCCCGCGTGCCCTGGCCGGGCCCGCCGACCAGGGCTGGCGTGACCGCGTCGTGCGGCGCGGTGCCCGACGACGACCCGGCGGCGGGGTCGACCGGTCGGCGGGCCAGCCGCAGCACCAGCCCGGGCAGCACGCTGACAGCGGCGCAGGCCAGCAGCTCCACCGCGCCGAGCGGCTCCGTGCCGAGCAGTTCCCGCAGCGGGGGCAGCAGCACCCCGGCGATCTGGAGCAGCGCCGAGACCGCCACCGCGACCGGCAGCGCGCGGTTGCCCTGCCGGACGCCGCGCGGTCGCGGCGCGCGGACCGCGAGCGCCACCCCGAGCTGGGCCAGGCCGAGCACCACGAAGACCACCGACTGCCAGGGCCGCTCCCAGTGCGCGGCGAGCACGCCGGCGCCGAGCACCACGGCGGCGATCAGGGCGCCGGTGACCAGCACGTCCCGGCCCAGTCCCGCGCCGAGCACCGACTCGGTGGGGGAGCGGGGCGCCCGGCGCAGCGTGCCCGGCTCCGCCGGCTCCGCGCCCAGCGCCACGCCCGGCACGCCGTGGGTGAGCAGGTTCACCCACAGGATCTGGGCCGGCAGCAGCGGCACGGCCAGCCCGAACAGCGGACCGAGCAGCATCACCGCGATCTCGGCGACGCCCCCGGAGAGGGCGTAGCGCAGGAACCGCCGGATGTTGTCGTAGATGCGGCGGCCCTCGCCGATCGCCGCGGCCACGGTGGACAGGTCGTCGTCGACGAGCACCAGGTCGGCGGCCTGCCGGGCGACCTCCGTGCCGCCGCCCATCGCCACGCCGATGTCGGCGCGGCGCAGTGCCGGAGCGTCGTTCACCCCGTCGCCGGTCATCGCCACCACGTGGCCCCGGGACTGCAGCCCGGCGATGATGTCGAGCTTCTGGTCCGGCTGCGTACGCGCGAACACCCGCGCCTGCGGGTGCGCCCGCGCCGGGTCGCCGTCGTCCCCGCGTACCAGCGGGTCGCCCTCGTGCCACAGCCCGAGCTGGCCGCCGATGGCCGCGGCGGTCGCGGGGTGGTCGCCGGTGACCAGCACCAGCCGGACCCCGGCGTCGTCGAGGCTGCCCGCGATGTCGGCCGCGCCCGCGCGCAGCGGGTCGCCCACGGCGACCAGCCCTACCGGCCGCAGCCCGGTCGGCCGGGCGGGGTCCGCCGGCGGCGCGTCGGCCACGGCGGACGCGACCGCGAGCACCCGCAGCCCCTCGGCGGCCAGCCGGTGCGCGGCGGCCGACAGCTCGGCGATCTCCTCGTCGGAGGCGTCGACCAGCGGCGCGACCAGCACGTTCTCCGGCGCGCCCTTGCACACCACCAGGTACCGGCGGTCGCAGGAGCGGTGCACCGTGGTCATCCGGCGCAGCTCCTGGTCGAAGGGGTGCTCGGCGACCCGGGGCCAGGCGGCGCGGGTGGTCTCCGGCTCCAGCCCGCAGCGGGCGGCGAACGCGACCAGCGCCGCCTCCAGCGGGTCGCCCACCGCGGCCCACTCCGGCCGCTCGTCGGTGGGCGGCGCCAGCGTGGCGTCGTTGCAGAGCAGCCCGGCCCGCGCCAGGCGGCGCAGCTCGTCCGGTACGGCCACCGGCTCGCCCCCGTGGTGCACGGTCCCCCGCGGCGCGTAGCCGGTGCCGGTGACGCCGTAGCGGGCGCCGTCGGCGGTGACGGCGTGCTGCACCGCCATCCTGCCCTCGGTGAGGGTGCCGGTCTTGTCGGAGGCGATCACGGTGACGGAGCCGAGCGTCTCCACCGCGTGCAGCCGCCGGGGGATCGCCCGCGCCCCGGCCATCCGGCGGGCGCCGAGGGCCAGGGCGAGGGTGACGACCGCCGGCAGCGACTCGGGCACGGCCGCCACCACGAGGCTCACCGCGGTGACCGCCATGTCGACGACCGGCCGCCCGCCGACCACGCCCACGACGAACACCAGCCCGGAGAGCAGCACCGCGGCGAAGCCGAGGATCCGGCCGAGCCCGGCGAGACGGCGCTGCAACGGGGTGGCGGCGGGCCGGGTGGACGCCACCAGGGCCGTGATCCGGCCGAGCGCGCTCGCGGCGCCGGTGCGCACCACCGTGCCGGTGGCCCGCCCGGTGGTGACCACCGTGCCCGCGCTGGCCTCCTCGCCGGCGTCCCGTCCCACGGGCACCGACTCGCCGGTCAGCGCCGACTCGTCGAGGGTCAGCCGGGCGGCCTCGGCCAGGAGCAGGTCGGCGGGGACCACGTCGCCGGCCTCGACCCGCACCAGGTCGCCCCGGACCAGGTCGGCGGCGGGCAGGACCAGGTCCCGCCCGTCGCGGACGACCCGGGCGGTGGGTGCCGCGAGCTGGTCCAGCGCGGCGATCGCACGGTCGGCGCGGACCTCCTGCACCACGCCGATGGCGGTGTTCACCAGCACGACCAGCACGATCACGGCGGTGTCCGGGTAGTCCCGCAGCACGGCGGTGACCACGGCGGCGGCCAGCAGCAGCGCCACCAGCGGGTCGGTGAGCTGGTGCAGGACCCGGGTGGCCAGGTGCCGGCGGGGCGGCGCGACCGCCGCGTTCGGACCGTCGGCCCGCAGGCGGGCGGCGGCCTCCGCCGAACTGAGCCCGGTCGCCGGCCTGGTCGAGGTGTCAACGGGCACGGCTGGGCCCCCGTCCTCGCCGTTCCCCGGACGTTCCCACATCACCCTCCGCCCTGCCGCGGCGCCGTCCCGGCGCATCGTCCCGGTTCCACCCTGGCTCCGCCGGTGACGGGCCGACCAGGGCAGTTCGCCCGCGCGGCCCGGGACCAACGGCCCTGTCGCCAACGGACACGGCGCGGTGTACTGGGAGATAGGACGACCGACCGTCGCAGGGCCCGCGCCGCGCCCTCCCGACGAAAGGGGCACCCGCATGACGACACTCGACGTGCTCCGCGCGCACCCGTTCCTCGCCGGCCTGCCCGAGCCGTGGCTGCCCCGGCTGGCCGGATACGCCCGGCCGGTGGTGTGGCATCCCGGGCACCGGCTGTTCCGGGCCGACCAACCGGCGGAGCGTTTCTGGCTGGTCCGCGCCGGCCAGGTGGCGCTCGACTTCCCGGTGCCCGGTCGGGGCGACGTGGAGATCGAGACGATCGGTCCGGGCGGGGTGCTCGGGTGGTCGTGGCTGTTCCCGCCGTACCGCTGGCAGTTCGGGGCGGTGGCGGCGCAGCGCAGCACGGCGGTGGAGTTCACCGCCCCGGGGGTGCGCCGGCTGATGGAGTCCGACGACGCGCTCGGCCGGCAGCTCACCACCCGCTTCATGAGCGTGGTGGTGGACCGGCTGCACGCGGCCCGGGGTCGGCTGCTCGACCTGTACGGCTATCCCGCGGTCGCCCCGCCCGCGGCCTGATCACCGTCGACGGCCGCCGCCTTACCTGTCGGGCCAGTGCGCGGCTGCGGCGGCGGAGAGGAACGCCCGGGCGCGGCGCCGCAACGCCGCCCAGTCGCCGACGGCGACCTCGGCGGCGTCGACCAGGGCGCCGCCCGCACCGACGGCGACCGCTCCGGCCGCCGCCCACTCGGCCACCGACTCCGGCCGCACGCCGCCGGTCGGCGCAAGCGGCACGTCGGGCAGCGGGGCGAGCAGTTCTCGGAGGTACGGCGGGCCGGCGACGCCGGCCGGGAAGAGCTTGACCAGGGCGGCGCCGGACGACCAGGCGACGTCGACCTCGGTGGGGGTGAACGCGCCGCAGACGACCGGCAGCCCGGCCGCCTTCGCCTGCGCGAGCACCTCGACCCGGGTGGTGGGCGTGACGAGGAACTCCGCGCCGGCGTCCCTGGCCGCGGTCACCTCGGCGGGGGTACGCACGCTGCCGACGCCGACCCGGCACGAGCCGGCCAGCTCGCCCCGGAGCGTCGTGACGGCGTCGAGCGCCCGGGGCGTGGTGAGCGTGACCTCGATGCTATCCAGTCCCGCCTCGGCCAGTTCCCGGCCGGCGCGGACCGCTGCGCCGGGCTCGGACAGCCGGATGATGGCGATCACCCGGCCGAGAGGGACGGCGTCCCGCGTCTCGTGCCCTGATGACATGCCGGGCCCTCTTCTCTCTGGAACCGTCTCCCGGGATGTGGCAACGTATCCCGCATTATGCATGACACTCACCATAGTGCCGCTGGAGCGGCCTGGGAAAGTAGCGGTCCGGTGGCCGACGGGGGCCAGTTTCTCGCCTCGGCGTCCGGGCTGGAGATCGTCGGGTTGGGCGAGGCGATGGCCCTGTTCCAGCCGCCGCCCGGCCAACTGCTCGCCGACACCGCGACCCTCGAGGTGCACGTCGCGGGGGCCGAACTGAACCTCTGCACGGCCGCCGCGCGGCTCGGCGTCCGCGCGGCGTTCTGCAGCCGGGTCGGCGCGGACCCGCTCGGCACCCGGGTGCTCACGGTGGCGGCGGCCGCCGGCGTGGACACCTCGCTGGTGACCGTCGACCCGGCACACCCGACCGGCCTGTTCGTCAAGGACGCCCGGCCGGACGGGCGTCGACGGGTCTACTACTACCGGGGCGGATCGGCGGCGGCGCACCTCGACGCGTCCGACGCGGCGAGGCTGCTCGCCGCCCGGCCGCGGCTCGTCGCCGTCTCCGGGATCACCCTCGCCCTCGGCGCGGCCCCCCGGGCGGCGGTCGAGGCGGTGCTGCGCGCCGCCCGGGGTCGGGGCGTCGCGGTCGCGTTCGACCCCAACCTGCGCCCCGCGCTCGGCGACGTCGGCCGGCAGGCCGGTGCGGTGCGGGCGCTGCTGCGGTACGTGGATGTCCTGCTGCTCGGCACCGACGAGGCCGGGCCGGTCCTGGGCGTACGGGACCCGGACGACGCGGAGGAGGTCTTCGCCGCCGCGGCCGCCGCGGGTGTCGGCGAGACGGTGCTCAAGGCCGGCGCGGACGGCTGCCACCACGCCGGACCGACCGGGGCCCCGGTGCACCTGCGGAGTGCGGCGACCACGGTGGTGGATCCGGTCGGGGCCGGCGACGCCTTCGCCGGCGGCTACCTGGCCGGCCGGCTGCGCGGCGCCTCGCCGGCCGCCGCGGCCGGGTTGGGCAGTGCCCTCGCCGCCGGTGTGGTGGCCCGGGCCGGCGACACCGCCGGCCTCCCGGAACGCGCGGCCGCCACCGACCTGCTGCGCCGGGCGCTCGCCGGCTGATGCCGCTGGGCCGGACCTCGCCCGACCATCCCGACCGCCCGGACGGGGGTTTGACGAACATGCAACCCGTAGTGTGGAATCTACTTCCGTAATGTGGCAGACAATGGTGAGGGGTGGAGTGGCGATGACCCGGCCACGGATCGCAGCGGTGGACTGTTTCGTCCTCAAACTCCCGAACCCCGAGCGCTACCTCGGCCCCACCGACGAATCCTCCGACCCGGACCCGCCCGGGTACGCGGTGCGCCCCCCGTGGCGCAGCCTCTACTCGCCCCGCTTCGAGACGCTGCTGGTCCGACTCACCACCGAGTCGGGCGTCAGCGGCTGGGGCGAGGCCCTCGCACCGGTCGCCCCGGAGGTCCCCGCGGAGGTGGTGCGCCGGCTCCTGGCGCCGACGCTGGTCGGGGCCGACCCGCGACGGGTGCGACCGCTCAGCGCGCGGCTGCGCGACCTGATGCGGGAGCGGGGACACCTCGGCGGGCACCAGGGCGACGCGCTCGCCGCCGTCGACATCGCGCTCTGGGACCTGACGGGACGGCTGGCCGGGCTGCCCGTGCACGAGCTGCTCGGCGGCGCGTTCCGCGAGCACGTCCCGACGTACGTCTCCGGGCTGCCCAGGCGGGACGACCCGGGGCGGGCGGCGCTGGCCGCCGAGTGGGCGGCGAAGGGCGTCGAGCGGATCAAGCTGCACCTCGGGAAGGGGGTGGCGGCCGACCTGGCCAGCGTGGAGGCGGTGCGGGCCGCCGCGCCGCAGGTGCGGTTCGCCGTGGACGCGCACTGGACGTACGACCTGGCCGCCGCGATCCGGTTGGCGCGCGGACTGACCGCCATCGGCGGGGTCGAGTTCCTGGAGGCGCCGCTGGCGCCGGAGGACCTGGCCGGCCACGCCGACCTCGCCCGCCGTACGGACCTGCCGGTCGCCGTCGGCGAGGCGATGCGTCACCGGTACGAGTTCCTGCCCTGGCTGCGGCAGCGGGCCGTCGGCCTGGTGCAGCCGGACGTCGCCCGCACCGGCATCACCGAGGCGATGGCGATCGCCGAGCTGGCCGGGGCGCATCACGTACCGACCGCGCCGCACCACTCGGTGGGGCTCGGTGTCGCGCTCGCCGCCGGTCTGCACGTCAGCGCCGCCGTCGAGAACCTGAGCTGTTTCGAGTACCAACCCACCACCACCGACGTCGGGCAGCGGATCCTCACCGCACCGCTGCCGGGCGGGCCGGACGGGTTCGCCGTACCGGCCGGACCCGGCCTCGGCGTCGAGGTGGACGTCGCCACTGTCAGCGCCCTCGCGGAGGAAAGTTGAGCACCCTCGAGCCCCGGGCCCGCGTACGCGGGCTGGTCCCCATCCTCGCCACCCCGTTCGACGACGCCGGCGCGCTGGACGTGCCGAGCCTGCGCCGGCTGGTGGAGTTCCAACTCGCGGCCGGCGCGGACGGGCTCGCCGTCTTCGGCATGGCCAGCGAGGGGTTCGCGCTCACCGCTGCCGAGCGGGCCACGATCCTGACCGAGACCCGGGCGGTCGCCGGCCCGGGCGTGCCGCTGGTCGCCGGGATCAACGGCACCAGCACGGCCACCGCCGTCGAACTGGCGTTGGCGGCGCGGGACGGGGGTGCGGACGCCCTGATGGTCCTGCCCCCGTACCTGGCCAAGCCCGCGGGTGGGCAACTCGTCGATTTCTATGCCGGCGTCGCCGAGGCGAGCGGGTCGCACGTGATGGTGCAGGACGCGCCGGCGGCGACCGGGGTGACGATGCCCGTCGCCCTGATCGTTGAGCTGAGCAAGCTGCCCGGCGTCGAGTCGGTGAAGGTGGAGACCCAGCCCACCGCGCCGAAGGTGGGGGAGGTGGTGACCGCGACCGACGGCGAGTTCGACGTGCTCGGCGGCCAGAACGCCTTCTTCGTGCTCGAGGAGTACGCCCGCGGCGCCGTCGGCACGATGCCGGCCTGCGAGTTCACCGACGTGCTCGCGCCGATCCTGGCGGACTGGCGGGCCGGCCGGCAGGAGGCGGCCCACGTCGCGTTCAACCGGCTGCTGCCGCTGGTCCGCTTCGGCCTGCAACCCCGCCTGGCCTGGGCGGTGCACAAGGAGGTGCTGGTGCGCCGGGGCATCATCGAGTCCGCCTTCGTGCGCGACCCCGCCGTGCCGCTGGACGCCGGCAGCCGCGCCGCGCTCGACGCGGTACTGCGGCACGCCCCGCTGCCGGCCTGGCGGCCGTGAGAGGCTGGCCGCCATGACGAAGATCGTTTCGGTGGACGTCTACCCCCTGGCGCTCGGCCGTCCGGACGGCGCGCCCCGCGCCTACGCCACGCGGCCGCCGTGGCCCAGCGTCTACGGCAACCAGCGGGAGACCCTCGTGGTCCGGCTGACCGCCGACGACGGCACGACCGGCTGGGGGGAGGCACTCGCCCCGGTCGCCGCCGAGGTGCCCGGCGAGATCGTCCGCCGGCTCCTGGCGCCGGTGCTGCTCGGCGCGGATCCTCGCCGGGTGCGCCCGCTACGGCACCGGCTCGGCGAGCTGATGCGCGAGCGGGGGCACCTCGGCGGCCACCAGGCCGACGCGATCGCGGCCGTGGACATCGCGCTGTGGGACCTCGCCGGCAAGCTGGCCGACCGGCCGGTCGTCGAGCTGCTCGGCGGCGCGTTCCACGACGCGGTCCCGACGTACGTCTCCGGGCTGCCCGGCCGCACCGACGCCGACCGGGTCGCGCAGGCCCGGGACTGGGTCGCGCAGGGGGTCCGGCGGGTCAAGGTCGGTCTCGGGTACGGCGTGGACGCCGACCTGGCGACCGTGTCGGCGCTGCGCCAGGTCCACCCCGACCTGCGGGTCGCCGTGGACGTGCACGGCGTCTACGGGCTGGCCGACGCGGTGCGGCTCGGCCGTGGCCTGGCCGACCGGGACGGCTGGTTCCTGGAGATGCCACTGGCCTTCGAGGACGTCGCCGGCCACGCCGACCTGGCCGCGCGCGTCGACGTGCCGGTGGCGCTGGGGGAGAGCCTGCGGCACCGCTGGGAGTTCCAGCCGTTCGTGACGGCCCGGGCCGCGGGCCTGCTGCAACCGGACATCGGACGGACCGGGATCACCGAGGGGCTGGCGATCGCCCAGTACGCCGAGACCCACCACCTGCCGGTGGCCCCGCACCACTCGGCCGGGCTCGGGCTGGCCCTCGCCGCGGGACTGCACGTCGCCGCCGCCTGCGCGAACCTGGTCGCCTTCGAGTGGCACCCGACCCTCTTCGACCGGGTCAACGACATCCTCACCGTGCCGATCGAGCCGACGCCGACCGCGATCCCGCTGCCCACCGGCCCCGGGCTGGGGGTCTCGGTGGACGCCGAGGCGGTCGCCCGGCACAGCACGTGGGGCTCGCGGTGAGGCGCGTACTGCTGGTCGGCGCGTCGACCCCGATCGGCCGGGCCATCGCGGCCCGCTTCGCCGCCGCCGGCGACCGGGTCGTCGGCTACGGCCTGGAGCCGGCCGGCGAACCGAGCCTGGTCGCCGACCTCACCGGCGACTGTTCCACCGCCGACGGGGCCGCCGCCGCCGTCGAGGCGGCGCGGAAGCGGTTGGGCGGGCTGGACGTGCTGGTCGCCGCCGCCGGGGCGATGCCCGTCGCGCCGGCCCACCGCACCAGCGACGAGCAGTGGCGGGCCGCCCTGACGGGCTGCCTGGACACGCTCTTCTTCCCGCTGCGCGCGGCGTTGCCGCTGCTGCCGGCCGGCGGGGCGGTGGTCGCCGTCTCCTCGGTGAACGCGTTCCTGGCCGCCCCCTGGGTGGCCGCCTACGCCGCGGCCAAGGGCGCGGTGGAGGCCCTGGTGCGCCAGGTCGCGCTGGACTACGGCGCGCGTGGCATCCGGGTCAACGCGGTGGCGCCGGGCATCGTCGGTGCCGAGTGGCTGCCCGACGCCGCCGGGGGTTACCCGATCGGGCGGACGCTGCGCCCCGAGGAGGTCGCCGCGGCGGTGCACTTCCTCGCCTCCGACGCCGCCAGCGGCATCACCGGGGTGGTGCTGCCGGTCGACGGCGGACTGTCGATCGCGTCGCCCGCCGCCTACGCCCGGGCCGACCTGCGGCAGCGCCTGGCCGAGTTGGCCCCGTGACCACCCCGCAGGTGCCGATCGACGGCCGGTACGCCCGCCTTTACCGGCTGCTCGACTGGCCGCCGCGGCTGGCCGGGCTGAACCTGCTGTGGCTGGCCGGGGTGCTCGCCGGTGGCGTGGTCGCCGGGGTGTCACCGGCCACCGTGGCGCTCTTCGCGCTGCTGCGGGACTACCAGCGGGGCGGGCATCCGCAGCCGTGGCGCGACTTCTGGCGGCACTGGCGGGCGGAGTTCGGGCGCTCGCAGGTCCGGCTGGGCCTGCCGCTGCTGACCGTGTGGGTGCTCGCGTTCTACCTGCTCGCCGCGCGGGGCACTCCGCTCGCCGGCGCGGTGGCCGTGCTCGGGCTGGTCTATCTGGCGGTGCTGGCGTACCTGCCCCCGGTGCTGGCGCACTTCGACGTGCCGACCACCACCGCCTGGCGGATCGCCGCGCTCACGGCCGCGCGCACCCCGCTGTGGACGCTCGGCCTGGGTGCGACGGTGGCGTTGCTGGTCCTGGCGATGCTCGTCGCCGTACCCGTCGCCGTCCCCCTCTTCCTGCCCAGCGCCCCGGCGGCGCTGGTCGCCCTGGTCGCCGCGCGAGGCTTCGCCTCGTTGCCGCCGGCCGTCGGCGGCCACGAACCCGGGTGAGACCGTCCACCGTCGCGGCGTCCGCCGTCGTCGGTCGGGACGGCTCCCGCCGTCAGACGACGGCGGAGAGCGGGGCGGCGCTGGCGTGGTAGCCGAGTCCGGTGGAGATCTGGTCGGCCTGTTCGATGACCTTCATGGCCAGTTCGTCCTGGCGCCTCGGTAGGTCCATCGCCGAGAGCGGGCCGGAGACCGACAGGGCCGCCACGGCCTTGCCCGAGCGGTCCCGGATCGGCGCGGCCAGGCAGGCCCGGCCGAAGGCCAGTTCCTCCAGTTCGGTGGCGTAGCCGCGCCGTCGTCCCTCGCCGATCGCGGCGAGCAGCCCGTCGAGGTCGGCGACGGTCTTCGGGGTGTACGCCGGATAGCGCGTCCCGATCAGGGACTCGATCTCCTCGGCGGTCAGGTCCGACAGGAGCGCCTTGCCCAGGGCGGTCGCGTGCAGCGGGCCCCGGCGGCCGACCAGGGTGAACGAGCGGGGGGCGAGCCGGCCTTCGAAGTTGCAGAGGTAGAACAGCTCGGTGCCGTGGCGCTCGGCGATGTTGGCGCCGAGGCCCAACTCGCCGGCGAGGTCCTGGGCGATCTGCCGGGACTGGCGGTGCACCGCCGACTGGTTGAGCGCGACGCCCGCCAGCCCCACCACCGTCGGCCCGATCCGGTAGAGGCCGCTGCGCTGGTCGTGGGTGACGAAGCCGAGCGCCTCCAGCGTCCCGACCAGCCGGGAGACCGTTGACTGGCCCAGCCCGGTGAGCTGGACCAGCTCGGAGACGCGCCGCTCCGGGTGCTCCTCGGTGAACGCACGCAGCAGCGACAGCGCGCGCTCGACACTCTGCGTGCCGCCGCCGACCTCGCGGGTGGTGGAGCGTGGCATTCTGCCCATCCCTCAAAGCGTAGGAGTGTAATCCAGATTACGGATCATACATCGCGTGGCGGTGCGGGCCGCCGACCGTCACGACCGGCGGCCCGCACCCTGGTCAGCAGCTTGGCGTCCGCGCCGGGACGACCGGCTCGAACCGGACCGCGTCGGCCCGGTGATGCCCGAGCTGCTGCGCCGACAGGCTCACCGCGGCGGTCGCCGGGTCGAGGTGCCAGGCGCCCAGCACCCGCCACTGCCCGGCGTCCTTGGTCTGGTCGACCGTCCGGGTGTCGGTGCCGGTGCTGTGCGCCACCCGGTAGGTGGCCGCGTTGGTCGTGGTGGCGTTCGTCGGATACCACACACTGACCCGGTACACACCGGTCGCCGACAGCGTCGGCCGCCAGGTCGCCACGGCACCCGTGCCACCGCCGGCGACCCGGGTGGTGCCGTCCGCGTACCCCTTGAGCGCGCTGGCGCTCCAGCCGCCCGTCTCGGTGTAGCCGTCCTGGCCGTCGTCGACGACGACCGCCGCCGCCGGGTCAGGCGTCCCGACGGGTACCGCCGTCCGCCCGACCGCCCCGGCCACGTGCAGGGCCACCTCGTGCAACGCGCCGACGCTCGCGCCGGGCGGAGCCGTGATCGTGAAGCTCACCTGCTGTGCGGCGTTCGGGGCCAGCGCGACCGGGACGGACGCCGGGGTGCTGCTCCAACCCTCCGGCAGGCCGAGGGCCGCGCAGCCGGTCGCGCCCGCCACCGCGGCCGCGGTGACGGTGGCCTTGACCGTGGTGCTGCCCCCCGGTGCCGCCACCGGATCGGCCGAGAGCCCGCTGATCCTGGGCTGCACCACCGCCGGATCCACCGGCCGGAACCGGGCGGCGCTGACCCGGTGGAAGGCCGGGTCGTCGACGCTGATCCGGACGAGGCCGTCCTCACCGGCGGCGAACGGGAAGGTCCCGAGGACCCGCCAGCTGCGCGGGTCCTGCTGCTGGTCGACCCGGATCGGGGTCTCCCCGTCGCGGTGCCGCACCACGTAGTCGGCCTCCCGGGTGGTGTCGGCGTTGGACGGGTACCAGACCGCGACCTCGTACCACCCGGCCTCGGCCAGCGCCGGCCGCCAGGTCGCGGTGCCGCCGAGCCTGCCCTCCGCGCTGAAGCGCGACTGGGTGCCGTTGAACCCGGCGAGGCCGCTGGCGAGCCACTCGCCGGTCTCCGTGTACCGGGGACGGATGTCCTGCGTGGTGATGACGATGTCCTGGCTGGCGATCCGGACCTGTGCCGTGGTCTCGGCGCCGCCGTCGAGCGCGGCGCTCACCCGGTACGTCTGGTCGCGTTGGGCGTTGGCCGGCGCGGTGAGGGTGAAGGTGTACGCACGTTCCCCACGGGCGTCGACCTCGTACTCCGCGCTCGCCGGGCTGATCGTCCACCCGGCGGGCGGCGTCAGACGGAGAGTGCCCCGGGCGGCGGCCGGGCCGACGTTGAGCACGCTGGCGGTGACCGTGGTCGAGTCACCCGGCTTGGCGAGTTCCGCCGGTGCCGCGACCAGCGAGCTCAACCGGGTCGGCGGACGGACGGTGAGTCGTCCGGCCGTCAGCGCGACCTCGCCACCGTTCCACCGCGCCGTGCCCTTGAGCGCCACCGTGCCACCGGCGGCGTCGGGCGCGACGGTCACCTTGTAGCGCCAGGTGGTCGCGCCCTCGGCCGGCACGGTGGACGGCTGGGTGCCCTCCGGCCGGGCCGACCAGCCCGCCGGGAGGTCCAGCGTGACCGCGGGGTCGGTGAGGGCGGCGGCACCGTCGTTGCGGACGGTCACCGCGAGCCCCACGGTGTCGCCGGGCGTGGTGTCCGGCGAGGCCGGGGTGGCCGCACCGCAGACGGTCGTTCCCGCCGGGCAGCGGCCGGTGACCGCCGGCGGCAGGCGCAGGGTCGTCTCGCTGGTCTGCGCGGCGTCGGTGCTGATCCGGTACCGGAACGACGTGTCGAGGTCCTCGACCGGGATCGTCCACTCGTTCGGGTAGATCCGGTCCTCCTGCTTCTTCCAGGTGGTGCCCCCGTCGGTCGACCAGTGCAGCGTCGCCGGTGCCTCGGTCGCCGCCTGCAGGTAGGCGTCGTAGCCGCTGCCGTCCGGTCGGGTCAGCAGCATCCCCCGGGCGGTCCCGATCGGGCTCGCGTCGTCGAAGTGGTAGCTGTCCTGCCCGACGTCGGCCTGCCCGCCGCCGACCTGGTGGGCGACGTTCGGCACCGACACGTCGCGGACGACCAGCGCGGTGATGCCCCGGGCGGAGACGGTGACCGGCAGGACGCCCCCGCGCATCGTGGTGACGGTCCGGTTGCCGTTGTCGCGGATCACCTCGACCCGGTACTCCCGGTCCGGGCGCACCCCGCTGACCTTGGGGTCGAAGCGCACGACGCTGCGGGAGGTGCTGGTCGCCTCGTTGGTCAGGCTGAGGTAGAGGCTGTCGTTGCCGTGCCCGGTGACCCAGTTGAGCTGCGGGTCGGCGACGTCGACGATGCCCTTCGGCAGGTACGGCCAGACGCCGTCCTCACCGTAGAACGTGCCGGGCTGGTGCCCGTAGACGTGGTACTTGAAGTAGACGTAGTTGGTCTCGAACACGGCCGGGAAGCTGATCCTGCCATCCGAGCGGTGGGTCTGCTCGGAGATCAGGTAGTCCATGGCCAGCCCGAGCTGCGCCGGGATGTGGTGGTAGTAGATGGAGGTGAGTCCGGCCGGGCCGGTCAGCGGGAAGTCCGGGCGCATCTGGGCCGCGGTGAACTCACGGTAGTAGTAGCCCGGGTAGTTGGTGAAGCGGCCGACGACGAGGTTGTGCGCCACGTCGGCGAGCAACTGGTCGTCGGTGTGCGCGGAGAGCCGCAGCAGGAACGGCGCCCAGATCGGGTTCATCACCAGACCGCCGCCGGGGTTCTCCCGACCCGCTGCGATCTTGTAGGTGCTGAGCTGTTCGAAGGTCATGCCGTTGGTGGAGACCATCCAGGCCGGTACCTCCTCGGCCGGCACGTCCTTCTTCGGGTAGTCGTAGGTCACGGGAGGCTTCCAGCGGTCCACCTGCGCGTCGATCCAGCCGTCGGCGTTGACGGTGATGTTGCCCTCGGGCACCGGGCGCACCATCGTCTGCGTGACGAACCGCTTCGCCTCGGTGTAGGCGGCGTTCAGGTAACGCTTGTCGCCGGTCTCCTCGTACAGCTCGAGCAGCTCGATCCAACCCTTGGAGTAGTTGAACTGGAAGCCGTTCTCGGCGATGTTCGTCGTGTACGGCGGGTCGATCTGGGCGGTGATGTAGCGGTCCGCCTCGGCCTTCGCCTCCGCCAGGTACGCCGGGTTGCCGGTGAGCCGCCACGCCGCGAGGGGGGTGCTGACCGGCGTCCGGCTGTCCTTGCGGACCCGGTCCTCGATCGACTTCAGGGCCAGTTCGTGCAGGCCGGCCACCTGGCCCCGGGTCTGCTGGTAGAGCGGTACGAGGGTGGAGGCGTCCCCGGCCACGCTGCCGACGCGCCAGGCGTTGGTGTCGCCGTAGACCGGGTTCTCCTTGATCGGGGTCCACCCGATGTTGTTGCGCGACACCTGGTACTCCAGGGACGGCCGGGCCCGCTTGTCGTAGAGGTCCCGGTTTCCCGTCAGGTAGTAGGCACCGAGCAGGACACCGCTGGTGGCGGTGCGCACCGCCCGGTCGTTCTCGGTGTCCACGAAGCCCTTCGCCCGGTCCCACCACCCCGACAGCGAACGCTGGTAGGTCTCGCTGTCGTCGGCCTCGGTGTCCTTCATCGTCAGGTCGACCAGGTTGTGCACCGTCTCGGTGAGCGAGGTGTCGTAGATGTTCTGCCGGTACGCGCTGTAGTCGTACTCGTCGCGCGTCAACTGCGTGTACGCCTGGTACATCGTCGCGGGCCGGGCGTAGACACCGAAGGTGAACCGGTGCTGCTGTCCGGTCTGCAGCGGCGAGAGCCGGCCGACCTGCGGCGCGAAGGCGATCGGTTGGATGGCGCCGTTCTCGTTGCGCAGGCTCATCCCGAAGGGTTGTCCGTCCGCGCCGGCGTCGCGCTGGTGTTCGAAGGGGATCACCTCGCCGGGTGCGTAGACCCCGCTGGTCACCTGCTGTCCGGCGACGGTGCGCTCCAGCAGGCAGGCCGGGGTCATCAGCTCCCAGGCGCTGAGCGCCTCGGCGCCGTAGATGACCCGGGCGTGCTGGCGGCTGCCGCAGAGCACCTCGTCGACGTCGTTGAACGAGGTGACGTCGAGCGACTGGTAGCCGACGACGAAGTTGTCGGCGCGGCGGGCGGTCAGGGTCCAGGACGCCTCGGGATTGTCGCCCGCGACCGACCAGCGGACGGTCAGTTCGTACGCCCCGGGAGCCCCGGTGGTCAGCTCGACGGTGCGACTGTCGACGGTGCGGAGTCCGGTGAAGCCGACCCAGCCGGGGTTCATGGAGCTGTAGTAGTCGGTCGGTGTGCCGTTCGTGCCGCTGAGCACGAGCCACTGCTCGTCGAAGCGTCGCTCGGCGTCGGTGACGGGCAGCCAGCCGCCGGGGGTGCGGACCCGGATGTCCCGCAGGTACGTCTGCCCGCCGCGCCAGGTGGCGTGGTGGAAGATCATCCGGTGGTGGTCGCCCTCGATGGTGGCCACCTGCCGGATCCGCAGGTCGGGCTTGTCCGTCTCGCGCAGCGGGGTGGCGAAGGGGGCCTGGTCCTGGGTGGCCGGTGCCGCGACGGCCGCCCCGGAGGGCAGCACCAGTGCCGTCAGGACGAGGAGGAGGGTGAGTAAGGAACGATGTCGCCTCGATACTGTGGGCTTCACATCCATGAAATGGATAGTTAATGCAATCAATTCCCGTGTCAAGGGCGTCCGTCGGGAGAGGCATGCGTGCTCGGCCGTAGGCGCTCCGCCCGGCTCTGCGCCCTGCGACGCGGCGTCAGTCGCCCCAGGGCAGCTCGCGGCCTCCGTGCGTAGCTGACCCACATAGCGGATGCCTATTGCACGAGGTGGTAGGTGAAGCTACTGTCCTCAACACGCTCTTCACCGCGACGAAACAGACCGAAGCCTCGCCCTCGTTGGCCGAGCGGCTCCGCCAACCGGTGATCGAACAGGAGTAGGACATGAAGCAACCAGAGCTCACCCGCCGGTCCTTGCTGCGGATCCTGGGCGTGGGTGCGGCCGCGACCGCGGCGGGCGGGCTGACCACCGCGTGCAACCTGGTCGGCAGTGGCGACGGGTCCAGCGGGGACACGGTGACGATCAAGGTCATGCTGGTGCCCGACCCCTCCGGCGCCTCCCAGTTCTACCGCGAACAGTTCGACCTGTTCGAGGAGAAGAACCCCGGCATCAAGGTCCAGGTCATCGAGAACCCGACCGACCAGCAGATCAACGCCATCGAGCTCAGCTTCCAGCAGGGCAACGCGCCGGACGTCTTCCGTGCCCAGGACCAGGGCTTCGACCGTATCTTCGCGCGGGGCTGGGTCGCGCCGCTCGACCAGTACGTCACCGACGAGTTCAAGGCCCGGTTCCCCGAGGGCGCTCTCGACCCCGCCACCTCGGGTCTGCACCGCGACGGAAAGCTCTACACGCTGCCGCTGGTCTGGGGCAAGTGGTCCGTGGTGCGGTTCCTCCTGGTGAACAACACCGCCGCGAAGCTCGGCGGCGTCACCGCCGCACCGAAGACGTGGGAGGAGTTCGAACAGGCCGCCGCCGCGATCACCCGCGCCGGCGGGGGCAGGACGTTCGGCTTCGCCGGCCCGTGGAGCAAGAGCGTGCTGGCCCGGATGCTCCAGCACACCGCGGGACCGTCCTCGATCGACAACGGCATCGACCTGCGCACCGGCAAGGCGGCGATCACCCACCCGTCGCTCGCCGGGGCGGTCGATCTGCTCCGGCGGATGCACGCCGCGAAGACAATGACCCCGGGCTGGGAGACCTGGACGGACCCGGGCAAGATGCACACGGCGTTCGCCAAGGGCGAGCTGGCGATGTTCCTCGCCGCGCCGTTCCAGATCAACGAGGTCCGCAAGCTGAACCCGCAGCTCGACATGACCATCGCGGCCGTGCCCGTGCCGGCGGCCGGGCGCGGCGGCTACGCGGGGCAGACGGCGAGCTTCAGCCCGCTGTGGTCCATGTCGGCCCAGTCGAAGCACCCTGAGCAGGCGTGGAAGGTGATGGACTTCCTCACCTCCAAGGAGTTCCACCGGGCGTACTACGAGAAGTTCGGCACCCTGACCGCACTGGAGAGCGCCTGGCAGGACAAGGCGGCGGCCAACCCGGATCAGAAGGCGATCATGGACATCGCCGCGGAGACCGTCCGGCTCATCCCCAACCCGATCCTCGCCAGCAAGGGCGGCGCGCAGCTGCTCGCGGCCATCCGCGGCAAGCAGGACCTCCAGTGGTCCGAGATCGCGCTGCCGGCCATCCTGCGCAACCAGCCCTTCGGTCCGGCCGCCGCGGGCCTCAACGGCAAGCTCGACGCCTTCATCGACGAGCAGATCAAGACCCTGTCGGGCAAGGGGGTGCCGGCCTCGCGCGCCGACCTCACCTTCCCGGGTTGGGACCCGCTGCAGCCGTTCACCCCGAGCCAGAAGTGACCAGCACCCCCACCATCGTCCCGGGTGGCGCCGCCGGGAAGGCGGCGCCGCCCCGGCGCACCCCCGCCGCCCGGCGCCGCCGCCCCGGCAGGCTGCGCCGGCACGCCTGGCAGTACGTCTTCCTCGCCCCGATGCTGCTGCTCTTCGTGGCCTTCACGCTCTGGCCGATGGTGGCGAGCTGGTGGTACTCGTTCTTCGACTGGGACGGGGTGGGCCCGGCCACCGAGTGGGTCGGCTTCGCCAACTTCACCGAGGTGCTCGGCAATGAGCGGTTCTGGCACGCCTTCCGCAACTCGTTCCTCTTCTCCCTGGCCGCGATCTGCGTCGAGATGCCGCTGGCGCTGCTCGTGGCGATCCTGCTCAACAGCCGCCGGCTGCGCGGGCGCAACCTCTACCGGCTGTTCCTGTTCCTGCCGGTGGTGACCACCACGGCGGTGGTCGGCATCGTCTTCGCGGTCCTGCTGGACCCGGCCGGCGGGTTCGTCAACGAGGTGCTGCGCTCCGCCGGGATCGTCGACTCGCCGGTGAGCTTCCTGTCCGAGTCGTCGGCCCTGCCGACGGTCATGGCGGTCGACGTGTGGAAGGGCTTCGGCATCACCCTCGTCTACTGGCTCGCCGCGCTGCAGACCGTCCCCGAGGACCTGTACGAGGCGGCGAAGGTCGACGGCGCGAACGGGCGCCAGACGCTGCGGCACGTCACCCTCCCGGTGATCGCCCCGATCGGCGTGGTGATCCTGCTGCTCACCTTCCAGAAGAGCATGAACCCGTTCGACCTGGTGCAGGCGATGACGCAGGCCGGCCCCAACTACGCCACCGACGTGGTCGCCACCTACATCTACCGGTACGCCTTCAACCCCGAACTCAACGCGCCCCGCTACGGCTTCGCCTGCGCCGCCGGCGTCGTCTTCGGGGTCATCACGCTGGTGATGACGGCACTGCAGGCACCGCTGCTGCGCCGGCAGTACCTGAAGGGGAGCCGCTGATGCGTCGGATGCACCTCTGGCACCTGCTGCTGGTGCCGCTCTGCCTGGTCTGGATCTACCCCTTCGTCTGGATGGTCTCCACGGCCTTCAAGTCGGAGCGGGAGGTCTTCCTCGGCGGGCTCTCGGTGCTGCCGGAGGAGTGGAGCCTCGACAACTTCACCCGGGCGTGGGACACGGCGCACTTCGGCACCTACCTGTCCAACACGGTCGTCTTCTCCGTCACCACCGTGGCCATCGTCCTGCTGGTCTCCGCCACCTCCGGGTACGCCCTCGGCCGGGGCGACCTGCCCGGCAAGAAGGTGATCGTCGGGCTGCTCATCGCCACCATGTTCATCCCGCACGGCTACACGATCATTCCGATCTTCAAGCTGGTCGACGGGCTCGGGCTGAGCAACGGGCTGCTCGGTGCGGTGCTGGCCACCGCCGGGCCGGCCCACGTCGTACCCATCCTGCTGTTCATGGGGTACTTCGCCGGCATGCCGCAGGAGCTGGAGGACGCGGCCCGGATCGACGGCGCCGGCTACCCGCGCATCTTCTTCCGGATCATGTTGCCGCTGGCCAAGCCGGTGATCGGCACCGTGGCGCTGTTCAACTTCATGGCGGCGTGGAACGCCTTCTTCATCCCGCTGGTGTTCACCCTGGGTCGGCCGGAGCTGCGCACGCTCGGCGTCGGCATGTACAGCTTCTTCGGCCAGGAGGCCACCGACTGGGGCGGACTGGCCGCCGCGGCGACGATCAGCCTGCTGCCGATCATCGCGATCTTCCTGTTCCTGCAGCGTACGTTCGTGGAGGGGATCGCCGGTGCCGTCAAGTCCTGACACTGCGCTCGCGCACCCGGTGTCCGCCGAGCGCTACGAACTCGGCGAGGGTCCGCGGCTGGATCCGCGCACCGGTGAACTGCTCTGGGTGGACATCCGCGCCGGCCGGCTGTGGCGGGGGCGGTTCGGCGGCGACCGGATCGAGGTGCTGGCCGGGTACGACGTCGGGGCGGCGACCGGGGCCGTGGCACCGCTCGCCGCCGCCGGCGCGGGCTGGGTCGTGGCGGCCGGGCGGGGATTCCGGCACGTCTCGACCGACGGCACGGTACGCCCGCTCGGTGGTGACGTCGCCGCGCCGCGCACCCAGATGAACGACGGCGGCTGCGACCCGTACGGCCGGTTCCTCGCCGGAAGCCAGATCCTGGGCGGCGCGGAACCCTGGTCCGGCGCGCTCTACCGGCTGGAGCCGGACGGCTCGGTGGCGACGGTGCTGGACGGCGTCGGGTGCGCGAACGGGCTCGGGTTCGACCCGGCGGGGGAGACGATGTACCACGTGGACAGCCGGCGCCGCCGACTCACCGGCTACCGCTACGACCCGGCAACCGGCGAGGCCGGCGACCCGCGGGTCCTCGTCGACTGCGACGACGCCACCCCCGACGGCCTCTGCGTCGACGCCGAGGGCTGCCTCTGGGTGGCGATGTGGGACGGCTGGTGCGTCCGCCGCTTCGCCCCGGACGGCACCCCGCTGGCACGGGTGCGGCTGCCGGTGCCCCGGCCGACCGCCGTCTGCCTGGTCGCCGGCACCCTCGTGGTGACGACGGCCTGGATCGGGCTGGACGAGGCGACCCGGCGCGCGGCGCCGGACAGCGGCCGGATCTTCGCCGTCGAGGTCGGGATCGACGCGGCGCCGGCGCACACCTGGGGGGCGGCGTGAAGATCACACACCTGGAGCTGCTGACGGTGCCGCAGGACACGAGCGCCATGCTGCTGGTGGTCGTGCACACCGACTCCGGCGAGTACGGCGTCGGCGAGGTCGGCATGCGCTCCCGCTGGCGGGCCGTCCGCGGCGCGGTCGAGGACTTCGCCGAGCAGCTGGCGGGCGCCGATCCGAGCCGGATCGAACACCTCTGGCAGTTCCTCTCCCGGTCGGGGTTCTTCCCGGCGACCGGGGTGCTCGCCTCCGTGCTCGCCGCGATCGACGTGGCGCTGTGGGACCTGCGGGGCAAGACACTCGGCGTGCCGCTGCACCAACTGCTCGGCGGGGCCTCCCGGGAGCACGTCGAATGCTATGTGCACGTCCGCGTCGGCGACGCCAGGGACCCGGCCGCGACGGTGGCCGAGGCCGAGCGGCTCGTGGCGGCCGGATGGCGGTACCTGCGGGTGCCGGCGAACAGCCCGGACGCCGACGGCGAGTACGACCAGCGGAGCGCCCTGCGGCACACCGTCGCCACCGTGGAACGGCTCCGCGCCGCGCTGGGCGACGACGTCGAGCTGCTGCTCGACGTACACACCCGGTTGGAGCCCCCGCAGGCCGTGACGCTGTGCCGGGAGTTGGAGCCGTTGCGGCCGTACTTCGTCGAGGACCCGCTGCGCAGCGAACACCTCGACGGCTACCGGATGCTGCGCCGACGCACCGCGGTCCCGCTCGCGGCGGGTGAACAGCTCGGCACGAAGTGGGAGTTCCGGCCGCTGATCGAGGGTGAGCTGATCGACCACGCCCGCGTCGACGTGGCCAACACGGGGCTCACCGAGGCCCGCAAGATCGCGGCGATGGCCGAGGTCCACCACATCAACCTGGCCACCCACAACCCGCTCGGCCCGGTCACCGCCGCCGCCTCCGCACACCTGAACCTGGTCCTGCCCAACGTCTCCGTCCAGGAGCAGCCGTGGCCCGAGTTCCCGCCCTCGCCGGTGCTGACCGCCGGCCCCGTGCTGACTCCCGGCCGGATCAGGCCGGCGGAGCGGCCCGGCCTCGGCATCGAGCTCGACCTCGCCGCCGCCCGCCGGCTCGACCCCGGCGGTCCGGCCCCGCTGCCGGTCTACCACCGCCGCGACGGCTCCTTCACGAACTGGTGACCGGGATGCGGGTACTGGTGACCGGCGCGGCCGGCGGGGTGGCCGGGCTGCTCGTGCCGCAACTCGCCGGAGAACACGAGCTGCGGCTGACCGACCTGCGCGCCCCGCAGCCGGTCGGGCCGGCGGAGGTGGTGCCCGGCGACCTCGCCGACCGGGGGTTCGCCGAGCGGCTCTGCGCCGGGGTGGACGCGGTCGTGCACCTGGCCGGGAACCCGCGGCCGGGCGAGGACTGGGACCGGCTGCACGGCCCCAACGTCGAGGTGCCGACCCGGGTCCTGGCGGCGGCCGCGGAGGCGGGCGTACGCCGGGTGGTGCTCGCCAGCTCCGTCCACGTCCTCGGCGGCTACCGCCCACCGGACGCCCGGCCCGCGCCCGGCCCGATACGCGACTCGTGGCCACCCCACCCGTGCTGCCGCTACGGCGCCACCAAGGTCTTCGGCGAGGCCGCCGCCCGGGTGTACGCGGACTCGGGTGCCCTCTCCGTGGTCTGTCTGCGCCTCGGCGGCTGCCGTCCCGTGCCGCCGACGCACGGCTGGTTCGACACCTGGCTCGGCCCGGCGGACCTGGGCCAGGCGGTACGCCGCGCGCTGCGGGCCGACGTCCGTTTCGGGGCGTACACCATCACCTCGGCGAACACCCGGGCGGTCTTCGACCTCGACGCGGCCCGGCGCGACCTGGGTTACGCGCCGGTCCTGGACTCGGAGGCGTACCGGGACAGCGCGCCCGACGGCCCGTCGACGCTGTGCCGGGGCGGGCAGGGCTGAGCCCGTCGCGGGTCAGCCCACCCGGTCGAGGAACTGCCGCGATCGCCGCACCACCAGCGCCGTCGCCTCCGCGTCGTACGACGGCAGCGAGCTGTCGGCGAACAGGTGCTGGTCGCCCGGGTAGACGCACAGCTCGCCCAGGTCGGCGCCGACCGTCGCGACCAGCTCGCGCGCGGCGTCGATGTCGCCCTCCAGCGCGAAGAACGGGTCCCTGTCCATGCCGTGGATCTGCACCGGGACCCCGGTGGGCCACGGCCCGACGGCCCATTCGCCGGTGATCGGAAGGCAGGCCTCGTAGAGCAGCGCGCCGCGCGCGCCGGGCCGGGTCTGGGCCATCCGCTGCGCCGTTCCGACCCCGAAGGAGAAGCCGGCGTAGACCAGCTCGCCGGGGAGGTCGGCCACGGCACGGTCGGCGCGCTCGTCGAGCACCTCACCTCCGATGCGCCGGGTCAGCGCGAGCCCGTCCTCGAGGGTCGCCGGTCGTTCGCCGTCGAACAGGTCCGGCGTGTGCACCGTGTGCCCGCCGGCGCGCAACTGCTCGGCGAACGCGCGCATCCCGTCGGTGAGCCCCTGCACGTGGTGGAACAGCACGACTTCGGCCATCTCTACACTCCAGACATCGGACGGCGAGGATCAAACGATCCACAATTCTAGAACGGTCGAGAAATGTCGGTCAATGAGCGGATCCCGGACTACGACCTCGAAGAGATGCACGTGGTCACCGCGCCTGAGCAGCTGCGGGCGCTGGCCGACCCGCTGCGCGCCACTCTCCTGGAGCTGCTCCTCGAACGGGCCGCCACGGTCACCGAGATGGCCCAGGCGGTCGACCGCCCCAAGAGCAGCGTCGCCTACCACGTGAACCTTCTCGTCGACGTCGGTCTCCTGCGCGTGGTCCGCACCCGCCGCGTTCGGGCGATCGAGGAGCGGTACTACGGCCGGGCCGCCCGCACCTTCTACGTCGGCGTGCTCAGCCGCGGCGAGGACAAGCAGGTCGTGGCCGCCATCAACGGGCTCGCGCAGGCGACCGCCGAGTCGGCCGCCGCCCACGCGGCCGACGACCTGCGGTGCACACTCGTGCACGCCCGTATACCCGTCGAGGAGGTACGCAACTTCTGGGCGCAGGTCCAGGAACTCGCCCGCCGGTTCGCCCAGATCCCCCGGTCCGGCGACCAGGTGTACGGCTTCGTCGCCGGCCTCTACCCCACCGACGCTCCCACCCTCCCCGACGCCGGGCCATCGGATGCCGTCAATCGTGCCGTGCCGGCCGATCCGTCCGATGTACCCTGACCGGCAGGCCCTCCGGTCGGACGTCGCACCCTTCTGACCTGCCCCGGGTGACCTGCACTTCCCCTTGACCGGCGCGCCGGACCTGGCCGTCGACGCGCGGCACAGGACCGGACAGGCCAACCCCACCTGGCATGCAGGTCGCCGCAGTGGTTGCGGAGAGCGGGAGGCGCGGGTGTTCGACATGCGTCGGCGTGAGCCAGGCCGACGGCGGCGCGGCGCACGGTACGACTGATGGCAGGTATGCCAGGACCGATCGAACGGGCGTGTCGATGACCGCCGGCGACCCGCGCGACCTCCTGAGGGATCACGCCGAGCCCCAGCGCGCCACCTACGTCGAGCTCTTCTTCGACGTGATCTTCGTCTTCGCGCTGACCCGGCTGTCCCACACCCTGTTCAGCGACCTCACCTGGCTCGGCGCGCTGCACACCGGGATCCTGCTCGCCGCGTTCTGGTGGGTCTGGGTCTTCACCGCCTGGACCACCAACCGCCTCAACCCCGCCCAGCCCGCGATCCAACTCGTGATCATCCCGATCATGCTCGGCACCCTGATCATGGCGGGCGCGGTGCCCAAGGCGTTCGCCGAGGACGGCATGATCTTCGCCGCCGCCTACGTCCTCATCCAGGTCGGCCGCGCCCTGTTCGTCACGGTCGCGATGCACGGCCAGGAGGTGACGATCGGCTCCCTGCAGCAGTTCATCTGGTCCTGCATCTCCGGAGTGCTGTGGATCGCGGGCGCGCTGACCGACGGCACCACCCGGGTGGTGATCTGGCTCGTCGCGGCCGTCCTCGGGTACGTCATGAGTCGGCTGGACTTCCGGCTGCCCAAGCTCGGTCCGGCCCGGATCACCACGCAGGCGGTCTCCGCGGAGCATCTCGCCGAGCGCTACCAGCAGATCATGATCGTCGCGTTCGGTGAGTCGATCCTGGCGGCCGGCGGACAGTTCGCCGCGCTCGGCTTCGAGCGGGACCGGGTGATCGCGTTCCTGCTGACGTTCGCCATCACCACGCTGCTGTGGCGGATCTACTTCTACCGGGCCGGGCTGCTGCTCCCGGCCGTGATCGCGGCGAGCACCACGCCGGCGGTGTTCAGCCGCTCCGCCTCGTACGCCCACCTGCTCATGGCCGGCGGCATCGTGCTCAGCTCGGTCGGCGACGAAATCATCATCACCCACCCGTTCGCCGGGCCCAACCTCGCCTGGTCCGCCGTCATCCTCTGCGGACCGGCGATCTACCTCGCCGGCCGGGCCCGACTCGACTACCTGTCCTTCAGCCGGGTCGCCCTGTCCCGGGTGATCGGACTGCTCCTGCTGGTCGCGCTGGCGCCCGTGGTCGCGTTCCTTCCGCCAATCCTGATCGCCGTGGTGGCCGTCGTCATCCTCGGCGGGATCGCCGCGACGGACGCCGTCTCCTGGAAGGTCCGTCCCAGCGAACCGACCCCGCCACCGCCGCCCCGCGGGCGAGAACCACGCCCCTAGCGCCCCGCCGCGCGCCAGCCGACGGTGGTCACGGGTCGGTAGCGACGCATGCGCACCCTCCGATCGGCTGTGGCGGCGACCTGACATGTCCAGTGTTCGCCAGGCGCAGCCGTAGCGCCGCCGCCCCCGTCTTCACGAAGCTTTGCCCCACCGGTACGGAGCTCAGGTACCGGCAGAAGGAGGGGCCAGGTCAATGCGAACAAGAAGATCGACGCTGCTCGGCGTCGCGCTCGCCGCGACACTCGTCGCGACCGTCGGCGCGAGCGCGCACGGCAAGCCGCCGTCGCCTGCCGGCGAGGTAACCGCCGCCGTACCGCCGCCGTCGAAGGCGGCACGGGTCACCCTCGTGACCGGTGACGTGGTCACGGTGACGACGCAGGGCGGCAAGCCGGCGATCACCGTCACCCCGCACGACGGCCCGGTCGGCAACTTCCGCACCTACTCGGTCGGCACCGACGTGTACGTCGTGCCGTTGGCTGTCGAGCCGCTCATCGCGTCCGGCCAGGTCGACACACGGCTGTTCAACGTCACGGGCCTGATCGCGCAGGGCTACGACGACGCGCACGCCACGTCGATCCCGCTGATCGTGAAGTACCCGGCCCGGGCGGCGGGCAAGGCCGCACCGGCCGCCCCCGCCGGCAGCCGGATGAAGCGGAACCTGCCCAGCGTCCGGGGCGCCGCCATCGCCGCTGACAAGAAGCAGGCCGCCACGTTCTGGGAGGCCGTCGACGACGACACCGCCAGGGCCCGTACCCCCAAGGCCCGGCTCGCCGGGGGCATCGAGCGGATCTGGCTGGACGGCAAGGTGAACGCCCTGCTCGACGAGAGCGTGCCGCAGATCGGCGCGCCGGCCGCGTGGGCCGCCGGATACGACGGCACCGGCGTGAAGGTCGCCGTGCTGGACACCGGCGCGGACCTGAACCACCCGGACCTGGCCGGCAAGGTCGCTGAGAGCCAGAGCTTCGTGCCGGGTGAGTCCGTCCAGGACGGGCACGGGCACGGCACCCACGTCGCCGCCACGATCGCCGGCACGGGCGCGGCCTCCGGCGGCAGATACAAGGGCGTCGCGCCCGGCGCGCAACTCCTCGTCGGCAAGGTGCTGAGCGACGCGGGTGGCGGCGAGGAGTCGTGGATCATCGCCGGGATGGACTGGGCGGCCCACTCGGGCGCGAAGGTCGTCTCGATGAGCCTGGGCGGCCCGGCCGGCGACGGAGGCGACCCGATGTCCGAGGCGGTCGACCGGCTGACGGCCGAGACGGGCGTGCTGTTCACCATCGCGTCCGGAAACTCCGGGCCCGGGGCGACGACTGTCGGCTCGCCCGGCATCGCCGCGTCGGCGCTGACGGTCGGCGCCGTGGACCGCGCCGACGCGGTCACCTCCTTCTCCAGCCGTGGCCCGCTCGCCAGCGGCGCCCTCAAGCCGGAGATCACCGCCCCCGGCGCGAACATCGTCGCCGCCCGGGCGGCCGGCACCAGCATGGGCACCCCCGCGGGCGACCACTACACCGCCGCCAGCGGCACCTCCATGGCCACCCCGCACGTGGCGGGTGCGGCCGCGATCCTGGCCCAGCAGCACCCGGACTGGACTTCGGCGCGGCTGAAGGGCCAGCTCGTCAGCACGGCGAAGACCACGGCGGACACCTCGGTGTACGCCCAGGGCGCCGGCCGCACCGACGTGAGCCGCGCCGTGCGGCAGACCGTGTCCGGGCCCGGCGTGGTCGACTTCGGCATGCAGGCGTGGGAGTCGACCGCCCCGGTCGCCAAGCAGATCACCTACGTCAACGACGGCGACCAGCCGGTCACCCTCGCGCTGGCGACCAAGGGCGCGGACGGGCAGTTGCCGGCCGGGGCGCTGACGTTGGGCGCCGACACGGTGACCGTGCCGGCCCGCGGCACGGCCGACGTGACGGTCACCGCCAACCCCGGCGTGGTGCCGGTCGGGACGTACGGCGCGCACGTCACTGCCGCCTCCGCCGACGGCGGGACGGTCGTGACGACGGCCGTCGGTTTCGTCCGGGACCCGCAGCGCTTCAACGTGAGCGTGAAGCTGACGGACCTGGACGGCAAGGCGCCGGCGTCCACCTACAGCAGCATCTGGGTCTTCGATCTCGACAATCCCGGGCCCGCCGACATCCACTTCATCCTCGGCGCCGAGGGCACCCTGGAGCTGAGGCTGCCCCGCGGCGAGTACGCCTTCGCATCGGGTACCTACCGGTTCACCCCTGACTACCTGCAGGTCCGGGACCACGTCTACGGCGCGGAATCAGGCGTGCTCGTCGACTCCGACCGCACCATCACCTTCGACGGCAGCAAGTCGAGCCAGGTCGGCATCCAGACGCCCAAGCCGAGCCAGCCGCAGCGCGTCCGGCTGGGGATGTCGCTGCTGAAGGACGACAAGTCGCTCATGTACGGGATGCAGACCGAATTCAACGGCCACACGAAGCTGCACGCCATCCCGTCGCAGCTCAAGGACGAGAACCTCGAGCACCGGCTGGCCTGGACGCTGACGGCGCCGTCGTTGGAGGCGCAGCTGGTGAGTCCCGGAGCCTTCCCGATCACGCCGGAGTACGTCGGCGGCTGGGTCGGCTCCGCGCGCTTCGACGGCACCCAGGTCCTGCGCGTCGTGGACGCCGGCATCGGACGGTCGCAGGACTACGCGGGCAAGGCCGTCAAGGGCAAGCTGGCGCTGGTCCGGCGCAGCGACGAGGTCCCCCCGTCGCAGCAGATCACGAACGCGGCGGCGGCCGGCGCCGGCATGATCATCATCTACAACGACATCCCCGCCGAGTGGGGTACCGACGTCTACCGGACGGCGCCGACCGCCATCCCGGCCATGACCCTCTCCGGCGAGCAGGGCGCTCGACTGGCCGGTCTCGCTCGCCGCGGCGACGTCATGATCCAGCTCAAGGGGACGGCGGTGAGCCCGTACTCCTACGAGCTGCTCAAGTACCAGCACGGCATCTCGGCCGACCAGCGCTACCAGGTCAGCGCCGCGGAACTGGCCACGGTCGACACGTCCTTCCACGCCTCGACGCCCGGCACCGAAGCGGGCTACGCCCGGTTCCTCACCTCGCCGCTGCAGTCCTTCATCGTCATGACCCTCATCCGGACGACCATGCCGAGGTCCCTCACCGAGTACGTCACCGCCGGCCGGCCGACGTGGGAGCTGATGGCACCGGCCGGCGTGTGGGAGCCGTTGCCCGGCTTCCAGCAGACGGCCACGTCGGTGTTGCAGCCCGGGCAGCGACTGACCCGGGCATGGAACAAGCCCGTCGTCCGGTCCGCCATCCCCGCCGACCACCCCGAGGGAGCCGTCCGGATCGGCGACGTGGGCGTCGTGCTGAACACCGGCCTCCTGGACGCGGCGACCGGCCAGTACTGGACGATGCCGAACAACACCGACAAGGCACTGACCGCCGTGTACCGCGACGGCCAGTTGCTCGGGTCCGCTCCGGCCGCGGCGGTGGCCTTCCCGATGACGCCCGAGCGTGCCGAGTACCGCGTGGTGACGGACGTACGGCGGGACCAGCCGTGGTGGACGACCTCCACCAAGGTGAACACCGCCTGGACGTTCCACTCCCAGCCGGGCGGCGACCGGGCGCTTCTGCCGGTGCTGTCGGTCGGTTACGACGTCGACGTCGCTCTCGACAACAGCGTGCAGGCGCAGTCGACGGCCGACATCAGCCTCGACTTCTGGTACCCGAAGGGCCTGGCCGGCCCGCGGATCCGCGAGGCGAAGCTGTGGGCCTCCTACGACGACGGCGCCACCTGGCAGCAGGTGACCGTCACCGCCGGGGGTGACGCCACCGTCAAGGGCGCCGTCAAGAGCCCGGCGCTGGCCGACACCAACGGATTCGTCTCCCTGCGGGTGCAGGCCACCGACGCCGACGGCAACACCGTCGAGCAGACCGTGACCCGCGCCTACAAGCTGCGGGGATAACCGTCCCACGGTCGCCCCCGCCCGCGCCGCGGGCGGGGGCGACCGGCAGTCCCGGTCAGGGCGAGATGAGCCCCGACCGGGCGGCGTACCAGGCCAACTGCATGCGGCTGTCCGTCCCGGCCAGCTTCATCAGCCGCTGGATCCGGCGCTGCACCGTGCGTTCGCTGGTCCCGAGCCGGCTGGCCACCGTCTTGTCCGGCATCCCGGAGAGCAGGTACGTCAGCAGCGCGACGTCGACGTCGTCCCACGCGGGAGACCCCTCGGCGAGACCCGTGGCGGTGAGCCGCAACGGCGTGGCCGCCTGCCAGACCCGTTCGAAGAGGGCCACCAGCAGGTGCACCAGCGCCTGACCCCGTACCAGGAGGAACCCGGGATGGACGCTCGTCTGGTCGGGCAGCATCGGCAGCAGCACCGTCTCCCGGTCCACGATGATCATCTTGCTGGGCAGCTCGGCAGCGATCCTGATCTCGTACCCGCTCTTGAGGAACCTGCCGATCTCGGCGGGGGTACGCGGATCGTCGAGGGCGGCGCGCTCGTACACGTAACGGTAGGCGGGCACGTCGGTGGAGACCTCGAGGTCGCCGTCCAGCACGTACGGAGGCCGGAAAAACGCCATTATCTCCCGTTTCGCGCCCCGCTCCATGTTGTCGATCCAGGTGGCGAGCTCCTCTGGGGTGGTCAGCGCCTCCACCTCACCCACGGTCGAGGTCGCCCCGGTCCGGTACACCTGCACCAGTTCCCCCAGCCTGCCCTGGACCTGTTGCAGTGTGGCCTGACGCTGGACGATGAGGGTGCCGAGCCCGACGTCGGGTGGTACGACGGTGTACAGGCCGCCGTCGTCGCCGGTGACCAGGCCGAGCGCGACCAGTCGCGCCATCGCGGCTGTCACCGCCGGCGCCGCCATCTGCACCGCCTCCGTGAGATCCGTGACGGTCGCCCGGCGGCGGCGCAGCAGCTCCACGTAGACCGCTTCGTCCTGCTCGCCGATCCCGAGCCCACGCAGCATTCTCATCCCACTTCCCGCCCCCGCCCTCCGGGCGCCGGCCACGTAAGGACCGGCCAGCCAGTATTGCCCTGACCCCGCCGGGCCGTCCAGACCCTTCGCCCGCCACCCCCGCCCAGCGTGCCGCCGGGGGAAGGAGGCGGATCGGGTTGTCATGCGGGCGTGACGGTTCGCCCTGTGGCGGGACGATCGGTGCTGGCCGGCATGGTGACGTGCCGGGGGAGCCGTGCGGCATCACCGGCACTGGCTCTCGTGCCCGCCGGGCCGATGGACGAGCGCGTCCAGGGACGGCAAGAGCGCCGGCCCGCTCGCACGAGAGAAGCCGGCGTTCCTACCTGACGTTGCGGTCGGCCCCGGACCGGTCCAGGCCGGACACCGGCCGGCGGCCTCAGCCTCCGCAGCCGGTGCTGATGTCGAACTCCGTGATGATCCAGCCGCCGTCCTGCTTCTTCCAGGTCACCGCGGCGAAGTTCGGCTGGAAGTCGCCGCTCGCGTCCTTCGGACAGGCCCCCAGCATCGCGAAGAACTGGTTGGGGTACTCGACCTTGCCGTACATCGTGGGCCCCCACTCCTTCGGCGGCGGACCCGACTGCTGGCTGGCGAAGGAGTCCACCACCCCCTCGCAGGTCGTGCCCTCGGCGTCCTTCCACCGCCTCATCTCCCTGATGAACTTGTCCGCGGCGTCGGGAGTCATCAGTGAGCACACCCGAGGCCCGTCGGCGGCGTAGATGGCCTTCATGACCGCCGCGTACGAGTCTTCCGGGGACTTCGGGATGCCGGTGTCACTGTCGCCGCCAGTCTCGTCCTGGCCGCCGCCGCAGGCGGACAGCAGCGCGACGGCGACCAGCGGCAGCGCGACCTTTGCAACGCGAAGACGCAAGAGGGGTCTCCTTCGTAGTGCTTGACGATGCGGGGACGCAGGCATGCCGGGCGCGCGTCCACCGGCGTGAACCAGGCCCAAGATCATATTGCAATGATCTTGCGGGTTCGCCACCGCGTCACCGTTCGCGCTTCGCCGCTGGCGGCGTCCCGACCTCGCATGTCAGTCATGATCCCGAGACGGACCGCCGTGGCGGTGGCCGTACCATATGGCGGCAGTCGAGCGAGGATGGACGGTTTGGACGGGTTCAAGGTCGAGGTGAACGCGTTGCGTTCCATGGGGACACGGATCGAGGGCATCAGGGGCGACATCAACGCAGCCGAGCAGCGACTCAGGTCGGGAGACCCTGGCGACCTCGGATCTGGCGACCTGGACGACGCCGCCGAGGAATTCGTCGACCGCTGGGGCAGCACGCTCGACAAGATGGCCGCGGGAATGCAGGGCATGCAGAACAGGCTGACGTTGTCCGCCGACCGGTACTCGCAGACCGACCTCGGCAACGCCAAGTACTTCAAGGGCGTGCCGGAGCCTGATCTGGCTCCGAAGGGGAACTGACTCGTGCTCGACCTGTTCAGCTTCGCATCCGGGAACTACCCCGCCCTGGATTTCGACCCTGCGCCCGGAAGCCCCGAGAACGTCGCGGCCTTCACCGCCGTCCTGACGTACGCCGCGGGCAGGATGCAGGAGGCCAGGGGTGAGATCGACGCGGTGGCTCGTGACGTCGGCGGCTGGGAAGGCCAGGCGGCCGAGGGTTTCCGCCACCGCCTCCACGGATTCCCGAAGAAGCTGGACGAAGCCGCCAGCACGATGATCAGTGCCGCGAACCTGCTGCAGCAGTGGAAGCAGGATCTCGTCACGCTGCAGACGAAGGCCCGCGCCTACGAGCAGGACGCCGCAGCGGCCAAGAAGAAGGTGGAGGCGGCCGAGGACGATCCGGCGCTCAGCCTCGTCGGTCAGCTCTTCCACAACGACCTGGACCTCGCCGCCGCCCAGGCCAAGGTCAACGCCGCCACCCGGCGGCTCGAGACAGCACAGGGCGAGTACGACGACATCGCCGCGAGCGCCAAGACCCTGAAGGGGTACCACGAGGAGTTGTCGGCGGAGGTCGCGAGGAAGCTCGGCCGGCTCGCCGAGTCCGCCAGCGATCCTGGGCTGCTCACGGAACTCCTGGACGACCTGAGCGCGCCGTTCGACGCGCTCGGGGACCGGATCACGAACAACGCGAACCGGATCGCCAACCTGGGCGACGTCTTCGGCGACATCGCCATGGGCACCGGCATCCTGTCGCTGCTCATGATCGGCGCCGGCACCCTGCTCTCCGGGACGGTGATCGGCGCCCCGCTGGGCGGGGCGCTCATCATGATCGGCGGCAGCGGTCTGGGTGCCAGCACGATCCTCGGGGTCGGCGCCCTCGTTCTGCATGGCACCGCCTGGCTCGGCGGCGGCGACGTGTCCGCCCAGGACCTGACCTTCGACATCGCCGGAGCCGTCACCATCGGCCTCGGAAGGCTGATGCAGCCGGCCCTCGAGGGACTCGACGACGTCAGTCGCGGCGTGACCGAGGCGTTCTTCGACGGAAGCTGGCAGTCGAGCGCGAACTCGATGCAGCAGGAGGACATCGCCAACCACGTCGACGACTACTGGCAGGACGGCTGGTACGACATCTCGGCCGCCATGGAGCGGGCGTGGAGCCTGGGCGCGGGCGAGGACGACGCCGCACAGCAGGAGAAGGCGGAACAGTTGCAGGAAGCGAAGAAGGCGGTGGCCCACTAGTGCTCCCGCCCACCGAGAAGGCGCCGCCCGCGCTGCCCCGCGTCAGATTCGCCGTGCCCTCCTGGTTCCACGCGGTGCCCATGCACCCCGACCCGGACGAGCGCCGGCAGGCTCTGTTCGAGCTCGCCGCCCGGGTCCTGCCACACGGCGCCCCCGACCAACGTCTGTTGCTGGCCGCACTGTACGACCGGCAGGTCGTCGAGTTGAGCCGCTACCCGCTGCTCTACTACGGGTTCAGCTGCCTGGCGGTGGACGGCAAGGCAAGCGTGTCTTCCCTGTTGGCCGCCCTGGAACCCACGGAGCAGCAGGACGCGAACCTCGCCGCGGAGCAGTTGGCCGCGCGGTTCGAACGCGAGGCGGGCCCGTACCACCGGGTGGAGCGACGTGACCTGCCGTGTGGTCCGGCGGTGGTCGTGCTGGCCGGTTCCAGCACGCCGATCCCCACGCGGCTCGGCGCGCAGCCGGAACCGGCCGTCGTCCCGGTCGCCTACGCCCAGGCGGTCGTGCCCCTGCCCGACGCGCCGTACCTCCTGGTCCTACGCCTCACCACCCCGAGCCTCGCCGACTGGGCGGAGTACTGCCAGACGATGGTCTCGATCCTGCGCAGCATCCGGTTCGAACAGCTCGATCCGGCGCCCTGACCGGCCCGCTTCCCGTGGCCAGGATCGCCGCCACCTGGCAGCCCCTTCACGCCACGCCGGTTCTGCGGTCCCGTCCGATGAACGCGACCGTCAGCGGTCGGCGGCCGAGCGTACGCTCGCTGCGTCGACGAGGCGCCGGCAACCGTGGTCCTGTGCCGGCGACGCGCAAGGAGCAGGTGAGTTGAACGCCACGTGGCGGGGGTGGGTGGGGCTGGCGCCGGGCCGGATCTACTACCGCGGCGAGATCGGTGCGGCAGGGATGCATTCGCACCACGCGGTGCAACTGCTCGTCGCCCGCGACACCGTCCTGGTGCTCCGGGGCGCCGACGGCACCGACCATTCCTGCCGTGCGGCGCTGATTCCGGCGAACACCGCGCACGCCGTCGTCCAGGGTGCGGCGGACGGCCTGCTCGCGTTGATCGACCCGGTGTCCAGTCTCGGCCGGCTGCTCGACCGCGGCGGATCGCGATCCGCTTCGGCCGCGCGGTGGCGGCTGGATCCGCCTCCACCACCCCCGGCCCGCGACGTCTCGTCGGCGGAGGCGATCGACGCCGTGATCCGGTCCGTGCTGAGGGGCGAGATCCCGACCGCGCGCCCGCGGCACGCCGCCGTGGCCGAGGCGGTGAATCTTGTCCCTACCCTGCTGCCCGGCAAGGTGGGGCTCGGCGAGGTGGCGCGAGCCGTGCACCTGTCGCAGAGCAGGCTGTCGCACCTGTTCCGGCAGGAACTGGGGCTGCCGTTCCGTGCCTACGTGCGGTGGGAACGGCTGCGTACGGCCCTGCTGCTGTTGTCGTCGGGCGGGTCCCTGACGCAGGCCGCACACGAGGCCGGCTTCGCCGACTCCTCCCACCTGACCAGGGTGTTCCGGAGCATGTTCGGATTGGCGCCGTCCGAGCTGCTGCGGGGGCTGCGGTGGGAGGGTCAGCAGGTTCGTCCAAGCCCTGGACGCGGCGCCGCGGAATCGTGGGGGCCGTGACAGAGATTCTCATCATCGGTGCGGGCCAGGCCGGTCTCGCCGCAGGGTACGAGTTGCGCCGCGCCGGATTCGACGTCCTTCTGCTGGACGCGGGCACGCGGGTCGGGGACGCGTGGCGGAACCGTTGGGACTCGCTGCGGCTGTTCACCCCGGCGCGGCACAGCGCCCTGCCCGGCCTGCCGTTCCCCGCTCCGCCCGGCCACTACCCCAGCAAGGACGAGGTGGCGGACTACCTGGCGGCCTATGCCGAACACCATGCCCTGCCCGTCGAGCACGGCGCGGCCGTACGGCTGCTGCGCCGGACCTCCGAGGGCGCCTTCGAGGCCGTCACGGCCGACGGAGTCCGCACGGCGCGTGCCGTGGTCGTGGCGACCGGCCCCTTCCAGATCCCCCACGTCCCGGCGCTGAGCGATGGCCTGGCCCCGGAACTGGTCCAGTTGCACAGCGTCGCGTACCGGCGCCCCGCCGACCTTCCCGATGGCCCCGTCCTGGTGGTGGGGGGCGGCAACTCCGGCATGCAGATCGCCGCCGAGCTGGCGGCATCGAGGTCCGTCACGTTGTCGCTCGGGACGCGGCAACCGGTCCTTCCGCAGCGCCCCTTCGGCGTCGACATCTTCACCTGGCTGGACGTCCTCGGGGCGGTACGGGCCCCCGCCGAGGGCTGGCTGGGACGGCGGATCCGGGCGCGGGACCCCCTGATCGGGGCCGGTCCGCGTGCCCTGCGCCGACGGGGTGTCCGGGTCGTCGGTCGCGTGACCGGCGCGCAGGGCCGAACACTGCGGACGGCCGACGGACAGGAGCTGACGCCTTCCGTCGTGGTCTGGGCGACAGGCTTTCGCGCCGACTTCGGCTGGCTGCGGGTGCCCGGCGCCGTCGACCCGGCCGACGGGCTGCCCGTCCACGTCGAGGGCGTGAGCCCGGTGCCCGGCCTGTGTTACGTCGGCCTGCCGTTCCAGCGCAACAGGGGATCCGCGTTGCTCGGCTGGGTCGGCCGGGACGCCGCCGTGATCAGCCGCCGGCTGCGCGCGTCCACCCGTACGACATGGCGGGGTCCGCACCCCGAGTCACCCGGCGGCGGATCGGGTGACGGCCCCACCGCCGCGCCCGCCGAGCCAGCCGCCCGCGCCTGACCCACCTCCGCCAGCGGGCGACGTGGGATCTACGGCCCGAGCGGGGCTGCACAGCCCTGGAAGCGCCGGGGCCGGGGCGGCCGTCGCGTCCGGCGGGGAGCCGGATCCGCGGCCTGGGTTCCCGGCATGTGGACCGGTGGTAACGGAATCGGGCTCGGTGCCGCCCTGAGAAGGGGCCGGTGTTGCCGATCCGGTTCCTGGCCGGGGTGGGCACCTCCCGAACAGGGTCGCCCAACCCACCCCGGCCACCGTCGCAGGTGGGTCGCACAGTGCCGGGCCCCGCGGGCGGGGTGGTCAGTGAGCGTGGGCCTTGGCGGTGAGCACGTGGGTGACCAGGGTGGTGAGAACGTACTTGGTCGACTCCCGGTCCCGCGCGTCACAGAGGACGACGGGGACCGAGGGCGGCAGCTCCAGCGCGTCGGAAACCTCTTCCGGCAGATATCTGGGTGCGCCGTCGAAACAGTTCACGGCGACCACGAAGGGTGTGCCGCGCTGTTCGAAGTGGTCGATGACGGGAAACGAGTCGGGCAGCCGGCGGGTGTCTGCCAGGACGACCGCACCCAGCGCGCCGCGCGTCAGCTCGTCCCACATGAACCAGAACCGGTCCTGACCCGGGGTGCCGAACAGGTACAGGGCAAGTCGCGGACTGAGCGTGATCCGCCCGAAGTCCATGGCGACGGTGGTGGTTCGCTTGGCTTCGACGCCCGCGGTCGAATCGACCCCGACCGACCGGTCGCTGAGACTCTCCTCCGTACGGAACGGGCGCACCTCGCTGACCGAGCCGACCAGCGTGGTCTTACCACTGCCGAACCCGCCGGCGATGAGAATCTTCAGCGAGGCCGGCTCCTGCGACGATGCCTGGGTTTCAGAGTCTCTGAAGACCATCGAGCAGTTCCTCCAGAAGATGCACACTGGCGTGCAGTGCGCCGTGGTTCGGCGGGCGAATGGTGATCAGTTCCAACTCGTGGAGATCGGCGAGCAGGACGCGGAGCACGCCCAGGGGCAGGTCGAGGTCGGCGCCGACCTCGACCACGGCAGTCGGCCGCGCGCACAACCGCAGGATCGCGAGATGCTCCGGGCCGAGATACTGGCTGCTGGCGGGATGGACGTCGGCGGCGGCGATCACACTGAGCAGATCCAGAGAGATCTTCGCAGCGTGGGTCCTGCCGGAGGTCACGCCGTAGAGTCGCACCAGGGGCCCTGCCTCGTCGTCGAGCCACTCGTTGCCTCCGGACGACCTCCGCCATGCCGCCATCAGAGGTCACCTGGTCTCGTACGCAGCGTTCTCGTACCTCGGAAGGATCGCCATGTGCTCACCCATCCGACGTACCAGCATCGACATCTCGTAGGCGATCAGGCCCGCGTCCGCGTCGGGCTCAGCCACGACGGCCAACCGGGCGCCGGCGCCGGCGGCCGTCACGAACAGGAAGCCACGAGTCAGATCCACCACCGTCCGGCGAACCTCACCGCAGTCGAAGTGGTCGCCCGCCCCGTTGGCGAGACTGTGGAAACCAGCCGCGACGGCACTGAGGTGGTCGGCGTCGTTGCGATCCAGATTTCTGGTACGCGCCACGAGGAGACCGTCACCGGACAGGATGACTGCGTGCCGGACGGCGGGGGCCCGGTCCGCGAAGCTGTCCAGCAGCCAGGCGAGGCCGCCAGCGTCCGCAGCCGTCTCAGTCATTCTGATCACTCTCCCGTGCGGGTGTGGACGACGGCGCACCGAAACTCACGCCGGCGTCATTATCGGTTCTGGATGTTGAGGGGCGCATCCCGTCCCAGCCCAGCTGGATGGCGGACATCAGTGACCGGACCTCCTCGGGGTTCCGGTCGTGCGCAGGTTCGGGCCGTGCGGGCGTGGCCCCCGCGCGGCGGGAACCGGCCCGAGGCTGTGGGGCGGCTGCTGCCTGGCGGGAACGTCGGGGCAGCGCCGGCCGGTCGATGTCGGGAACGACCTCCACCGGATTACGCGGGGCCGGCGGCAAGCTCAGCGCGGGCAGGTCCAGCGCCGGTCTCGCTGGCGTGTCGCCACCGGGCGGCCCGGGCAGCGACCAGGCCGCCGCCGTTTGCGGGCCTGACGTGCCTGCCACCGGCGAGCCGCGATGGCGCGTCGCCTCGGACGGAGCGCGGTTGGTGCCGGCCGCGTCCCGTCGCGGGGGATGCGGGTCGGCTCCGGCGAGCCGCCCGACCGGCACCCGCTCGACAGGGCTGTCGGCGTCGACATCGGCGAGCAGGGCGGGAGGCAGCAACACGATCGCCGTGGTGCCGCCGTAGGGCGAGCCGCGCAGCGAGACGCGGATGCCCTGCCGCGCGGCGAGCTGACCGACGACGAACAGCCCGAGCTGGCTTCCGTCTGTCAGGTCGAACTCCGGCGGATCCGCGAGCTGCGAATTCAGCTCTGCCATCACGGCCTCGCTCATGCTCACACCGGCATCCTCGACCTCGACCACGAAGCCGTTGGCCGCCCGCATGCCCCGCACCTGCACCTGCGTGTCGGCGGGCGAGTACAGTGCGGCGTTCTCGATGAGCTCGGCGAGCAGGTGGATGAGGTCGGCAACCACCGGGCCGACGATGCCCACCGACGGCGGCATGTGAACGGTGACCCGCGGGTAGTCCTCCACCTCGGTAACCGCCGCGCGCACCACGTCCCGCAGCGGCACCGGGCTGCTCCATCCCCGGCCCGGCGCCTCACCGGACAGGATGATCAGGCTTTCGGCGTGCCGGCGCATTCTGGTGGCCAGGTGGTCCAGGGAGAACAACTGGGCAAGCTGATCGGGGTCGTTGCTCTGCCGTTCGATCTGATCCAGCAGCTTGAGCTGGCGGTGCAGCAGCGTCTGGTTCCGTCGCGCCAGATTGACGAACACCCGGGACACGCCCTGTCGGAGCTGCGCCTCGCCGCTGGCTGCCTCGATGGCAACCCGATGGACCCGGTCGAACGAGCCGCTCAGGTCGTCGAGTTCCTTGGTGCGGGGCCGCTCGAAGGCTCGGCCCTCGGCGAACTCGTCGGGGTCGGCGACCGTGCCGGCACGAAGGCGCTGCACCAGTTCCGGCAACCGTACGGTCGCGACGTCATCCATCCGGTTGCGGAGCAGGGTGCTCTCCCTGATCAGGGTCCGGCCGATGCGAATCGACACGCTCACCAGCGCGATGACGCCGAGAAGACCGAATCCCGTGGCGATGGCGGCCCGCAGCAGGACCCAGCGGGCGATCGGCTCGGCGCTGGTGCCCAACATCGTGGCGGTCCTGAGTTCGAAGGCGTGCATCTCGTCGAGCACGGCCTTCGCCGCGGCGTCCCATTCCGCCGCGGTCACCTTGATGCGGGTGCCGGGCCGCGTCTGCGCAACGGTCTCTTCCAGCGTGCGCAGCCGATTCATGGCCTCGCTGCTCGCGATCCTGTTGTACTCCGCCGCGACGTCGGCAGGCAGGTTGGGCAGCGCCGTGGCGTACGAACCGTTGACCGCGCCGATGTTGGTGACCAGGGCGTACCAGTCGTCGCGGGTGAGGGCCCCGGCGGCGATCGCGGCGGACACCCGGGCGTCCACTTCCTCGAGCAGCGCTCGGGAGCGGGTGAGGCGGGACAGTGCCTCACCAGAACTGTGCACCGTTCTGTCGTCGACACCCGTGAGGGAGTTCAGAATACGAATACCGTTGTCGATGGCGGCGTTGTAGTAGGAAAAGACCTGCGTCGGTGCTGCCGTGCCACTGTCAATCGCAGATCGCTGACCGGACAACTGCCCGAGGCGGGCATCCATTTCCTGCGCCAACTGATTGGCGGATCCCTCGCCGATCCTGCCAATCACATCCATCGCGTCGTCGCGGAATTTCTCGGCGGCCTGGTCCGTGACGGCGCGCGCCTTGTCGAGTGCGGATCGGTTCGTGCCACGGTTTGCCAGATACACCACTGACGCTTTGCGTTCGGCGCTCAGCGCAGAATCCAGCGCGTCGGTGGGCACGCCGATCTCCAGATTCCGCTGCTGGCTCTGGCTGGTCGACACGGCACCCGGGACGGTGAGGTACATGCCGAAGGCCCACAGCGGAAGGAGCGTCGCGAACGCCACCACCAGCAGCGACCAGATCTGGAAACGTACCGACCGACGGTGCGGGCGCCGTCTGTCGCCGCCGGGCCGAGGCGTGTCCGACCCGGTGGCGCCCGTCGATGTTCGACGGCGGGCAGATTCATCAGGCAACGGTCCGGGCTCCCGTGGCGGGGAACCCGGGTGACGGCCGCCGCCCGGGTCGGAGACGAAAGATCAACACCGCTAGAGCATAAGGGCCTGTCAAGACCCTGAACAGTGCGACCGAGAGTAGTCGGGGGAGTCGACACCGTCACATCGGTCGTGATGTGGCGCGGCGCGTGTGCGCTACGTGAACCGAGGCGTGCTCGGCGGGATCCGGGCCGGCGCGCGTATTCAAAATGGGTGCACGAAGCGTGGTGGAAGCGTCACGGATTTCGCGAGGTCGCGCCGGTGTTGCCCCGAAGAAGTGTGTCGGCGGTGGGGCGGGAGGGTGAATCAGTGTTCTCGTGGTGGCCAATTCCTGTTTCCCCTCGGCGGGTTTCGGGCGGCGTGGTCGAGCGTCTTCCCGCCGAGTGGGGTGAGACCCCTGTCCGCGTTCACGCCGGGCGCCGTGCCGGCCGCTGCCGCTGCGGCGGGTCTCCTGCCGGAGGGCCGCCGAACCGATTGACAATCGATAGGTTCCGAGTGATAGTCGATGTATGTTCACCGAGCATCGAGCGGTGGCTCCGCTCCGAGTCTTCCTCGTGTTGCTGTTCGGGATCCTGGTCCTCTTCCAGACCATGTCGCTGCCCGGCCAGTTCGCGCACATGGCCAAGGAGTCCCCGGATCTCGCCTACCTCAGGTGGCCGATGACCGCCATCACGGTGTTCTGGGTGTTGTGCATCCAGGTGGTGATCGTGTCCACCTGGAAGTTGCTCACTCTGGTCAGGAACGACCGCATCTTCAGCGACGCATCCATGGGGTGGGTGAACGCGATCGTGTGGGCGATCGCCGCCGCCTGGGTGGTGCTTCTGGGCGTGTTTCTCTACGTCGGTTTCAGAGCGACAGATCCCGGGCTGCCCCTCCTGCTGTTCCTGATGCTGGTGGGTGTCGCCGTGCTGGGGCTCCTGATGGTGGTGATGCGCGCCCTGCTGCGGCAGGCCACGACGCTGCGCACCGACATGGAAGCGGTGATCTGATGCCCATCGTCGTCCGCATCGACGTCGAACTGGCGAAACGCAAGATGAGCGTCGGTGAGTTCGCCGAGCGCGTCGGGCTCACGCCGGCGAACGTGGCCGTGCTGAAGAACGGTCGTGCCAAGGCCGTCCGTTTCAGCACCCTCGAAGCCATGTGCCGGGTGCTGGACTGCCAGCCCGGTGACCTGCTCGAGTGGGTCGAGGAATGAGACGTCACGGTGCACCGCATGCCACGCACCGAGGGCGAGGCACCCCTCAGCCCCGGCGCGCGGTGCGGATCCCTGCCAGGATGCCCACGAGTGCCGTCGCTGCGGCGGCCTGCGAGACCCCCACGGCCACCACCAGGCTCGCCGCGGAGTGTTCGTACAGTCCCCCCGCGGCAGCGCCACCGGCCAGGGCGCCCGCACCCTGCACGGCGGCGAACACCCCGTACGCCGTGGCTCGCCGCGCAGCGGGCACGAGATCGGCCACGAGAGCCTTGACGGTGGAGTCCTGCACACCCACGGCGGCGCCCCAGACCAGCACCCCGGCCGTCGCCAGCAGTGGGCCTCCGCCGAACGTCAGAGCGGGCACGGCAGCAATCAGCGCGGGAAGCACCACCAGCACCCACGGGCCGGCCCGGTCGTAGATCAGGCCAGTCACCAGCGCGGCGAGCGCACCCGCGCCCATCGCCGCCGCGTACAGCAGCGGCACCGTGGCGGTCGCGACGACGCCGGCGCGTACGAGGTGGAAACCGATCAGCCCGAACGTCACCAGGCCCGCGGTGCACAGCGCCATCGCCGCCGCGAACCAGTGGAAGCGGGCCGGCAGCGACACCCGGCCCGCTGGACGGGCGGGTGGGCGCGGTGCGGCGTCGCCCTGGGGCGCGTCGGCCGGTGCGGGGGCAGCCACCCGGGCCCGCACGACGACCAGCAGCAGCATGGTGACGGCCCCGGGTACGGCAAGTGCGGCCAGTCCCGGCCACAGCGTTCCCGCGGCCAGCGCGACGACTCCGGCGACGAGCAGCGGACCCGCGAAGGCGCCGACCTGGTCCAGTGCCTTGTGCACGCCCAGACCCCGACCCAGTCCCACGCGTGCGGCGGCGTCGGCGAGCAGGGCCGACTTGGCCGGGCTGCGGATCGCCTTGCCCAGCCGTTCGGCGATGATCAGCGCCGCGGCGACGGCCATGCCGGCGCCACCGAGCAACGGGGTGACGGCGAGCAGCGGCACGCAGAGCGCGGTCAACGCGTACCCGAGGATCGTCAAGGACCAGTAGCGGCGGGTCCGGTCCGCCAGCGGCCCGGACACCAGACGCAGCAGCAACGCCGCAGCCTCACCGGCCCCGGTGACCAGCCCGACCGCGACCGCCGAGGCGCCCAGCGAGGCCAGCAGCGGCCCGTACACCGACCGGGCGCCCTCGTACACCATGTCCGCGGCGAGGCTGACCACCCCGAACCCGACGACAACCCGCCACGGCGACCACCCGCGCCCGGCCACGTCGGACGTGCCATCGATCCCGCCCCGCGCCAGGCGTCGACTCAACACCCGACCCGCCACTCGACCTCCCCGCACCGTCTGCCCGTCGAGAACCCCGCGTACGACGTCGAAGCCCGCGGCCCGACGCGACCCGCCACGGTGTGGATACCAGTTCGACCCCAGGACCGCGTCACCGGCTCCTCCTCGTCCGGCCGACGCGGTCCGGCCGGACGCGACGTGGCTGCAGCCGGGCCCGACCTGGTCGCAGGCCAACTGCAACCGCCCCCTGCGGGTCACGGACGTGTGGGTCAACCTGGCCGACCGACGGTGCCGCGCGACGCAGCGGAGGCCCGTACACCCTTCCAGGGCCTCCGCTGCGCCAACCTCCCGCCGGCGCGCGGATCCCGGTCGAGTCACCGGCCTCCCGACGTCAGGAGAGGCGCTCGATCGTCGCGGGGACCAGGCCGTGGCAGCGGGCCACGTCGGTGACCTGGCGCAGCACCCAGCGCAGCCCGTCACCACCGGCCGGGTCGGACGTCACGTCGATGCTCCACGCGACACCGCCGACCCGGCGGAGCTGCCAGAGGTGGTTCGTGTCGTTGACCCGCAGCCGGCCGGTGCCGACCACGCCAGGCTCCGTCGCGTCCGTGCCCGAGGCGCCGCCGAGCCGCAGCAACGCCGACAGGCGGGCGACCGCGTCGCCGTCGGGTTCACCGGCGAAGAGCACCCGGTGAACCGCCGGGCCGGTGCCCAGCCGCAGCGGTGTACCGGCCCCCAGCGGGACGTCGTCGCCGAAGTGCCGGCGCAGCGCGTCATCGTCCGGCAACGCCCCGCCGCCGAGCCGGGCGTACGCCGCTTCCGCCCCGGGGCGGTTCACGGCCGTCAACCGGGAGCGCAGGCGCGGGTCCGCGCGGACCGCCCGCACGAACGCGGCCGAACTCCACCAGCCGGCGTCCGCCGCCGTCCAACAGGCACTGCGCAGCCGTACGGCCGACAGGTCGTCGTCCAGCACGAACTCCTCGACCAACAGCCCCGCCCCCGTCGCGTCATCCCCGCCGGTCGCTTGCAGCAGGTAGTAGTGGAGCAGCGCGGTGTTCGCGGGCGGCGTCGGCGTTACCTGGGTCATCCCGGGACGATACTGCCCGATCAGGCCGCATGGTCGACGGGCTCGTCGAGTCCGTCGATTCCGCCCGGGCCGGCGGTCATCGGGGCATGGCCCGATGGCAGCGGGCCAGTTCCGCGCGCAGGTCGCGTCGCAGCGACCGGTCCAGGTCGGGCTGGGTGAGCGCGTGGGTGAAGTCCCGGGCGGCTTCTTCCCACCGTCCCAGCCGCATCAGCGCCGTGCCTCGGTTGTAGCGGGGGACAGGTGCCGCCGACAGCGCCACCGCCCGGTCCAGGTCGGCCAGGGCGGCGGGCACGTCACCGCGTTCGAACCGGATCGCGGCACGGTTCGTCCACGCCTCGACCAGCTCCGGATCCCCGGCCAGCGCCTGGCTGAGCAGGTGGTCGGCCTCGGCGAGGCTGCCCCGCTCCGAGCGGATCAGCCCCAGGGTGCACAGCAGTGCGGGCTCCTGCGGGGCCAGCGCCAGCCCGGCCCGCGCGTCCGTCTCGGCCTGTGCGAACGCGTCGCGTCGGACGTGCAGGTTGACCAGGGCGATCCGGGCGTCGAGATGCCCGGGGTCGATCGCCAGCACGCGTTCCAGGTCGTCACGCGCCCGCCCGGAACGGCCCTGCTCCTGGTGGAGCATGGCCCGGTTGTAGTACGCCTCCGGCAGGTGCGGTCCCAGACGGATCGCGGTGTCGTAGTCCCTGATCGCGGCCCGTGGCCGCCCCGCCGCCCGGTGCAGGGCGGCCCGGTCCACGTAGTACTCGCAGTTGTCGGGGTCGTGGGCGATCACGGTGTCGAGGTCCGCCAGGGCCTGCGCCGGATCGCCCAGGGCGAGGTGCACCTGCGCCCGGTTGTGGCGTAGCCGGGCCAGGTCCTGTGGGCGCTCGCCGGGGGCGAGCACCTCGGTCAACCGGGCCAGCCCGTCGTCGATCAGCCGTAGCGCGGCGGCGGGATCGCCTTCCCTGCTGTCCAGCAGGGCCAGGCCCTGCTCGTAGAAGACGGTGGACAGCACCCGCTGCCGCGGGTCGTCCAGCCCGGCGGCGAGGTGGAGCGCCTTCTCCAGCCAGTGCCGCGCCTGCGCCGGGTCCTGGTCGGCGGCCGGCAGGTGCCGGGCGTACAGCATGGCGGTGGCGTACGCGGCCGACATGGCGATCTTGGGGTTGTCGGTGGCGGCGCGTGCTTCGTGGTAGAGGCCGAGGGCATCGGTGGCGCGGTCGAGCGCCGCCAGGGCGGTGGCCAGGCCGGTGGTGAACGCCCACCAGTGCCGCAGGTCGCCGTCGGGGGTCACCGCGGCGCGTCCGCGTCGGGCGGTTCGGGCCGCGTGGTGGTAGAAGCCGCGGGCCAGGCTGTCGCCCAGGGCCGTGCGCATCGCCTCCGGCGTCGGGGTGGCCGGCACCGGCGGACGGGGACCACTGTCGTGCAGGTGGAGGCGCACGGGGGACGGCCCGAGTCGGCGGGTCAGCGTCTCCAGCAGCTCGCGGGTGGTTTCGTCGGCGCTTCCGACGTGGGTGAACCGCACCGTGACCGGGCGGCGGAGCCGGTCTGCCCAGGCCGCCACGAACTCGGCCGCGCCGTAGGCCAGGTAGGCGGTGCGTCGGGCGGGATGGAACCGGATCGGCTCCTCCTCGGCGGCCGGTCGTGCCGCGCCGTCCAGCCCGGGGGCGATGGCGTGCAGCTCGACCCTGTGGCGGGACGCCAGGCGGGGGCGGTCGGCGGCGACTCGGCCGAGGAAGGCCCCGACCCCGGCGTACGGCCCGTGGTCGCGGTGGCAGCTGTAGCCGCCCGGCTCGTCGGTCAAGGCCGGGCCGATCGCCGCAGGGGCGGGCGCCCGGGGGCGCCCGCCGGGTCGGCTGCTACCAGCACCACTCGATCCAGAGCCGGCGGGCACCGGACAGCAGCCGCAGCGAGCTCTTGCGGCGGACGGTCATCTTCCTCACGAGGCGCCTCCATTGTGGATCATTACGGGACGGCTCAGAGCCTAATCGAGACCGATATGAATATGAAGAGGGCTCGCGATGGTTGTGGGCTGCGGCAGGCCGCCGGACGGGCCCAAGGCTCGGCCGGAGCACACCAGCCCGCCGACGGCCGGTGCGATCTCGACGAAGTCGACCTCGGCCCAGCGGTGGAGACGGGTCAGCCGCGGGGTGTCGACGTCCCTCGGCCACGACGGCGTGCACCGGTGCGCGGAGGCTTCCGCGCACCGGTGCAGGCGCCCGGCGGACGAGCCGGCCGGGGGCCGAACGCCCCGGCCGGCGACGGTGGGGTCAGCGCGAACGGGACTCGATGGCCTCGATGATCCGTGGGCGCAGTTCCGCGGCGCGGATGACGGCGTCGACGGAGCCGACCTCGACGGCGCGCTGGATGTTGTGCACGCGGTCGAACTCCGTGGCCACCTCGCCGAGCTTCTCCGCGCGGACCGACGCGCGGAGCTCGTCGAGCTCCGCGGTCAACGCGGCGCGGTCGGCGCCGGAGGCGGCCGCGACGCGGGCCTCCAGGTCCCGCACGCGGGGGTCGGCCGCGGTGCGGGCGTTGACGTCACCGGAGAACACCACCGCGGCGGCCGGGGCGCCGCCGAGCACCGAGGCGAACGAGCCCTCCAGCGCGAGGACGGTCATGTTCGGGTTCAGCGCCTTCGAGAACACCACGAACGCCCCGCCGTGGTACCGGGAGATCACGCAGAACACGATGGGCCCGCGGAAGTTCACGATGGCGCGGCCGATCTCGGCGCCGTACTCCAGTTGCAGCTTCCGCATCGACTCCGGCGAGCCGTCGAAGCCCGACAGGTTCGCCAGCACCACCAGCGGCCGGTTGCCGCTGGCCGCGTTGATCGCCCGCGCGGCCTTCTTCGACGACCGGGGGAACAGCGTGCCCGCGGTGTAGGTGTCCGGGCCGTCGGTGGGCGGGAAGCCGCGCCGCGGCACCGCCCGTGACTCGATGCCGACCAGGCACACCGGCATGCCGCCGAGATGCACGTCCTGCACCGCCACGGTCTCCGCGTCGGCCATGCCCGCCCAGCGCTCCAGCACCGGGTGGTCCTGGTCGGAGAGCGCCCGCATCACGGTCCGGATGTCGAACGGCTTCTTGCGGTCCGGGTTGGCCTCGGCCGAGAAGATCTCGCCGACGGTGGTGAAGTCGCTGCCCGCCAGGGCGTGCGGGAAGTCGGAGATGTCGCGGTCGACGGGGTCGGTCGTCTTCGCCCGCCGCGGCCCCGTCTCGCCGGGCGCGACGTACGTGTGGTCGTAGTACGACATCAGCACGTCCCGCGCGGCGGTCAGGTTCGGCGCCCAGTACTGCGCCTGCCCGTTCGGCCCCATCACCCGGTCGTAGCCGCCGATGCCGAAGTTGTCCTCGGCCGACACGCCGCCGGAGAAGTCGAGCGACTGCTTGCCGGTGAGCACCATCGCCGAGTCCGGCGTCATCACCAGGATGCCCCTGGTGTGCATGAGCATCGTCGCCTCGGCGTTCCAGTACGGCTGCGCGCCGACGGTGATGCCCGCGACCACGATGTTGATCTCGCCGCCGTCCTGGGTGAACTCGACGATCCGCTTGAGCGCCGCGGCCACCCAGTCCATGTTCTCCGTGCCGGACTCCATCGAGATCCGGGCACCGGCGGACAGCGCGTACCACTCCAGCGGCACCCGCATCCGCTCGGCCAGGTCCAGCGCGGCGATCACCCGGCGGCACTCCGGCTCCGACAGCGCGCCGAGCGACTTCGTCGGGTCGCCGAGCAGCACGACCCGGGTGACGCCCTGCGGGTGCCGCCGGGTACGCGTCCTGACCACGCCCGCGACGATCGCCGCGGTGTTGCGGCCCTTCGGCCGGTCGACCGGCACCAGCGCGTGGTCGTCGTCGAGGTCGTGCTCGACGAAGTCGCCGAGCAGGCCGGTCAGCTCGTACGGGTACACCGTGTTGCGGCTGCTCGCGCGCAGCACCTTCTGCCGGTAGCCGTCGAGCGGCTCGACCGGCTCGTCCGACGGCTGGCCGACGGTCAGCCTGGTGCCGCCGGTGGCGTCGAAGGAGACCCGTACCGCGATCTTGGTCAGCTCGCCGGTCGTCCGGTGACGCTGCCGCGCGATGAACAGGATCTCCTCCAGCCCGGCGCCCGCGGTCGTCGGCAGCACGCGCCCGGCGATCATCTCCAGCTCCGCCCGGGTGAGGTCGCTCGGCGGCCAGACGTAGACCACGATCCGGTTGGTGTTGAAGCGGTTCTTCGACGGTCGCCGCGACTGCGCACGGCGGATCGAGTCGAGGCAGGTGGCGACGACGTCCTCGGCCGTCGGCAGCGCGACCAGCCTGCCGTCGTGGTCCCGCAGCGCGGTCAGGTCACGCACCTGCGCGAACGCGACCAGGCGGTCGTCCGACGGGTTCTCCTGCGCCACGCACCGGAAGAGGTAGACCTCCTCGTCCGACGACGGCAGCCGGGTGAGGTCGAACTTGCGCAGCCGCTCCAGCTGCATCCGCTGCGCGATGTACGGGTGCAGGCCCCGGATCAGCCGCTCCTCGGTCATCCCGGTGGTCGACGGCCGGAACGTGAAGTGGTGGTGCATCACCGCGCCGCTGCGGCCCGCGACGGTGGTGGTGACCCGGCGGACCCGGCTCGGCAGCGGGTGCGCGCTGACGACCTCGTGCAGCGCCGCCGCCATCGCGTCCGAGTCCTCCGGCTGCTTCTCCCAGGCGAGATAGATGTCGGCGTCGACGGCGTCCTCGCCACCCGCCAGCTCCGCGAGCCCGCGCAGCGCGCTGCCCAGCGCTTCGAATCTCACCGCGGCGGAGACCACGCACGAGCCCGCGCGTTCGGCGACCACGAAGGTGCAGCCCGCGACCTCGCTGGTGCGGACGCTGGTCAGATCCTTGTTGCCGTAGTAGCGGCGGGTCAGCACCTCCAGCATGACCGCGTGGTCCAGGGAGTCGCGGACGAGCCGCTGGCCGAGCAGCCGCACCAGCGGTTCGGTGCTGCGTACCATCTCGCCGACGCGCTCGGCGCGGTCCGGCGCGTCCGGGTGCGCGTCCAGGTGGCGCAGGTGCTTGCGGACGTTCGCGTAGACGCGGGCGCGGTTGCGGCGCAGCAACGGCTGGCCGAACCAGGCGAACACCACGCCGCGCGCGAGGTCGGCGACCACGGGGAAGCGGACCTGCGTCGCGGCCACCAGCCGCTCCAGCGCGAGGCCGGCCGGCTCACGCAGCACCTCGTCCGGCGGCGGCTCCCGCAGCCACGCGCGCAGCAACGTCGCGACGACCGTCGCGTCGGCGGACGCGCGTTGCTGGGCGAGGAAGATGCGGAACACCGCGGCTTCGAGCTCGGGGGAGCGCTCCAGATCGGTGACGCCGTAGTGCCCGAGCGCCCGGGCGAGCTTGGCCTGGAATGCCTCCGGCAGCCCGGCCCGCTCGACGTCGAGGCTCTGGAGGTAGGTGTGGAAGTGCTCGCGGGCGCTGTGCACGTGCCCTTCGCCGCCGACGTCCTCGCCCGCCGGCCGGTTGCGGCTCAGCTCGGCGAGGTCGGCGAACACGTCGACGAGTTCGAGCTCCTCGGCCAGCGGCCGGTGGCCGTCCTCGGTGGCCGCCCGGCGCGCGGCGAGGTAGTCGTCGAGCGTCCGGCGATCGTCGTGCGGGTCGATGTCGAAGCCCAGCAGCAGGCTGCGCAGGTCCTCCTGGCCGCGCGTGATGCGCTCCCGAGCCGGCACTTCCCCGGGCACGGCGGGCAGGTCCAGCTCGACGGACTCGGCGGCCGGGGTGTCCTCGGCGTCGTCGGTGTCGTCGGCGAGCGGTTCCAGCCGCAGCAGCGGGGCGCCGGTCTCCACCTGGCTGCCCACGGACACGGCGCATTCCCTCAGCCGCGCCCGGAACGGCGCCCGCAGCACCGTCTCCATCTTCATGCTCTCCAGCACCAGCACCGGCGCGCCCGCCTCGACCTCGGCGCCGACCTCGAGCGGCGTGGCGACGACCAGCGCCGGCGCCGGGGAGCGCACCACGCCGCCCTCGTCGCGGCTGACCCGGTGCGTCACCCCGTCCACCTCGACCAGGTGGATCGGCCCGTGCGTGCCGGTGAGCAGGCGGTACCGGGTGCCGTTGACGACGACCTGCCCGGTGTGCCGGTCGAAGCGGTCGAGCTCGACGTCGGCGGTACGGACGTCGTCACCCGCTTCGATGCCGACGCGGAACCGGTGCGCGCCGACCCGCGCGACCCGCACGCGGTAGCCGACGCCCCGCAGCTTGAGGTCCAGCGGTCGGCCACTCTTGTGCTGCACCTGCGGGCGCCCACCGAACGCCGTCGACAGCAGCCGCTGCCGCTCCGCGCGTTCCTCCTCCTCGTACGCCTCGATAGCGGCGGCCGCCAGCGCGACGGCGGAGTGCCGGTGCGAGACGAGCCTGCCCTCGCCGCGGACGCGGTCGATCCAGCCGGTGTCCGCGCTGGCGTCGATCACCTCGGGCTGGTCGAGCAGGTCGAGCACGAAGCTCTTGTTGGTCGCGCCGCCCTCGATGATCACCGTGGTCTGCGCCATCGCCCGCCGCAGCCTGCCGAGCGCCTCGTCGCGGTCGCGGCCGTACGCGATGATCTTGGCGATCATCGAGTCGAAGTCGGCGGGGATGGTGTCGCCCTCGCTGACACCGGTGTCCACCCGGATGCCCGGCCCGGCGGGCAGGTCCAGCCGCGCGATCCGGCCCGGGGAGGGCGCGAAGTCGCGGTCGGGGTCCTCGGCGTTCAGCCGGGCCTCGACGGCGTGCCCGCGCTCCACCGGCGGCTCGCCTTCGAGCCGTCCGCCCGAGGCCACGTGCAGCTGCGCCTTGACCAGGTCGAACCCGGTGGTCGCCTCGGTGATCGGGTGCTCGACCTGCAGGCGGGTGTTGACCTCGAGGAACGCGAACAGCCGGTCACCGGGGTGGTAGAGGAACTCGACGGTCGCCGCGCCGCGGTAGCCGACCGCGACGGCCAGCCGTTCGGCCGACGCCTTGAGCTCGGCCGCCTGCGCGGGGCTGAGCACCGGCGACGCCGACTCCTCGATGACCTTCTGGTTGCGCCGCTGCACCGAGCAGTCGCGGACGCCGAGCGCCCACGCCGTGCCCTGCCCGTCCGCGATCACCTGCACCTCGACGTGCCGGGCGCCGGTGACCAGGCGCTCCAGGAACACGACGCCGCTGCCGAACGCCCGCGCGGCCTCCTGGCTGGTGCGCTCGTAGGCGTCGGCGAGTTCGGCCTCGTTCGTGATCACGCGGATGCCGCGCCCGCCGCCGCCCGCGGTCGCCTTCAGCATCAGCGGGTAGCCGATCTCGGCCGCCGCCGCCAGGGCCGCGTCCAGGGTCTCGACCGCGCCGCGGCTCCACGGCGCGACCGGCACGCCGACCTCCTCGGCGATCAGCTTCGCGCCGATCTTGTCGCCGAGCTTGCGCATGGCGTCCGCGCTCGGGCCGACGAAGGTGACGCCGACCTTCTCGCACAGCTCCGCGAACGCCGGGTCCTCCGCGACGAAGCCCCAGCCGACCCAGGCGGCGTCGGCCCCGGTCTCCACCAGCGCGCGCTCCAGCGCCTTCAGGTCGAGGTACGGGCGCGCGGACGCGGGACCGAGGTCGTAGGACAGGTCCGCCTCGCGGACGAAGGTGGCCGTACGGTCGACGTCGGTGTGGAGGGCGACGGTCTCGATCCGGGCGCCGGTCTCCGCGGCCAGGTCCCGTACGGCGTGGATGAGCCGCATGGCGGCCTCTCCACGGTTGACGATGGCGACACGACTGAACACCCGACCGAGCCTTCCTGTAGACCAACGATGTACGCCCCGTGACACGGCAGCCCCCGGCAGTGTTCACCCTTCCGCCGGCACTTGAGAACCCCTGTTTCGCTCGACATCCGCCGGCCGGCAGTGCCATGTTGCAGACAGCGCGCTACGCGCCCCCAACACCGTAGGGCAGAGGCTCGAACTCCGGCGGGGCGGGCACGGCCCGCTGTGACATGACGAAGGCATTCGCCCCGGCGACGGTCAGCTCTCGCCATCGCCGTCGGGCGATCGCCCGGCCGTCACACCGTGACGCTCGTCTCGCTGGGTTGCGTCGAGGCCTCAGCTGTCGAATCAACGGACCAGGTGTTCACCCGGAGCATGGAACGCGGCGCCCCTGCCGGACCGCTCAGCCCCGGTCCGGATGCCCCGTCGGCGGCCCCCCGGCCCCCGCCGAGCGCGGCAGGTGGGTGCAGTGCGCGACGGTGGCGTCGTCAGGGACCCGAGCATCGGGGCCTTCGGAGGTGCGGGCCTCGGCCTGCCGGACGCGGCGGATGATCTCGGCCGGCCCGTACGCGCCGAGCAGGCCCAGTACGCCGGGCCAGTCGGTCAGGCCGTACGGGCTGACGATGCGGCTGGCGCCATTGCTGAGCAGCGCGACGCTGCCCAGGTCATGAAGCGGCCGGCTGCCGGTCACCGCCTCCTCCGCCGCGTGCGGATCGTCCTTGGCGATCCAGTAGCCGCCCGGCTGGTTCCGGCGGGCGCGCAGTGCCTCGACGCAGGAGTCCCGGATGCGGTCGTACTCCGGTGTTCCTCGGGGAACGCCGTCCAGGGGCGCCGAGCAGGTGCGCCTGGCGGTGACCTCGCGCTCGTCGGTGATGACCTGCGGGCCACCGCGGACCTGGTCGAGGAGGAGGAAGGAGTCCGCGAGCAGGAGATGGTCCAGGCGGCCCCGGTGGGCGCGGACGATCACCACGGTCGCCTGCGGGCTGCTGGGGTTCGTGATGTCGCAGGTGCCGCGGTGATCGGCGGCTGTCTCGCCGATCGCGGTGGCGAGGATCGCCGCGAGGTCTCGCCCGTCGTCACGCGACAGCAGGCCGAGCAGCGCGCCGCCGAGACGGTGCGTGTACCAGGCGACACCGTGGGAACAGATCGACTCGGTTCCCGGGATGCCGGCGCCGTCCAGCAGCACAGCGGCGCCGGGAACGGCGCCGACGAAGTCCTCGTTCGGCCGGCCGGCCCTGCCGGCGCTGGTCGCCATGCTGACGCGCACTGATGGCCTCCCACGTCAGCCAGTCGTCACCGCGAGCAGGTCGAGGACCTGGGCGGGCCGGTGGGCCACCGCCGGGACGTCCGCCGACGCCGGGGAGGTGCCGCACCAGCGGGCGTGCACCGCCAGTGCTCCCGCCGCCTCCGCGCACGCGAGGTCCACCGCCGCGTCGCCGACGTACGCGGTCTCGGCGACGTCGACGCCCAGGCGGCGGCAGGCCAGCCACAGCCCGTCCGGTGCGGGCTTCGGCGCGGGGACCTCGTCACCACAGACCACGACCGGGAACAGCCGGTCGAGCCCCGTGCGGGCCAGCACGAGGGTCGTGCTCCGCCGTGGGGCGGCGGTGAAGATGCCGAGCCGGCAGCCGGCCCGGCGGAGGTCGTCGGCCAGGTCGAGCACGCCGGGGAACGGTCGTACGTCCGCGAGCACCGCCTCGAAATGGCGGTGGAAGCACTCGAGGTCGGGGGCGGTGACGGGCCGTTGCAGGAAATGGGCCAGCACCACCGGCGTGGCTCCGATGTGCCAGGTGGAGACGACCGTGGCCGGCGAGACGTCCGGCCCGCCGAGGGCGCGGATCGTGTCGGCGTACACGGTGGGAGCGATCGTCATCGTGTCGACCAGGGTGCCGTCGAGGTCGAACACGACCGCGGCCGGGCCGACGCGGTGCGGCCGGTTCACGTACGGTTCCGGCGGGTGCGGTTTCACCGGCCGCCTCTCAGCCGTCCGTGGACCCGGGCCGCCACCTCGACCCCGTCCCGCCCGACCTCGCGGTCACCACTACCGACGCGCACGCGCACCACCACGCCCGCACCGTACGCGGCCGGCCGCCTGCCGTCGACAACCAGCCCCCTGCCTCGTGGCGAACGGCACCAGGGCCGCGACCAGACCAACGGGTACGGCGCCGGCGCGGTGACCCACCGGCAGCGGCAGTCGCGGCGCGTCTCGGCATCGCCCCGGGCCTCGGCGCGGAGGCCACCGAGCTGGTGGAACGCTCCCTCCGGGCCGGGGATGCTGGTGTGGTGTGCCGGGCGAGGTGCCGCCCTCACCCGAGGGTGAGGGCGTAGAAGGCGCTGGAGTCCAGCCCGTCGAGCAGCAGCAGGTGGTTGAGCTCGTCGTCGAAGAACCCGCCGATCGGGGCGGCGGACCGCCCCATGGCCGTCGCGGCGAGCAGCAGGTTCTGGGCGAGGTGGCCGGTCTCGATGGCGCAGAACCGGTACCCGCGCAGCCCGTACCGGGCCCTGGCCCGGCGCAGCTCCGCGACCACGAACAGCCAGAGCGGCACCGCCTCGATGTCGGGCCCGCCGGAGGCGAAAGCGGCGTCGGGCTCGCCGGTCCGGGCGGAGCCGGCGGGCGCGAACTGCGGCGCGATCCGGGCCAGCCGGTCGGCGCCCGGATCCGGCGTCAGCCGCCGGAGGGCGTGCCGCTGCGGCAGGTACTCGTAGAGTGCGGCCGGCACCGACGTCACCCGGCGGGGCAGCACCATCAGCCGGGTGGTCACCAGGGCGCCCGGGCTCGGGTACGCCAGGCGTCGCTGCTCACTGCCCGGCGGCGCGGTGTCGCCGGCCGCGTAGCGCAGCAGCCGGCCCAGGTCCGCCACGTCCATCTGCTCCCGGCCGACGTCGTAGCGGGTGCGCCGGTCCAACAGCGCCCGGGCGAGCGTGGTGTCGCCGAGCACGCCCGGCGTCGGCTCGGGCAGCGCCAACAGCCCGGTGCCGGGCGGGTCGGCCGGTCCGGGGCGGGCCGGTGCCGGTTCGACCGTACGGGGACGCTGGCTCGGCCACAGTGGACGGACGAACTTCGACCGCTCGTGGTACTCCCGGTCCGGGGCGTCGATCCCGTCGGCGTGGAAGTCCGGTGGCCCGGCCGGTGCGGCGTACGCCGACGATGCCAGCCAGGCCAGGTGGCACTCGGCCGGGATGCTCAGGCCGAGGCGGTTGTGCAGCATGTGCAGCTGCGACGCGAGGATGCCGGGGACCGTTCCGTGCAGCCGGCCCTGCCCGTCGAGCGTCCGCAACCGCTCGACGTAGGCGGCGACCTCGTCCGCCCAGTAGTTCACCGTGGTGCCGGCGCCCTTGCGCTGCGTGACGATGTCGGCGATGAGCCGCCGCCGGGCCGGGTAGGCGGACGCGTCGGCGTGGAAGTCGCGGTGCGCCGCGACCAGGGCCAGGCCGAGGTCCTGACCGTCGGCCTCCGGCACCAGCGTCCACGCGTTGGCGTAGCCGCGCAGGAACCGGACCGCCTCGTGCGCGGCGAGGCCGCTGGCGGCGAGGAACCCGAACAACAGGTCCACGGTGGTCGACCGGCGGCGGGCAGGTGGCGCGGCGAGCAGAGCCGCGGCGACCCGACTGGACGCGGCGAACAGCTCTTCGGCCGCCCCGATCGCCTCCGGGCCGCCGTACCGGTCGACCTCCGCCCGGTACGGCTGTTCGCGTACGGTGCCGTGCGGCTGCCAGCCGAGATCGGGACCGACGCCGTCCCCGTGCCCCCCGGGGGCCGGGCCGGTGGAGTCGACGTCGCGCACGCCGAACCGGGCGTACCAGTCGGCCGGGCGCAGCTCCCGGGCCGGTGGTGCCAGCGCGGCCACCGCTTCGACCAGCCCGTCGCGCATTCGCCGTACCGTCTCCGGCGTGGCGTCGGCGACCCGCCAGCGCAGGTGCGGGCCACCCTCCCAGTACCGGACGAAGAACCAGGAGGAGATCTCGCCCCGGGCGAGCAGGCCCGACGTGGTCGGCACGATGTGCTCCCGCAGCACCGTCTCGGTCTGTTCGGAGCCGCCGTGCAGATGGACGTGCAGCGCGGACCAGCGACCCATGCTCGGCACTCCTTCAGGGGAACGGGTGGGGCAGGATCCGGTGGTCGGGGGCGGCGAGCCGGGCCTGCCGCAGGCGGGGCAGGTCCACCCGCCGGTTGAGGTGCCCGAAGGTCATCGGCAGCGCCCCGGGCGCGAGAACCTTCACGGCGGCCAGGCCGAGGCGCCGTTCGGCCGCCCCGGTCTGGTCCACCACCAGCGGTGGCGCCCCGGCGGCGGCCATCGCGTCGACCACCCGGCGCAGCACCTCCGTCAGGTCGGGGTGCAGCCACCGGTCGCGCCAGCCGGCGAAGTGCTCGTCGAACGGGCGGGCCGGGCCGGCGGCAGCCGCCCGCAGCGCGAAGTCGAACCGGGGTATGGCCTGCGGAAGCAGGTGCAGGGCGGCGTGGTCCGCCAGCTCCCGCACCAGCTCCGGTTCGTCGAGCATGGCGAGCAGCCGGTCCCGGGGCGGGCGGGCCGTCCTCGGTGCGACCGCCACGTTGACGCCGACCTCCAGGACCGCCGCCGCGGCGGCCCGGCGGGGATCCGGATGCGCCCCGGCCGCGGTGAACGTCGCGCCCCGGTCGGCCCGGTGCGGCTCGTCGGTGACCGCGAGCGCCCAGACAGCCGGTATCCCGATGTCGCTGGTGATGTCGAGCAGGTGCAACGTGTAGCCCTCGGCCGCGATCCGGTCGGCGAGGTGCCGGGTCAACGGATCGGCGTCGGGCGGGAGCGCCAGGACCGGCGGCGTCCGCCCGGCGTACCAGGTGAGCAGGAAGGCGTCCCGCTCGATCGTCTCCAGGCAGGCGTAGAGGAGCGCCTCCTCCAGGCAGCCACCGACGGCGCCGCCGCTGGAGCACTCGTAGAGGAACCGGGCGGCCCCGGGCCGGTCCACCCCGTAGTAGGCGGCGTGCTCGGGCACGAGGACCGACCGGTCACCGGTCAGGTCGTACGCCCACACCCAGGACGTGACCGTGTCCGGCGTGTACGGGGTCAGCCGGTACTCGGGGTGGCCGACCGCGGCCGGCTCCGGCAGGCCCAGCCGGACCGGGTCCACGGCATCGGCGGCGAGTTCCCGGTAGCTGCCCAGGGTGGTCGTCCGGCGTGCCCCCGGGCAGCGGCCGGCCTCCCGTTCGACCGCCTCCAGCAACGCCAGCACCTGCGCGGTCGGGTGGTCGGCCGCCCGACCGAACCCGCCGAGCCGGCCGGTGCGGCCGGGTACCGGCAACTCGGCCGCCGCGAGCGCCAGCGGACCCTGCCGGTCGGTATGGACGTGCGTCACCGGCCCGTACCGGAAATCGACCAGCTCGGCGCGGAGCGTGGCCAGGTCCGGCAGGTCGGGGCGGGTCCGGAAACGGTCCGGTACGGCTTGACGGCGCGGCCGTAGGGCGATCACGGCGGCGCCGGCCGCGTCGGGGGGCAACGTCCCGCACGCCGGACAGTCCGGCACCGCCCGGAGCAGGTGCCGGGTGACCGAGCCGTCGCCGACGGCCAGCACGCTGACCGTGCGGGGGTCGGCGTCGTCGGCGAGCTGCCCGGCGACCAGCTCCCCGATGAGCCCTCGCCAGTACGGCGGCAGCGGCAGCGGCCGGCCGTCGGCGAGCAGCGTGTCCGCGCTGCCGGCGCCGAGGACGGCCTGATGCCGGGTGTCCGCGCACCGCAGGCACGCGCCCGTACCGGGGCTGCTCAACGGGCCGATCTCGATCGCCGTCCCGCGCGCCCGCACCGCCAGGTACGCCCTGCCGGTCGCGTGGGCGGTCCGCTGCTCGGCCAGGTGTCGGGCCGCCGGCCAGTCCGGGGCGGCGCCGACCAGCACCGGCTGGCCCGCTCGTCGCCGTCCGGCGGACGCGACCGCCGCGACCGCCCTGACCAGGGCGTCGTCGTCCCCGGCCACCCGCACCAGGCCCCCGTCCGTGTCGCCCGGGCCGGACGTCCCGGTGTCACCGGGCGGATGGGTGCCGGTCGCCCCGGCCTGCGGTCCGACGCGCTCCGCCGGTGGCCGGCGCTGTTGCCCGGCCGGGTCGGTCGGCACGCCGAGGCGCTGGACGGCCGCCCCGCGCAGCAGCAGCGCCGTACCGTCGGCCAGCCCGCTCACCGCGCGTACGACCTCGTGTGTCACCAGGAACGGCAGCAGCGGACGTGCCGGCGTCGATGGTGCCGGAGCCTCGTCCACCCCCTCGTCGGGCCAGCTTGCGGCGGTGTCGTCGGCACGACCCAGCGGCCCGATCAGCGCGCCGTCCGGGCGGATCGTCACCGGCAGCACGTCGGGCCGGACGACGTCGGGTCGCCGCGGTGACGCCGACGTCGGCGGGCGAGCGGGCGGCCCCGTACGTTCGGCGGGGCTCACCGTGCCGACCCGCACCACCAGGTCCGCGGCCGCGCTGTCCCCGGTGCACAACCCGGAGGCGGTCAGCGCGGCGCGTACGGCCGGCACCAGCGCACCGTCGCCGGTGACCGCGACGGTGGTCCGCGACACCGCGCCCAGCGCGTCGGCCGGATCCCGGGCGAGCCCGGCCAGGTAGGCCGCCAACGGATGACCGACCAGCGGCACCCGGACGTCGACCAGAACGTCGTGGTCGGCGAGAAGGTCGAGCAGCCAGCGCACCGCCCCGGCGGTCCGGCCGGACATCCCGACGGTGGCGGCCTCCGGGTCGAGGCCCCGGCGGACCAGCGGCTCCAGCCGCCGCCACAGCTCGCCGACGACCGGCGGGCAGGTCACCACCGAACTGGACCGCCAGCCGCTGACGAACAGCCCACCCTCGACCGGCCGGACCAGGCTGCCCGGCCGCAGGGTCACCTCGCCCACGTCGCCTCCACGCGGCGTCACTCGGTGCGGGCCGCGAGGGCGCTCTGCCACGGCACACCGTGGATCTCCTGGGTCGCCTCGGCGAGCAGGTGAGCGCCGAGATACCGCTCCAACGGCGCGACGTCACAGAGCGCCAGCAGTTGGTAGAGCATGTTCGTGCAGAACCGGTAGACCTGGAACTCCCGGCTCGCGGCGATCCGCTGGAAGCCCGACGCCTCCAGCGCCCGGTGGTAGGCGCTCGCCCCACGGCGGCTGAGGTCCCAGCGGACAGCGGTGGCCTCGTCGAACGAGGTCGACCGGCGACGGAACTCGGCGGAGAGCATCCCGCTGAGCGCACCCGCGTCGTACGCCCGCTCGGCGATCCGCCACGACGCCGCGCTCCAGGCCCGCCACGCCGCCGCCACCGGCTCGGCGGTGTCCGGCGTGGACGCCTGCCGGACCAGGTCGTGGTACCGCCCGCCCGCCCGCTCGGCGAAGGCCGCGAAGCGCGGGCGCAGGACGGGACCCCGCTCGCCGAAGAGGAAGTCCTCCAGGTGGGACAGGAAGGTGTGGTAGCCGGACAGCAGCCGGCCCGGCCAGGTGTCCGCGTGCGCGGCCATCGCGGTGACCACGACGCCCACCCGGGCGGCAGGGGCGTCCCCGACGAGGGCGAGCTGGTCCAGCGACACCCGCACCGGGGCCAGCCCCGCGGCGAGCACGTCGGCACGGCACTCGACCGCGCCCGGCGTACCGAGCAGGGCGGCGAGACCGCTCTGGTCGCCCTCGGTCACCAGCACCGTGTTGTCCGGGTGGATCGGGTCGTACGGTGGCGGCACGAGCTCGGCCCGGCCGGCCGCCTCGGACCGGCGCCGCAACAGGTCCTCGTCGAGGCCGGCCCGGGACGGCGCCGTCGCCAGGTAGGCGCGCAACCGCTCGGCGGCCTCGGCGGCCTCGGCGGCCCGCAGCGCCGCCGGGCCGCGCAGCCGCAGGCGTACGTGCGGGCCGTGCAGCCAGTGCCGTTCCAGGTGGACGGCCAGCCCGGCGTCGCGCAGCCGCGTGGCGCCGGGCAGGACGGCGTCGCGCAGCAGCGGTGACTTGACCTCGTCGTGGTAGTGGCACACGACGTCGGTGGTCGGCGTCAGCTCGGTCACGGTGGTGTTCGGCTCGGTCATGGTTCGGCTCGGTTCGGCTCGGTGCGGGTGCGGGGTCCTGGTGCGGGCGGAGCGGAGGCGCCCGCCCCGGGGCGTCGACGTGCCGGCGATCCGCGCGGTGCCCGGTCAGTCACCGGAGGCCGCCGGCAGGTAGGTCTCGAGGACCAGCTCCGTGACCCGGTGCGGGCGCTCGTGGCCGGCGGGGCGGGGACGCGCCTCCTCGATCACCAGGGGACCGGTGATCCGGGCGAGCCATCGGGGCACGCAGCGCAGGTGCAGCGGGCTGGCCAGGTCGACGAACTGCGGCTTCGGCCGGGTGACCGCCTCCCGGAGCCCGGCCACCGTGGGGGGCGTCGGCGACGGGGTGGACGGGGACCCGGTCGCCGGGGACGGCCCGGTGCCGGGCCGGCCAGGCGCGTGCCCGGCGGATCGGCTGCCCTGGCGGAGGAAGACCTGGTCGGGCAGGTCCCAGGCGGCTCGCAGCCCGGCGGCGGCGACCGGTGAGCCGGTCGACGGCGAGCCGAGTCCGCGAAGGCGCTCCTCGGCCCCACCGTCGAACCGCCAGCTGCGGCGGGCGACGACGAACCGGCCGCAGCGGAGCCTGCTGCGGACCATCGCCTGCCCGCCCGGGCCGGACACCGTCCGCGTCGCGGCCAGGTGGCTGAGCCCGACCTCGCCGCTGCCCAGGTCGCCGAGCAGGGCGGCGACCCGGGCGGGCAGCGCCGGTGGAGCGAGGAAGCCGAGGTACAGCACGTCGAGCAGGTCACCGGTGGCCGGGTCGAGCAGCCGGACCTGGTCGCTGGCCAGGTCGTGCACCAGTTCGATCGCGGTGAGGTCGAGGCCGCCCAGCCGTGGGTCGTCGCCGACGTCCTCGCCGAGCAGCAGCGGGTGCAGGTTGGCGTTGAAGCCGTGTACCGGTCGGAACTGGGCGACCCGGCCGGGCAGTACGCGGCGCAGCTGGGCGGCGACGGCCTCCCGCATCCCGGTGTCCCCGAAGAGGCCGAGGAAGCGGCTGGTGAACCGCCCCCATCCGCCGTAGATGTGGTTGAGGTGGACCGATCCGTCGGCGTCGGGTTGGCAGAAGAAGGCGTACGACGCCGGCCGGGTCCGCAACCAGCGGGGCAGCGCCGCGACCGCCTCGGCGACCAGTTCGGCACCGATGACGGTCTCCACACCGTCATCCCCGCCGTCGGCCCGTACCGCCCGGGTCACCTCCTGGCGCAGCGCGGCCAGCGCGGCCAGCTCGGGCACCCGCGCGATCGGGCCGCCGGCCAGCGCCCCGTCGGGGGTCACCGTCGGCAGGTCGCCGAAGCCGGCGCCGACCTCGGCGAAGAACTCGCCGAGGTCGGCGCAGCGGCCCCCGGGGCCGTACCGTTCGACGAACCGGTGCCGCAGCAGCCGGCGCAGCACCTGGTCCGTGTCGAACATCAACGCGAGCCCGGTCAGCGCGGTCAGGTCGGCGGTGTCCGCCGGCCGCCGGGTCAGCCGTACCGGCCCGGGCAGCACGACGTCCTCGGTGGCCGGGGCCAGTGGCGGCGCGGTGGCGCCGAGCGAGTGCAGGGCGTCGCGCCAGCCCGCGCTGATCCGGCGTACCAGCGGGCCGCGTCGTGCCGCCTCGACGTCGGCCAGGTACCGGATGTCCTGGTCGAGGCGCCGCACCTGGTCGGCGACGGCGGGGTCACCGGTGTCGGCGAGCCAGTCGGCGATCGCCGCGAGCGCCGCCGGGTCGTGTTCGGTGGTCGGCGGCACCGGAATCAGCAGCCGTTCCGTGCAGAGCTGATCGACGAGTCGGCGGGCGAGCCGCTCGGCCGACGCGGCGTCCGTGGCGGGGTGCGCGGGGCGTCGGCTGAGGGCCGCGACGAGTTCCTCCGGCGGGTACCCGCCGGGTGCGGCGCGGAGCACCCGGATGATCGCGGCCAGCGCGGGCCGCAGCGGCATCAGTACCCGCTCCTCCCGCATCACCGGCGCACCGTCGGCGTCGGTCGTCGGGTGCTCGCGGTAGAACACCACGTGTTCGCCGAGCACGCGGGTCCCGGGCGCCAGCCGGTGCGGGGTGCGTGGCGCCTGCCCTGGGCGGCCGTTGCCGGCCAGGAAGAGGCTGGCGACCAGGCCGGCCGGTGGACGGGTTACCGCCATCGGCACTCCGGCCGCCGACAGATCCAGGCCCGCCACGGGTTCCGGGCCGGCCGCCCGGTCACGCCCGGGCCGAGACCGTGGCCCGGGCGGCGGGGGTCCGAGCGTGCTGTCGTCCGGCCAGGAGCCCCAGCCGACGATGGTGAACCAGGAGAGCGGGCTGGTCCGCGTGGACGTCCGCAACGCGTACCGGAGCACGGTGGGCTCCGACTTGCGACCGCGGGCGTCCGGTACGCCGCCGCGCGCCGCCGTGCGGTGTACCGCTGCCAGCAGTTCCGGGCTGGTCAGCGCCACCGCCCGGCCGAACGGGTCGCTGCCGCAGAGGGTGGCGAGCGCGACGCGTTCCTCGGCCAGTGCCGCCTCCGACCCGGCGTCGATGGCGCCGGTCAGCCGGTCGATCTCGGCCCGAACCCGCAACCAGCGCCCCAACGCGGGCAGGCGTGCGGCAAGGTCGCCGAGCCGGGCACGGACGTCGCCGGCCGGAGACCGGCCGTTGTGGACGTCGCGGCGCAGGGGCAGCAGGACCGACTGGCGGTACGCCCTCGAGGACCGGCCGCCGAGCCGGTACAGCTCGTCGGCGAGGTCGGGGCCGAGGGAGTGGCACTCGACCAGTCGATCGACGAGGCGGTCCTGGAGGCGGCGCAGCCGCCGTCCGGCCGGCCCGGACGCCGGCTGGTCGACCCCTGTCAGGCGGATCAGCACGTACGGGGCGACCTCGACCTCCGGCGCGACCCGGCCGCCGGGTACCGACGACGCCGGTGGAGCGGAGTTCTGGCGGGTGATGGACACGCTCTCCCCTGTGGACGGTCATCGACACCGGCCGATCGAACCGGTGGGGACGGTCGCGCCGACGGTGTCGGCGACCCGGCCCCGCCGGTCGGCACCGATCCGGTACGACTACAGAGGAAGCTGGGCGGCGCAGGAGGAGTAGCCCAGCCACTCCCAGACGACGGAGGTGCTCGCCGAGGCGCCGGTCTCCGGCAGGGCCACCGCGTCGCGGACGGCGTGCACCTCCAGCAGGTCGGACACCTCCAGGTCGGCCAGGTTGAGGTCTTCGAGGTCGGCCAGCGTGGCCGCCATGTCCGGCATGGTCACTCCATTCTCCGAAGGCGTTGCTCCCGAAGCGGTGCGCTCGGGGAGCAACACGGACAGTGGGAGTGACGCTAGTCGTTTCCGACCGCGCGTTGCCCGTCCGACCGCCCAGTGACCGGTGGCCGTCCGACGGATGTCGAATGTGGACGCGGTGGCCGTATGGTCCCGCGCTCCGGTGCGCGGGTCCCGTTGTGGTGGACGCCGGCACCCAGCGCCTCCCGAAATCCTGCAGCCCAGCCGCGGTGCGGCGAGCCCGACCGGCGGGATTGTTCGCGTCGCCGGAATGCCGCCGGAACCGGGGTCGCGGACCCGGGTCGTTGCGACACGTGCCGATTGGCCAGAGATGTCGCGGGCGGCTCTGGTCAGCAAAAATCCACTTGACTCATATATAGCGATCGATGCCTCTGGTGCGGTACTGCTGTTCATTGACAACAGGAACACCTAGCAAACGGAGGCGTGCCATGCTGACAACTCGTCGTGCCCTCGCGGCGGCCGGCGCAGCGCTGCTGCTGGTGGCGGCTGTGCTGATCGTCGTGGTGGGGAACCACCGCACCGCCGAATCGGAGCGGGCGACGCTGGCGGCAGCGGCGGCCGGCCCGGCCGCGCCGGCGCCGTCGGACGAGCGCCTCCGTGAGGTCCTGCTGCCCAAGGCCGACCACCCCGCGGGTACCGAGCTCGTGGAGATGTCGTTGGCCGACGCGGGCAAGTTGTTCGAACCCGACGCCGACGTCACCGTCTCGCCGGTGGCCTGCCTGGGCTCCCTGCAACTGGCGATCGGCGAGCAGAGTCGGGCCGCCGGCGGCTGGATCCAGGTCGGCAGCCGGCGCGACGTGGACAAGGGCACCACGGGCAGGTTCACCGCGACCGTCGAGGAACTGCCCGAGGGGCTGGATCTCGCCCGGCTCCGCGAGGCCGCGGGCACCTGCACGTCCGGCAGCATGACCTGGCGGTCGCTGAAGGTCGGCGCCAGGATCACCCTGGCCGAGGTGTCCGTGCCGGCCCTGGACGGCGCCGCGACGTACGGGCTGCAGTCGACCATCACGTTCACCGGCCTGACGCAGCTGCAGTTCGACCAGCTCGTCGCGGACAGTTGCTCGATCGAGGCGGCGTCGGCCGTCGTGGCGGTCGGCTGGACCTGCGACGAGGGCGCGGGAACCGTCACGGCGATCAACCAGCCCGCCGGGGACTTCACTGTGCGGCAGTACCAGCTCTACGTGGCCCGCGGAAGCCACTACCTGGAGATCTGCGAACCGGACCTGGCCACGGCGATCTCGATGTCGGAGACGCTGTACGGCCGGTTGCGCTCAATCGTCAAGTGACATCCGATCGACTACCTGGGTGCGTAGACCGGCGGCTCGTCCCCGGTCGGGGACGAGCCGCGAGGTCCGCCTCGCCGGCCCCGGCCGGGTCGAGGCCGGGGTCGACCGGGTCGATGCGCAGGAGGGCGTCGAGCAGGTCCAGGACGGTCATGGCTGGTCCGCCAGCCGGAGTACGGCGTTGGCGAGGACGTCGGTGCCGTTGCCGCAGGCGGTGGGGGTGGAGTACTCGCGGGGCGTATGGCTGATGCCGCCGCGTTCCGTAGATCTCCAGGAGGTCCGACTGATCGACCTCAGCGGCCGACGTCGAAGGAAGCCACTCTCTCGGCGAGCCAGCTCACGTCGGCGCCGCTCGCAACCTCGACCGGCTCGGATGCGCGGCAGAAGACCCGCCCTCCCGCGGCCACGCCGTCGAGCCGCATCGAACTGTTGCTCACCCGCAGCCAGGTGCCCTCGCGCATGGCGAGTACCGGGACGTCGTTCTCCTCGAGGAACTGTGTGAGCCGCTCCTCCCGGGTCTCACCCTGGTGCGTCGAGGCCGGGTCCGGGTCGAGGTAGTGGGGGTTGATCTGGAAGGGCACGAGGCCGAAGGTCTCGAAGGACGGCGGTTGGACGATCGGCATGTCGTTCGTCGTACGCAGGCTCGGCGTCGCGACGTTGGTGCCGGCACTCGACCCGATGTAGGGCATGCCCTCGGACACCCGGGTGCGCACGACGCTGATCAGGTCGAGCTCGTGGATCGCCTTGACGAGACGGAAGGTGTTGCCGCCGCCGACGAAGACCGCCTCGGCGGTGGCGACGAGGTCGCGTGGCGTGCCCTCGTGCGCTCCCCGGACGGTGATGCCGAGTGGCTCCATGGCCCGACGGACCGTGTCGGTGTAGCCGTCGTGGTCCGCCAGTGCGAAGGGGACGAACACGATGGAGCGCCGGCCGTCGAGCGCCTGGAGGATCGCGTCGCGCGCATGCTCCAGATAGGCCCGGCCCGGGGCCGTCGAGTTGGACAGGAGCAGGAGGTTCTGGTGGCCCTGGGTCATGGTGTCTCCTCGATGCGGCCGGTCCGGCTGGTCGGCGCGGCGTTCAGTGGGATCGGACCGTCGTGGTCTGCCGGGCTGCGGCGGCCGAGTTCGCCCGGTTGTCGAGCAGCGCGGACAGTTGCTCCGCGGCGGCCTGTAGTGCGGGCAGGTGGTCCCGGATGTCGTCCGGACGCGCCGGATACTTGCTCTCGCCGAGGCTGAGCGAGCCGACGGGCCGCCCTCTGAGCATGATGGGAACGGCGAGCGCCCTGGTGGCGTAGTCGTATTCGCCCTCCGAGTAGGCGTAGCCCTGCGCAACGGTCTCGACGAAGAGCCGTTCGACCTCGTGCTCGCCGACCTTCGTCAGCTCCGTGAAGGTCGCGAAGACGCGACCGGAGATGAGGGCGCGTCGTTCGTTGCTGTCGAGGAAGGCGAAGTAGCCGCGGGAGGTGGCTCCCGCGTTGGCCGGGTACAACTCGCCGACGAGCGGATGACTGCGCAGCGGTTCGCCGCCGTTGACGGCGGCGACGCAACGGACGTGAAGCCCGTCCGGGACGGCGAAGATGGCGGTGCGATCGGTCTGGAAGGCGAGCGGCTCGACCACCCGCTGGGCCAGGGCGGCCAGCCCTCCCGTGCGCTCCCAGACGGCGGCCATCCGCCACATCGTCGGCCCGAGGCTGTAGCGCCGGGTCACCGGATCGGCGTTGAGGAAGCCGCGCGCGGCGAGCGCGGCAAGGATCCGCTGTGCGGTCGACTTGTCGATGGCGAAGGCTTCGGCAAGCTCCATGACGCCCCAGTCGCGACGCCGCTCGGTGAACGACAGAAGGACCTCCAGGGCGCGGTCCACGGTCTGGAGCGGCGAGCGGGGGCGGGCGCCGTTGTCTGACATGGGTCCTCCGGGATGGGTGGGACGTGTGTGAACCTACCGCACTCCGATCCGGTTCGAGATGCCCTCTCATATACAGAGAAGGTATTGCGCAGGGGTGCGGGGCGGACGAATCCTGGGTGGCGCCGAGACCAGGTCAGACCCAACAAAGCGCAGATTGGAGGTGGCCGTGAACCACGTGGTGCGACGAGTCCTCGCGATGATCCCGGCGCTCCTCGGTGTCGTGCTCTGCATCTTCCTTCTCACGCGCGTCCTGCCCGGTGACCCGGCCCGGACGCTCGCCGGGGAGCAGGCTGACCCGGCGACCGTCGAGAAGATCCGTGCCGAGATGGGCCTCGACCAGCCACTGGTCGCCCAGTTCGTCTCCTACGTGCGCGGCCTCTTCGCCGGAGACTTCGGCTTCGCCTGGCACACCGGGCAGCCCGTCCTCACGGACTTCGCCTCCCGGCTGCCGGCGACGGTCGAGCTCGCCATCGTGGCGATCCTCATCTCGCTGCTCGTGGGGGTCCCGATCGGTGTCATCAGCGCGACGCGCCGCGACCGGCCCATCGACCACGCCAGCCGCATCTTTTCGCTGGTCGGGGCGTCGATGCCGCTCTTCTGGCTCGCCCTCATCGTGATCTTCGTCTTCTACAACAAGCTCGGGTGGGAGCCGGCCCCGCTGGGCCGCATCGCCCAGGACGTGAACCCGCCGACGTCGATCACGGGGCTCTACGTCCTCGACTCGCTCCTGACCGGTGACCTTGTCGCGCTCAAGTCGTCGCTGGCCCACATCATCTGGCCGGCCATGTGCCTCGCGACCGGGAGCACGGCGATCATCGCCCGGATGACCCGGTCCGAGATGCTCGAGGTGATCAACCAGGACTACGTCCGCACCGCTCGCTCCAAGGGCCTGCCGCCGGTCAAGGTCATCCTCAAGCACGCGCTGAAGAACGCCGCCCCCGTCATCGTGACCGTCGTCGGCCTCCAGTTCGGCCAACTCCTCGGTGGCGCGGTCATCACCGAGACGGTCTTCAGCTGGCCCGGCATCGGGGCCTACGTCGTCCAGTCCGTGCTCGCGACCGACTATGCGCCGGTCCAGGCCTTCACCCTGCTCGCCGCGGTCATCTACCTGACGGTCAACCTCTGCGTCGATCTGTTCAACGGCCGCCTGGACCCGAGGATCGAGAATGCCTGACACCACCGTGTCCGCCACCGCGAAGGGCCGCAGGGTCGCGTCGTCCGACCGGGCGGGGTCGAGGCCCACGACCGCTTGGCGCCTCCTGGTCCGCAACCGCCTGGCGATGGTCGGTCTCGTCTTCATCGCGATCTGGACCATCGGCGCTCTCGTGGCCGACCTGCTGCCGTACTCGCCCACCGAGACCGGAGCCGGGGGGCTTCTCGAACCCCCCTCCGGCGCACACCTCTTCGGCACGGACAACTTCGGCCGCGACATCCTCGCCCGGGTTCTCGCCGGCGGGCGCATCTCGCTCTGGACCGGGCTCATCGCCGTCGGGATCTCGCTTCTCGTCGGTGTGCCGATCGGTGCCATCTCCGGCTTCGTCGGCGGCGCGGTGAGCGCGGTGCTCATGCGGGTGATGGATGTGCTCCTCGCCTTCCCGTCGCTCGTGCTGGCCATGGCGATCGCCGCCGCCCTCGGCCCGGGCCTGGCGAGCGCGATGGTCGCCGTGGGCGTCGTCGGCATCCCCGAGTTCGCCCGCATCGTCTACAGCCAGACCCGATCGCTCCGTGAGCGTGACTTCGTCGAGGCGGGGCGCGCCCTAGGTCTGCGTGATCGGACGATCCTCATCCGGCACATCGTCCCGAACACCGTCGCCCCGATCCTCGTCCGAGCGACCCTCGGCATGGGTTACGCGATCCTCACGGCCGCCTCACTCAGCTTCATCGGCCTCGGCGCGCAGCCGCCGACGCCGGAATGGGGCGTCATGATCTCGGACGGCCGTGGCTACATCATCAGCGGCGAGTGGTGGATGACCGTCTTCCCCGGTATCGCCATCGCCACCTCGATTCTCGGCTTCAACCTGATCGGCGACGGCCTTCGCGACGTCCTCGACCCACGCCTGCGGACGAGCCGATGACCCGGCGCGGACCTGCCACGGACGCCAGCCCATCCGCCCACCCCAACCCCCACCCTGACCTGAAGGAGAACAGCGTGAAGCGCAGCGCCACCCTGGCCGCCGCGGTCGCCGTCATCTTCGTCGCAGCCGGCTGTGGAGCCAACGCCAACCAGGGCGACTCCTCGCGGGCCGATGGGACCGCCAAGGACACCCTCGTCGCCGCCTACTCCGAAGGCGGCAAGACCCTCAACCCCGCCGAGGCCAACGACGTCACCTCCGACACGTTCGTCGTGGCCGCCTACGACCAACTGGTCACGTACGACCGCACGACGGTCGACGGCAAGCCGACCGCCAAGACGGACACGATCGTGCCGATGCTGGCCGAGTCGTGGAAGGTGAGCACCGACTCGAAGAGCTACACCTTCACCATGCGGCCGGGCGTGACGTTCGAGGACGGCTCGGCGCTCGACTCCGACGACGTCGTCAAGACGTTCGACTTCGTCAAGAAGTCGAGTTCGGCGAGCTTCCTGTACGGCATGGCCGGCATCGACACCGTGACCGCGGTCGACTCGCGGACGGTGAAGATCGACCTCAAGGCGCCGAACCACCTCTTCCTCCAGATCCTGCCGATGTACTCGTTCTCGATCATCAACATCGACAAGGTCAACGCCGAGGGCGGCAGCAAGTGGCTCGACACGCACACCGCGGGCTCCGGCCCCTACCGGCTGACGAAGTGGGACCCGGCGACCGAGGCCGTGCTCGAGCGTAACGACACCTACTGGGGCGAGAAGCCGGCCCTGCGCAAGATCAACACGAAGTTCATCGGCGAGGCGAGCAACCGCGTGCAGCTCCTCACCAAGGGCGAGGTCGACATCGCGCTCGAGGTGCCGGCGAAGGACGTCGACACGCTGTCGAAGCAGTCCGGCGTCGCCATCGACTCCCGGGCCAGCAACAAGATCCTCTTCTTCGGGATGAACAACGCCGTCAAGCCGTTCGACAACCCGAAGGTCCGTCAGGCCGTCTCGTACGCGATCCCGTACGACAAGCTCATCAGCGACGTCATGAAGGGCCAGGCGTCGCCCATGCGCTCGTCCGTGGCCAGCTCGACCCCGGGCTTCACCGACGCCGGCTTTGTCTACTCGTACGACCTCGACAAGGCGAAGGCGCTCCTCGCGGAGGCCGGCTACCCCAACGGCTTCAGCTTCGACTTCACCCTCGGCAGCGGCTTCGAGGACTGGTCGGACGACGCCGTGCTCATCCAGGCCGAGCTGGCGAAGATCGGCGTGACGATGAACATCAACAAGATGGCGCGCCCGCAGTTCCTCGAGGCGCTCGCCACGAAGAAGGTGCAGGCCTACATCAGCCGCTGGACCTCCTTCGTCAACGACCCGGGCTACCACCTCGGCCTCCTGCTGACGAGCGACGGCACGAGCAACTACGTCAACTTCAACAGCCCCGAGGTCGACAACCTCTGGAAGCAGGCCTCGACCGAGACGGACCAGAACGTCCGGAACGATCTGTACGGCAAGGCGCAGGAGATCATCAACACCCAGGCGCCGTGGGCGTACCTGTACGAGTACAACATCGTCGTCGCGCAGCGGGCGGGCGTGCAGGGGTACACGTCGTACCCCGACGGGATCATCCGCTTCTTCCAGCTGAGCAACAAGGGCTGACGCCGAGGAGAGACGTGCCGCCGGGCCCGCCGCCATCCCGACGCGCCCGGCGGCCGCCTCCTCCGCACCACCGCGAATTCGACTCCCCGCAGGCGAACACGACACCTGGAGCCCGACTTGACCACGACATCCCCCGCCTGGGAGACCCGGGTCCTCGACGAGATCGAGCGCACTCAAGACGAACTGCTGACGCTCGCCGGAGACCTCATCCGGATCCCGAGCGAGAACCCTCCGGGGGACTGCACGGACGTCGGCACCTTCATCGCCGACCACCTGCGCGCCCACGGCCTCGACCCCGAGGTCCACGACGCGGGCGATGGTCGCCTCAGCATCGTCGTCCACCGTGCCGCGAGCAACGCCGCGGTGGACGGCGATCCCACGACGGCGCGCCACCTGGTGCTCGCCGGCCACACCGACGTCGTCCCCGTCGGTGACCTCAACCGCTGGACGTTTCCCCCCTTCGCGGGTGACATCGTCGACGGTTACCTCCGCGGTCGCGGGGCGAGCGACATGAAGGCCGGTCTCGCCGGCGTCATCCACACGCTCGTCGTCCTCCACCGCCTCGGCGTCCCGCTCGCCGGCAAGCTGTCGCTCGCGGCGGTCCCCGACGAGGAGCAGGGCGGCTCGCGCGGGGCGGACTGGCTCCTCGACCAGGGCGTCCTCGACGGCGCGACCGGCGCGATCATCGCCGAGCCCGCCGAACGCACGCACCCGACGATCGGCCAGAAGGGCAGCAACTGGTTCCGTATGACGATCGACGGCATGCCGGGGCACGGCAGCCTCCAGCCGTTGCACGGCGTCAGCGCGAATCTCCTCGCGGCCAGGGCCGTCATCGCGCTGCAGCAGCTCTGGGACATGAAGCCGTCGGCGCCCGAGGACGTGCACGACCTCATCGAGAGGTCCAAGACGTTCGCCGAGGAGCGCGAGGGCTACGGTCCCGGCATCGGTGCCGTCTTCGAGCGCGTCACCGTCAACATCGGCACGATCCACGGCGGCACCTCCTCCAACGTCGTCGCGGACCGGTGCGTCGTCGACGTCGACACCCGCGTGCCGATCGGGTTGTCGCGGGCCGAGGTCCTCGCCCGGGTCGACGAGCTGCTCGCCGAGGCGGGCATCGAGGCGACGATCGAGCCGATCGGCTTCCGCAGCGAGCCGAACTGGACGCTGCCGAGCGACCCCGTCGTCGCCGAACTCGTCGCGGCCCTACGCGAACTGACCGGGGACCCCACCGCGGAGGGTGTGCTCCAGTGGGCGTCCTCCGACGCCCGCACCTTCCGCAGCCACGGCATCCCCGTGCTCCAGTACGGGCCGGCAGAGCTGGCCACCATCCACGGCTTCGACGAGAGGGCACCCGTCGCCGACGTCGTCCTCGCCGCGAAGACCTACGCCCTGACCACCCTCCGGTACCTCGGCGTCGCCGAGACCGCTGTCGAAAGCGAATGATCGTGCTGTCCCACGTCCTCACGGCCCTCGACCTCCTCGACCGTCCCGACGCGTCGGGCAAGCTCGTCGCCGAGCACCTGCGCACCCTCGGCGACGACGCCTGCTCGATCACCGTCGAGACGGTGGCGGGCGAGCGCGGCTCGACCGACTTCCTCCGCGTCACCGTCCCGGGCAGCCGCGGCAGGACCGTCGGCGGCGACGCCCCGACGCTCGGTGTCGTCGGGCGCCTCGGCGGCCTCGGCGCCCGCCCGGAACTCATCGGCTACGTGTCCGACGGTGACGGGGCCACCGCCGCCGTCGCCACGGCCGCCAAGCTCCTCGCGATGCACGCCCGCGGCGACATCCTGCCCGGCGACGTGGTCATCTCGACGCACATCTGCCCCGACGCGCCGACCCGCCCACACGACCCCGTGCCCTTCATGGACTCGCCCGTCGACATCACCGCGATGAACGAGCACGAGGTCACCTCGGAGATGGACGCCGTCCTGTCCATCGACACCACGAAGGGCAACCGCCTCATCAACCACCGCGGCATCGCGATCTCCCCGACGGTCCGCGCCGGCTACATCCTCCCCGCGAGCGCCGACCTCGTCAGCGTCCTGGAGACCGTGTCGGGGGAGCCAGCCGTCGTCTTTCCGCTGTCGACGCAGGACATCACGCCGTACGGCAACGGCCTGCACCACCTCAACTCGATCCTCCAGCCGGCCGTCGCGACGGCCGCGCCCGTCGTCGGTGTCGCCATCACCACGGTGACGCCCGTCGCCGGCTGCGCGACCGGCGCGAGCCACGAGGTCGACATCGCACTGGCCGCGCGCTTCGCCGTCGAGGTCGCCAAGGGCTTCACCGCGGGTGCGGTGTCCTTCCACGACGAGGCCCAGGCGGCGCTCCTCGAGAGCCTCTACGGCCCGGCCACCCACCTGCAGACGAGCGGGAAGACCCCCGCGCACGCCTGAGCGGGCGCGCGGGACCGAGCCCAGCGGCATACGGAACAAGGAGCACGGACATGGCTGAGACCCTGCTGTCGATCGAGAACCTGTCGATCCGGATCGACACGTCGCGCGGCCCGATCCACCCGGTCCGGGGCCTCGACCTGACCATCGCGCGCGGCGAGATGGTCGGGCTGGTCGGCGAGTCGGGGTCGGGCAAGAGCGTCACCGCCATGTCGATCACGGGACTGCTGCCGGCGCGGCAGGCGCACGTCACCGGCGGGCACATCCGCCTCGACGGGCGCGACCTCGCCGCGCTGTCGGACCGGCAGATGCGCAGGATCCGCGGCAAGGACATCGCGACGATCTTCCAGGAGCCGATGACCGCGCTCAACCCGGTCTTCACGATCCGTGACCAGCTCACCGAACCGTTGCGCCAGCACATGCGCCTCGGCCGACGGCAGGCGGCGGACCGAGCGGGCCAACTGCTCGACATGGTGGGGATCCGCAACACCGCCCGCGTCCTCGCCGGGTACCCGCACGAGTTGTCCGGTGGAATGCGCCAGCGAGTCATGATCGCCATGGCCATGGCGTGTGAGCCGAAGCTGCTCATCGCCGACGAGCCGACGACCGCGCTCGACGTCACGACCCAGTTGCAGATCCTCGACCTCATCATGGACCTGCAGGAGCAGCACGGGACGGCGGTCCTGCTCATCACGCACGACCTCGGCGTCGTCGCCCAGACCTGCCAGCGGGTCGCCGTGATGTACGGCGGTGAACTACAGGAGACGGCGCCGACGGAGCAGCTTTTCGCCGCGCCGCAGGCCGACTACACGAAGCGGCTGCTCAGCTTCATCCCCTCCGCCAACGAGCAGGTCATCGAGGCGGTCGAGGCGCTCGCCGAGGAAAGCGTGGCGCCCGACGGCTCGGGGCCGGTTCGTGGCGAGGCAGGCACGGACGCCTCCACGGCATCCGACGACGACGCTCCGGTGCTGCTCGAGGTCACCGACCTGACGAAGATCTTCACCGGGCGACGCCGCCGTCTGGGACGTACGGTCGATGCCGTCAAAGCCGTCGACGGCGTGTCCTTCCGGGTCCGCCGTGGCCGCACGCTCGCCATCGTGGGCGAGTCCGGTTCGGGCAAGTCGACGACCGGTCGGGCCCTGCTGCGCCTGCACGAGCCGACGTCGGGGGCGGTGACCTTCAACGGGGCCGACCTCCTCGCGGCGAGTGACGACGAGTTGCGTCGCCTCCGCTCCGAGATGCAGATCGTCTTCCAGGACACGTACGCCTCGCTCGACCCGCGGTGGACGATCCACCGGGCCCTCGCCGAGCCGCTGCGGCTGCACACGGACCTTGACGACGCGGCGATCCGCGCCCGCATCGTCGACGTCCTCGAGACGGTCGGCCTGCGGGAGGAGGACATCGACCGCTTCCCGCACGAGTTCTCCGGGGGTCAGCGCCAGCGGATCGGCATCGCACGGGCCCTCATCCTCAACCCGAGCCTCGTCGTCTGCGACGAGCCCGTGTCGGCACTCGACGTGTCGGTTCAGGCCCAGGTGCTCGACCTCATGAAGCGGTTGCAGCGGGACCTCGGGCTCACGTACGTCTTCATCTCGCACGATCTGTCCGTCGTCGAGATGATGGCCGACGAGATCGTCGTCATGAGCCAGGGCCGCGTCGTCGAGCAGGGCAGTGTCGAGCAGATCTTCACGGCGCCCCAGCACCCCTACACCAAGGCGCTCCTCGCTGCGATCCCGATCGCCGACCCCACCGCGCGGGTCGACCGGGCCGTGCGGCGCCGCATCGTCGAGCGTGGCATCGCGGCTGCCGACCTGCCCGAGAAGGAGGTGGCGTGACGCACGAACCGGCTGGGGGCGGGGCGCGCAGCGCGAGGCCGACGCTCGGTCTGGTCACGATCGGCCAGGCCCCCCGCGTCGACCTGATCCCCGATGTCGAGGCTGCCCTCTCCGGCGTCGACTGGGTCGAACACGGCGCGTTGGACCTTCTCGACGCGGAAGGCATCGCCCGGCTCGAACCACGCGGCGGAGAACGTACCCTTGTTTCACGCCTGCGGGACGGTTCGCGCGTCCGCCTCGGCGCGACGAGCATCGCCGCGGCGCTCGACGGCGCTCTCCGGCGCTGCGTAGCCGATCACTGCGGGGTCGTCCTCGTGCTGTGCACCGGCCGCGTCGAGCACGGTCCGGCGTCGGTGCCGGTGCTCCACGCGGAGGACCTCGCCCACGACCTCATGGTGCGGCTCGTCGGTGAGGGGCGGTTGGGTGTCCTGTGCCCCGTGCCGGAGCAGTTGCCGGACATCCGGCAGCGGTGGGAGGGGCGCCTGGGCCGCCCGGTCGTCGCGGCAGCGGTGGACCCCTACACGGCTGGCCTCGACGAGGTGGCGGCCGCCGGACGAAGGGTCACCGCGGGCGGAGCCGACGTGGTCTTTCTCGACTGCATCGGCTACACGGGGGAGCAGCGGGACGTGCTCGCCGCCGAGGGCATCCGAGCCGAGACCGCCCGCCACCTCGCGGTGACGGGCGCGGTGGGTCTCCTGTCGTCGCACGCCGACCAGGAGCGTTCGCCGGGTTGGTGACCCGACAGGGGCGGCCGGGGAGCCCTCCTCCGAATGCGGTGAGGTCGGGCAGACCCGTCAGACCCGTGAACGATCGAGGTTGATCCACAGTCGGTTCCGGCCCACGCCGCCGGCATTCGGTCTGCGATTGGCGCTCACCGATCGACTACGAACGATCAACTGCCTGCCCGGGTGCTGATCTGCTTCGTGACGTTGCCGTGGATCAGTCGCGCCTGGCGCCACCCGGATTCGGTTTCGCGCGCGCCGGCGCAGCGGGCCGGAAGGTCCGGCAGTCGGCCTCGGAACCGCACCCGCAGGGCGCGGTCGACCAGGAGCACGCCCCGGCCGGGCCGCGCCTCGGCCACTCGGCTGAGTCCGGGAGTCCATCGCGGGGTCACTCCACAAGATGCAGCTCGACCAGGCCATTGTCATTGGGCGGTCATTGGTCTACCGTCCAGGACCAATAACCGCCCAATGTTCGAGGTGATCATGTACGAGCCCGCCGACATCAGCGATGTCGTCGTCGACGAGACCCGGCCGGTACCCGCGTACTACCAGGTCTACGAGGCGTTGCGGCAGCGGCTCGGCGGCTCCGACCTCCCCCCGGGCAGCCGGCTGCCCACAGAACGGGCCATGGCCGAGCAGTTGGGCGTGAGCCGGGCCACGGTCCGCGAGGCGCTGACCCGCCTCGAACGCGACGGGCTCGTCAACCGGCGGCAGGGCGACGGCACGTACGTGGCCGAACCCCGGGTCGAGCACGACATGCGGTTCCTGCACGGGTTCTCCGCCGAGCTGGCCCGGCGCGGGCACCGAGTCCGCTCGAAGGTCCTCGCCATGGGCACCGTCCGTCCCTCCGCCCGGCTCTGCGAGGTTCTCCGGGTCGCCGACGGCCCGGACACGGCGATCGAACTGCGCCGGGTCCGTTCCCTCGACGGCAGCCCGGTGTCGCTGGAGACGGTGTGGCTCTCCGCCGACCGGTGTGCCCCCCTGCTCGGCGTCGACCTGAACGACCGGTCGCTCTACGACTCGCTGCGTGCCTTCGGCATCCAGCCGGTACGCGGGCACGAGCAGCTCACCGCCACCGTCCTCGACGACTTCGAGGCGACCTGCCTCGACCAGCGGGTCGGCGCCCCCGCCTTCCTGGTCGAACGGGTCACCTACGACGACGCCGATCGCGCAGTCGAGTACGTCAAGAGCGTCCTGCGCGCCGATCGGTTCACCATCCGCACCGACCTCGACCTCGAGGCGGCCCGTTCTCCCCTCACACCCCCCACCACCGAAAGCTGACCGGAGGTTCCCCCATGAGCGAGCGCAGCGAGCGAAACATCAAGCACGGTCCGGACGAGCCTCGTGACGGTTTCCGAGCGCAGAAGGAAACCGGCATGCGCAATGCCGAGGCTCGGCGGGTCGAACGCCGTCGCGGTGCCGCGCGCTTCTTCACCCCCCGCCGGATCGCCCGCATCGCCATCCTCGTCGCGCTCAGCGCCGTCGGCGCGTTCATCAAGCTGCCCAGCCCGACCGGCACGGTGGCGCTCGACTCCGCGCCCGCCTTCCTCGCCGCCGCCGCGTTCAGCCCGCTCGAAGGGTCCATCGTCGGGGCGCTCGGGCATCTGCTCTCCGCCCTGACCACCGGTTTCCCGCTCGGCCTCCCCGTCCACCTGCTGGTCGCGGCCGAGATGGCCGTCTTCGTGGCGATCTTCGGCCTGCTGGCCCGCCGGGTGAACATCTGGCTCGCGATCGTCGTCGGCATCGTGCTCAACGGGGTCGGCGGCGCCGCCATCATGATCCCGATCGGCGGCGTCGGACTCTTCGCCGCGCTCGTGCTGCCGCTCACCGTCGGGTCGGCGATCAACATCCTGGTCGCTGCCGCCGCGACCCGGGCCCTGCGCTCCGCCGGCCTCGCAGAGGAGGAGACCAGATGACCGGCGCGGTACGCGGCGTCCGGCGAATCCGGGACCTCACCGTACTCGACCTCACCGACAGCTGCCTGGTCGTCGCCTGCGACTCCGTGGGCGGCATCGGCCCGAAGCCGCACGACACGGTGGCCGTACCGGCGTCGACCACCGCGCACTTCGCCACCCGCGTGCCGTTGCTGGAGGTGCTCTGCGCCGGAGCCACCCCGACCCTCGTGGTCAACACGCTCTGCGTGGAGGCCGACCCGCAGGGCCGGGAGATGATCGCCGCGGTCGTCGCGCTCGCCGCCGAGGTCGGCCTCGACGCCGACCGGGTCACCGGTACGACCGAGGACAACGTTCCCACCGTCGCCACCGGCATCGGGGTGACCGTCCTCGGCGAGGCGGCTCACGGGGCGCTGCGCCCCGGAGCCTCCCGCTCGGGGGACGTGGTGGTCTGCCTGGGTCTGCCCCGCTCGGCGCCCCGGGACCGGGTCGTCCCCGGCCACCCCGACCTGGTCGGCCTCGCCGACCTGCGGGCCCTGCTCGACAGCGGCGTCGTCCACGACGCGCTCCCGGTGGGCTCCAAGGGCCTGGCCTGGGAGGTGCCGCAGCTCGCGGCCAGCGCCGGGCTCACCGTCGACTGGCGGACCGACCATCCCGTACCGGTCGACCGCTCCGCCGGCCCGTCGGCCTGCGTCCTGGTGAGCTGCCGCCCGACCGACCTGACCACGGTCCGTGCCGCCTTCCCCGATCCGCTGCCGGTGAGCGTGGTCGCCGAGCTGACCGAGGAGGCACCATGACCACCCGAGGACTGACCCGAGCCGCCGGCGGCGAGCCGCGGGGCACCGACGACCCGGACGCCGTACTGCGCGCCGACGGCGTCGGCTTCCGGTACCGGTCGGCCACCGAGCGTCAGCTCACCGACGTCTCCTTCCAGATCCGGCGCGGCGAGCGGGTCGCCGTCATGGGCGCCACCGGGGCCGGGAAGACCACCTTGTTGATGATGTTCAACGGGCTCATCCCGCACCACCACGACGGTGAGATGCACGGGTACCTGACCGCGGTCGGCCTGGACACCGTCGAACACGACGTGGTCGACCTGGTCCGGCACGTCGGCCTGGTCATGCAGGACCCGGAGTCGCAGATCACCGGCCGGCTCGCGCTGGACGACGCGGCGGTCGGCCCGGCGAACCTCGGGCTGCCCCGCACCGAGGTGCTCGACCGGGCCCGCCGGGCCCTCGAGGCGGTCGGCCTCGGCGAGCTGGCCGACCGGGACACCGGGCAGATGTCCGGTGGACAGCAGCAGCGGCTGGCCATCGCCGGCATCCTGGCCATGGCTCCGGAGATCCTCGTGCTCGACGAGCCGACCAGCGAACTGGACCCGGCCGGTACGGCCCAGGTGTTCGCGGTGGTGGAGCAGGCCGCCGCCGACCGGGACCGGACGGTGGTCCTGGTCGAGCACGAGCCGGAACTCGTGGCGCAGTGGGCCGACCGGCTGATCGTCCTGCACGACGGTGCCCTCGTACACGACGGCCCACCGGCGGACTTCTTCGCCGCCGCGGAGCGGGCCGAGGCGGTGGGACTGCGACCACCGCAGGTGACCACCGTCTGCCACGCGCTCCAGCGGGCCGGCCGGCTGCCCGCCGACCGGACGGCGGTGACCCTGGACGAGGCGGTCGCCGTGCTCCAGGACCGGATGCCGGCCACCGCCCGGGCACGCACCAGCGCCCGAGCCCCGCAGCCGTCGGTTGGGGCGGACGCGGCCGTCGTGATCGAGGCGACCGGCCTCGGCCACCGCTACCCCTCCGGGGTCCAGGCCCTCTCCGACGTGGACGTCCGGGTCCGGGAGGGCGAGTTCGTCGCCCTGCTCGGCCGTAACGGCGCCGGGAAGACAACCTTCGCCCGGCACCTCAACGGCCTGCTCCGTCCCACTGCCGGGCAGTTGCGGGTGTACGGCCGCCCCACCGGCGACCGCTCGGTCAGCGACCTGGCCACCGACGTCGGGTACGTCTTCCAGAATCCGGACCACCAGATCTTCGCCCCGACCGTCCGCGACGAGGTCGCGTTCGGGCTGCGCAACGCGGGCTGGGCGGACGACCGGATCGAGGAGAAGGTACGCGAGGTGCTCGACCTGGTGGGCATGCGCGCCCACCTCGACCACCACCCGTTCCGGCTCGGCAAGGGGCAGCGGCAGCGGCTGGCGGTGGCCAGCGTCCTGGCCCTGGAACCCCGGATCCTCATAGTCGACGAGCCGACCACCGGCCAGGACTGGCGCGGCGCGCGGGCGATCATGGATCTGGTCCGCGAGTTGAACCGGGCCGGCCGGACCATTCTGATGGTCACTCACGACATGCCCCTGGTCGCCGAGTACGCGCATCGGGCGCTGGTGTTCGATGCCGGGCGGCTCCGCGCCGACCTTCCGGTGGCCGACCTCTTCGCCGACGAGGAGCTGCTCGCCGGGACCCAGCTCGTCGCACCCCAGGTGACCCGCCTGGCCCGGCGGCTCGGGCTGCCCCCGGTCACCACCGTGGAAGCGTTCGTCGAACTGTGGGAGGAAGCCTGATGTTCCTCGAGTACCGGCCCGGCACGAGCTTCTTCCACCGGATGGACGTCCGCACCAAGCTCCTCGTATTCGTGGTCGCGGTGGTGTTGACCTTCCAGTTCGCCCACCCGCTGCCCAACGCGCTGCTGGCCGTCGGCTCGCTGCTGCTCCTGCCCGCGCTTGGCGTGCCGGGGCGGCAGGTGGGCAAGCTGCTGGCGCCCCTGGCCCCGGTCGTCGTCCTGATTCTGGTCTTCGCGGCGCTGAGTCGGGGCCCCGGTGACTTCGACTCGTCCTCCTCCGCCCGGGTGCTGGTGCACCTCTGGTTCGGTGACGGCCTGCCGCTGACCGTCGGCGGCCTGGCCCACGGCGCCAATCTGGGCCTGCGGATCCTCACCATGGTGTGCCTGACCGCCGCGCTGATCGTCAGTACGCCGGTGGAGCACTTCGTCGCCCTGATGCGCATGGCGCGGCTGCCGTTTCCGGTGGTCTTCATCGTGATGACCGCCCTGCGGTTCGTCCCGACCATGCAGCACCGGGCCAACCAGGTGCTGGACGCCCAGCGGGCCCGGGGCGCGAAGATCGACGGCGGGATGATCGGTGCGATTCGCGCCTACACCACGATCATGGTGCCGCTCTTCTCCACCGGCATCCGGATGTCCGAGGAGTTGGCCGCCGCGATGCTCAACCGCGGCTACGGCATCACCCGGCAACCCACCGCGCTGACCATCCTGCGCCCGACCTGGCGTGATCCCGCCATTGCCGCGGTGACCGCCGTGGTGGTCGGCGTGGTCGTCTGGGCCCGGCTGACGGGGTGGGGATCGTTGTGACCACTGTAGAACCGATGAATGGAGTACCCGACATGACCGACCGAGCGACGCTGGACACCGTGACCACGGCGGACCGGGCACGGGGCTGCCTAGCCGGGGTCGCGCTCGGCGACGCCATGGGCATGCCCGGCGAGCTGTGGCCACGCCAGCGGGTCGTGTCGACCTTCGGCTGGATCGACCGTTTCCTTCCCGGCCCGGACGGCCACTTCGTGGTGGACGGCTTCGTCGCCGGCCAGGTCACCGACGACACGCAGCAGACGTACATGCTTGCCGAGGCGATCCTCGCCGCAGGCGGCACCGTGGACACCGCCGTGGTCGCCCGGCACCTCGTCGAGTGGGCCGACCGGGTGGGGGCGAGCGAGGGCAACTTCCTCGGCCCCAGTTCGGCCCAGGCGATCCGGCGGCTCCGGGAGGGGGCCGACCCGGCGGAGACCGGCAAGGGCGGGGAGACCAACGGCGCCGCGATGCGGATCGCCCCGGTCGGCCTGCTGCACCGCAGCGAGCGACTCGACGCGCTGGTCGACGGAGTGGTGGCCGCCTCGCTGATGTCCCACCACACCAGCGTGGCAATCAGTGGCGCCAGCCTCGTCGCGGGCACCATCAGCGCCGCTGTCGAGGCGCCTGACTCGGCCGACCGGCCCACCCGGCTGGCCGAGGCGCTGGAGGTCGGGTACGAGGCGGGCCGGCTCGGCGCGACCCGGGGCGAGCAGGTGGTCAGCGCCTCGGTGGTCCGCCGCGCCCGGTGGGCCGCCGACCTGGCGCGGCAGCCCGGGGACGACGTCGACTTCCTCGCGGACCTCTACGACCTGGTCGGTGGCGGCGTGGCGACCGCCGAGACGGTGCCCGCTGCGGTCGGTCTGCTGGTCCGCTCGGACGCGGACCCGGTGCGCTGCGCCGTGCTGGCGGCGAACCTCGGCGGGGACACCGACACCATCGGCGCGATCGCGACCGGGATGGCCGGCGCGGTCAGCGGGCTCTCCGCCATCCCCCGGGACCTGTTCGACCAGCTCCGGGCGGTCAACGGGATCGACCCCGTAAAGCTCGCCGACGCGCTGCTCGACCATCGTCACTGACCTGCCGTCGGGTGCGGTCCTCGGCGACCCGCACGGGGACGGGTGACCCGCCGTACTCGTGCATCGGCAAGGTCACCGGCCGCCGTGGACGTTGGAGGTCACGTGGGGGTGCCGTTCGCGCGGCACCGTCCGTGACGTCCCCGTCCACTGGCGGCCGCCGCCCGACCGCTCCGGGCGCTCGTGATCGAGTTCGGCGTCTGCCAGAAGCTCGAATGACCTCTCGGTCGATGGGATTCACGGCAGGATCTCGACGTACCCGTCGGTTCCGTGCACGCGAATCCGCTGCCCGTCCCGGATCAGCTTGGTCGCATGGTCCACACCGACGACGGCGGGCAGGCCGTACTCCCGGGCGACCACCGCCCCGTGGGTCATGAGGCCGCCCGCCTCGGTCACCAACCCCTCAACCGCGACGAACAGGGGTGACCAGCTCGGGTCGGTGTAGGCGGTGACCAGGATGTCGCCTGGTGCGAGATCGGCCTCGGACATGTCCAGGATGACCCGAGCCCGCCCCTCGACGATTCCACCGGAAACCGGGAGGCCGACCAGCGCGTCGTGCGGCACGTCGTCCCGTCGGTACGCCCCGGCGATACCTTCCCCTTCCGACGTGAGCACCCGGGGCGGTGTGAGCGCTTGATACGACCTGAACGCGTCCTTGCGCCGCCGGATGAGCTGATCATCCGCCTGGTTCGTGCGCACGACGTCGTGAAGCTCCTGGAACGTCAGGTAGAAGCTGTCTTCCTTCTCGCGAAGCACGTTGGCCTGCACGAGGCGCTCGGCCTCTGCGAGCAGGGCCTGCTTGTAGACGAAGTAGCGGCTGACAATGGCGTACTTCGGATACTCCCGGTACCCGATGAAGGTGCGGACCCGGTCGATCATTCGCTTGGTTTCTTCGGCTTTCCGTTCCCCGTCCGGCAGGGCCCGCAAGCGCTCGAGGATGTCGTGTTCCTTCTTCTCCGCTTCCTGGCGTCCTTGCTCGAAGCGCCGCTTGCGAGCGCCCGGCTCGAAGTTCCTGATGTTGTCGAGGATGAGGGGCACCAGCGTGGTGGGGCGTTCGCTCCAGCGTGGCCTCGTGATGTCGATCTCGCCGACGCAGCGCATGCCGTACCTGTCGAGGTAGGTGCTGATGGCGTCCCGCGCATCCCGGCCGCCCGGGAGTGCGGCCAGCTCGTCCAGGAAGCCCTCGTCCTCGACCTCCTGGAGGAAGGTCACGACCTCCGGATGCGGGCGGATGACGTCGGCGACGTCCAGGAGCGCCAGCCCCATCTCCGACGTGACGTTGTGGGGCGCGGACAACGTGAGCGTGTCGGCCGCGTTCTTTTCGCTCAGCCACGCCTGCAACTGCTCGTTGAGCCACCACGAGGCTTCCATCCCCGCCATGATCACCTGCATGCTCCGCGGATCGCCGAGAAGCTGCTTGTGCTCCTGGAAGGAGGCCAAGAGGAAGTCGAACAGCGCCGGCCCGGATTTCGTCGCGATGTCGCGCTGCAAGGTGGCGATGGACGCCTGGCTGCGTTCGATCAGGTCGGTGACGATGGCCGGATCGGTCTCAACCGGTCTGGGGGCGCCGCCGCCGGCGGGCGGCCCTGGTGGACCCGGATCGGGCTGTGACGGGACGAAGTCGCCGCGGTCGATGATGGTCTCCAGCGCGTCCCTGGTCAGCGGATCGGATCTTCCCACGGCCTCCAGCAGGCCGGCGCGGCTCGACGGCGATGCCAGGGCCCGGGTGACGTCGACGAACAGTCGACCACCGGCGTCGTGCATCGGCGCGAGGGCCGTCAGCTGCCACACGGAGAGCCCCAGGGGCTTCATGGGGTCCGTCATCATCTGCTGGTGACCGACGGAGACGTAGACGTGGTCGGCTCCGTCGTCGGTCTCGGGGACGGGGAACAGCGTGGTGATGGGCCGGCTCTGGACGAACTGGAAGTCATCGTCGACCAGGCACCATTCGATGTCCTGCGGGTGGCCGAAGTGGGCTTCGATCCGCCGGCCCAGCTGCACCAGCCGCACGACCTGTGCATCCGCCAGCGCCGGCTGCTCCTGCCGCTCCGGTTCGACCGCCTGTTCCTTCGTCCCGCCAGCCGGCAGGGCGTGGATGGCTAGTCGCTTGGGGGCGATCGCCCTGTCGATGATCTCACCGTCGCGCACCTTGTAGCCGTCCGCGTTCACCAACCCGGAGACCAGAGCCTCGCCGAGGCCGAAGCTGGCCTCCACAGCGGCGACCTTCCGGTTGGACGTGACGGGGTCGGCCGTGAACAGGACGCCGGCCACCTGCGGGAAAACCATCTTCTGCACGACAACGGCCATGTGGACCGCGCGGTGGTCGATGCCGTTGCGCTGACGGTAGGTCACGGCCCGCTCGGTGAACAGCGAGGCCCAGCAGCGGCTGACGTGCTGGAGGATTGCCGTCAGCCCCATGACGTTCAGGTACGTGTCCTGCTGCCCTGCGAAGGAGGCCGTCGGCAAGTCCTCTGCCGTCGCGCTGGACCGGACGGCGTAGGCAGCTCGCTCACCCACCTGGGTGAGCGCCCGGGCGATCGCTGCCGCCACATCGTCGGGGAGGACGATCGCTTCGATGGTCCGGCGGATCTCCGCACTGAGGGTGCGGATCGTCTCCCGGTCGTCCGGCTTCAGCCGCGACAGCTGATCGAGCCGGCCGTCGATCGACGGCGCTTCGGCCATGATCCGCCGGAAGGCGTCCGTTGTCACGCAAAAGCCAGCCGGCACCCTGATGCCGTCGATCCGCGACAACGCCCCCAGGTGCGCGCCCTTGCCGCCGACGATCGCGACCTGCGTCTCGTTGGCCACTTGGAGATTCAACACGTACTGCTCGGTCATCGCGATACCTCCGAGGCAGCCGTCCTCCGCCGCACTCCACCGAACGGGCGGATCAGCCGCGTCCCGAGTTCGGTCCAACCTTCTGCGGTTGCCCTCGACTCTGCCTGCCTTCCCCGGTGACGGTTTGCTGGCCGCTCCGCCCATTCGGGCGGTGCGCACACCCCCATCCCCGCGCCGATCGGCCGCAACCGCACCAGGAACGCGACCAGCGGTTCGACGTCACCGCGCCTCCCATGGGTCGTCAACGTACGCACGTCGTGCCCTCATTTCTTCGCCCGTTCCTTGCGTCCGGCCGACGATTCTGCGGTAAGCCCCGGGTCTTGCGGCAAGCCCCCCAGTGCGATATACGTTAAAGTGGGAACGTTCACTTTGTTGTTGTTCGCTGCGGTCTGAAGCCCCTCCTTTGAAGCGGTGGCATGGCGCGAACGAAATGTTCTCCCTTTCTTCGGCAAACCCGAACGCGAGCCGCGTCCCTCGCGACGCTGCTCCCACACCCGAGCCCGGCCTGGCCCGGCCTGACCGAAGCCGTCCACTGGCTCATCCTCGACGAACTCGGACCCACCGCCCGACGACGACTACCTCACCCGCCCCCGATCGCATGAAGGAGAGAGCAATGACCAAAGGAACGGGCAGGGCGATCTGCGACATCACGATCTCGGTCGACGGGTACTCGGCCGGGCTCAACCAGACCGAGGAACGCCCGTTCGGCGACGACGGCGGCGACGGCTCGGGCGGCAAGCTGCACGCCTGGATGTTCGACACTCCCTCCGAGAACCAGGCCGAGGTCGACCAGATGACCGCCACCAACGCGTTCGTCATGGGGCGCAACATGTTCGGCCCAGTGCGTGGCGCGTGGGATCGGCAGTGGAACGGCTGGTGGGGCGACGATCCGCCGTTCCGCGCCCCGGTCTTCGTGCTCACCCACCACGCGCGACCCGCAGCCGATGGACGGCGGCACCACGTACCACTTCGTCACCGACGGAGTCGAGTCGGCACTGGCACAGGCACGCGCGGCGGCCGGCGACGGCGATGTCGCGATCCTGGGCGGCGCGACCACCATCAACCAGTACCTCGCCGCCGGCCTGATCGACGAGCTGCGGCTGCACATCGTGCCGCTCACGCTCGGCGCCGGCACGCGGCTGTTCGAGGGCGTCCCGCCGCTGAAACTCGAGCAGGTGAAGTCGCGAGCCGCGACCTCGGTTACGCACGTGACCTACCGTGTGCTGTCCTGAGGGTGTTGTTCGCGCGGCGGCCAGCCGACGCCGTCAGCGCCGCCGGGAACGGGTGACGCGGCCGGTCAGGCCGGCGCCGCTTCGCCGATCGCCTGGTCCAGGATTTCCAGACCGAGGGCCAGTTCCTCTCGCGTCGTGGTGAGGGGCGGTGCGATCCGGAAGGTGCTTCCCATGCCGGGCAGTTGCACGACGTTCATGTGGAGGCCGAGTTCGAGGCAGCGGCGGGTGACCTGGGCGCCGAGGACGTCCGAGCCTTCACGCGTTTCCCGGTCGAGGACGAGTTCGATCCCCTGCATCAGGCCGCGCCCCCGTACGTCTCCCACCACGTCGTGCCGGTCCCTGATGTCAAGCAGGCCGGCGCGCAGGAACCCGCCCAGCTCCCGTGCCCGGATGTCCATCTGCTCCTGTTGGAGGACGTCGAGCACGGTGTTGCCGACGGCGGCGACGAGGGGGTCGGACACGTGTGTGGTGTAGAAGAGGTAACCCCGCTCGTGTGCCCGTTGTTCGATTTCCTCGGTCGTGATCACCGCGGCGAGCGGTAGGCCGGCGCCCAGCGTCTTGGACAGCGTGAGGATGTCGGGCACGATGCCGTCGCGTTGGAAGGCGTACCACGTGCCGGTGCGGCACAGACCGGTCTGCGCCTCGTCGACGATCAGCAGCATGCCGCGCTCGCGGCACTTGCGCGCCAGGGCGGCGAAGTAGCCCGGCGGTGGCTCGATGATGCCGCCAGAGCTGAGGATCGGCTCGACGATGCACGCCGCGAGGCTCCCCGACGACTGGGCATCGACGAGGGCGAAGCCGTAATCGAGCTGCCGCTGCCAGTCGAACCCGCCGTCGGCGGTGGTGAAGTCGGGGCGGTACGGGTTGGGCGTGGGGATCGCGAAGTTTCCCGGCGGCGTAGGCCCGTAGCCCCGGTGGCCGGCGCTGTATGTTGCGGCGGCCGCGGCGTGCGTCATGCCGTGCCACGACTTGGCGAAGGCGACGATCTCGTGTTTGCCCGTCACGAGCTTGGCCATCCGGATGGCCGCCTCGTTCGACTCGGCCCCGGTCGTCAGCAGCAGCGCCTTCTCGAGCGGCGGGGGGAGGGACTCGGCGAGCCGGCGCGCGAGGTCGACCACCGGGCGCGACAGCATGCCGCTGAACAGATGGTCCAGGCTGGCGATTTCCCGCTGCACCGTCTGGACGATCGCGGGATGACAGTGGCCGAGGATGGCGCTCATCTGACCTGAGGTGAAGTCCAGGATCTGCCGGCCGTCGGCGGTGTACACGAAGCTGCCGGCCGCGCGCTCGATGATCTCAGGAGTGAACGGACCGCCGTAGCGCACCAGATGGCGGTCGACGTCAGACCAGAACTGTTCGGCGGCGCTCCGCTCCGTAGTCAGCGTCATACGCCTCACGATAGGGCCGTTTGTTAGGCGCGAAAAGCTGAGGTTTCTGGCTACGCTGTGCGGAAATCACGTACAAGGAGCTTCCGATGCGGCTGAACACCGCGCGCCTGGAGATGCTCAGCCTGCTGGACGGCCTCGGCACCATGCGGGCCGTCGCCGCGGCCCTGCACATGAGTCCGTCGGCGGTGTCGGCGCAGTTGGCGGTCCTGGAGTCGGAGACCCACGCCGAACTCCTGCGGCGCACCGGCCGCCGCGTACAGCTCACGCCTGCCGGGCGCACGCTCGCCCGACACGCCCGCATCATCCTCGACCAGATCAAGGCCGCCGAGGTGGACTTGCAGGGCCTCGCCGGACAACCAACGGGACCGGTACGCCTCGCGGCCTTCTCCAGCGTCGTGCAGGCCGTCGTCATTCCGCTCGCCGCCCGGCTCCGGAAGACACATCCAAGGATCGAGCTGGAGGTCGCCGAACTCGATCCGCAGGCCAGCCAACCGGCCCTGCGCCGCGGCGACTACGACATCATCGTGACGGCGGACTTCATCGACGGGTCCATGCCGCTGCATCCTGACGTGCACAACATCCCTCTGCTTACCGATGCCATCGTGCTCGTGCTGCCACGGTCGCAGGTCGCATCGGACGAACCGGCGGACCTGGCCGACTTCGCCGATGCTGCGTGGTCCATCGACATGCCCGGCACGTACCTGTCGAACCTGGTGACGAGCACCTGCCGGCAGGCCGGCTTCGAGCCGGTGGTGGCTGGCCGTTTCGCCAGCTACGAGCTGCTTCTGGCACATGTCGAAGCCGGCCTGTCCGTGTCGCTCCTGCCCGAGCTTGCCGTGGACCGTCGCTACCACGTTGACACCCGCCCGCTGCGCCGACCGTTGACCCGCCACGTCTACGCGGCCGTGCGCAGCCGACCAGCTCTCACCGCCGCGAGCCAGATCGTCCTCGACGAACTGTGCGGCCTCGCAAGGACGTCCTCCAGCGTCTGGCGAGACGGGTCCGACTGCCGGCCGTCGGGGACCAGTTGGCCGGCCGCGACGGCGCCGGTGGCGACGAAAAGCATGTGAGGCATCCGCCGGGCCGGTACCGAGACTTGGTCGTCCCTGAACCAGCGGGTTGGCGATGGCCGCCACCGTGACGGGTGGCTAGGGGGCGTCTCGAATCGCGAGTGCGGCTTGGACGAGCGCGGCGTGGGTCAGCGTCTGGGGATAGTTGCCGAGGTGGGCGCCGGTCGCGGGGTCCATCTCCTCGGCGTAGAGGCCGAGCGGGCTGGCGTGGTCGAGCATGGTCTGGAACAGCTCGAGCGCCTCGGTGCGGCGCCCGGTGCGGGCGAGGGCTTGAACGAGCCAGAACGAGCAGGGCAGGAACGCGCCTTCGGTACCCGGGAAGCCGTCGCGTCCCGGCGGGTAGCGGTAGAGGAGGGGGCCACCAGCGGAAAGTCTGTCCCGAATGGCGTCGATGGTGCCACGCACGCGGGGCGAGTCGACGCTGTCCATGCCCAGCAGCGGCAGGACGAGCAGGGCCGCGTCGAGGTCCTGGCAGCCGTAGCTGCGGACGTAGCTGTTCGTCGTCGGGTCGAAGCCGCGTGTCCGGACCTCGGCGGCGATGGCATCTCGTGTTCTTCGCCAGCGTCGACGTTGGCGGTCTGGCAGTGGGTGGGTGTCCGCGATGCGCAGGGCCCGGTCCAAGGCGAGCCAGCCCATGAGTTTGGAATGTACGTGTTGGTCGGGTTCGCGGACCTCCCAGATGCCGGCGTCGGGCTCCTGCCAGCGAAGGGCGACCAGGTCGGCGAAGCCGCGTACCGCGCGCCACGTCTCCGTGTAGAGGCGGTGTCCGGACTGCGCGAACGCCCAGGCGGCGTCGATCACCCAGCCGTAGCCGTCGAGTTGGTGTTGCCCGGCAGCGCCGTTGCCGATCCGTACCGGAAGGCTGTCGAGATAGCCGGTCCAGCCGGACACCTCCCGTTCCGCGGGTACGTGGCGGCCGTGGAGGGTGAATAGGGCCGGCAGGCGTGGCCGCTGCAGCCGGCTGGCGTGCAACAGCCACGCGAGGAAACCGTGGGCTTCGGCTGCCTTGCCGACGCTGAGGAAGGCGCTGACGCCGATGCTGGCGTCACGGGGCCAGACATAGCGGTAGTCCCAGTTCCGTACCCCGCCGGGATCCTCGGGCAAGGACGTTGTGGGTGCCGCCACCGGGGCCTGCGAGGGCGAGTAGGTCAACAGCCGCAGGGTCAGCAGGCTTCGCACGACGTGCTCCCGGAACGGCAGCGACGCGTCGATTTCGGCGGTCCAGGCACGCCATCGGTTCTCGTCCTCGACGAGCAGTTCCCAGGCTGCTGTCGGTTCGACGTGGATCAGCGGCTCGCGGTGGGCCACGGCCAGTACGAGGGTGATTGGTCGGCCTGGCCTGACCATGATCGAGGCAGGTCGGCCCGGCTCGATGGTGAGGTCGGGTGCGGTGACCAGAGAGACCGCGAGCGACCCCCAGTCACACAACAGTGCCCGGCTCCGGCGGTGCACTCGGGGCCTGCGGTGCCGTACGCCGAGGCGGGGGTCGAACTCGACGACGGCGTCCGCCGTTGCCCCCTCGGCCGACAGGCGCCGGACGATCAGTGTCGTGGGCAGCAGGCGACCGCTGACCTCGGCCACCATGGCCTCGGTGAGGGTGAGGCGGCTGCTGCCCACCGCCCAGGTCGTCGTCAGTGTGGCGGTGTGCTGCCGGTAACGTCGTTCGACGACCGTGGCCGGCCCGGCTGGGCCGAGCCGGAAGGTTCCGGCGTCCGGGCCCCCGACCAGCCGGCCGAACAGGGGCTCGCCGTCGAAGCGGGGCAGGCAGAGCCAGTCCATTCCGCCGTCAGCGGCGACGAGAGCAGCGGTGCGTGTGTCACCCAGCAGCCCGTAGTCGCTGATGGGCGCTGGGCGTCGAGGCCACGTCACGTCGGGCCCGCCAGTCATGGAGATGTCTTCCTGACGAGTCGCGTGACGTCGGTCAATCGGCCTGAAGGAGCAGTCCGAGGACGCTTCCGTAGATGATGTGGACGACGGCCGCGACCGCGGGAGTCTGGACCCCGTAGTTGAGGGCGAACAGGCCAGGCGGCTCCAACACGGCTGTGCTGGCCGGGCCCGCCCGTTGCGAGGCCATGCGCGGGTGGACACCCGGAAGCAGCGGCAGGAGCACCGTCAGCGCGATCCCGACGTGGAGGCTCCCGATCAGCGCCCCGATCCACCAGGTGGCGCGGTGCAGCAGGGCGAACATGGCCGCGTAGCCGAGGGCGAAGCCCTGACCGGCGCAGAGGTGGATGAAGAACCCGACGACCCGGGCCCGGTCGGGATCCTCGGTGACGATGGTCCCGAGTACCAGGGGAATGTCGAGGCGGGTAAGGCCGGCCAGTTGTGCAGTGATCAGCGCTGCGGTGAGCGCCACGGTAGCGACCAACCCGAACAACGCCCATCCGGCCCAGTCCATCTCAGCAGCGGTCGACGTCGCGACTGTTCACAGGTGGCATGACGAGTGCTCCGGCCGGCCCAGCCCCGCGTCTCGTCCTTCCCGGCAGGCATGTGCCGCGGGCTTGGGCGACGGCACGCCCGGTGGTGGCCAACCGCTGGACTGTGCTCAACCCGGCTGGTCGCGGCGTTTCGTGTCTGCTCGCCATCAGCCCGGTCAACCCCCTCGTCCGATCAGACGTTCAGGCGTGCTTGTGGGAGAGTGAACTCGGCACGTTCACGTCGGCGCCATCGTCCACGCCGACCCGGGCGGTCGGCCCCGCGCTCCGCCGCGCCGCGCGTGCTCAGCAACGGCGTCGTCCCCGCACAAGCGGCGACCGCACTCCGTCTCCTGCTCTGCCGGAATCACTGACCCCGGCCACCGGCGGTTCTTCGCGGGCAGCCGAGCGCTGCCCGCGAAGAACCTCAAGCTTTCGTCACCCCGAACACCCGGTTGCCGGCATGCTGGTCCACCGGCGAGCCGGACCCGCTGATACCGGCATGCTGGAGCGACTCGAGCAGCTCCTGGTCTTACTCCACGTCGACGTCGACGTCGACGTTGCCGATGCAGACGACGACGTTGTTGGGCTGGGTCCTGTTGTCGTTCGTCGTCTCGACCGCTGCGGCCTGCTCGACGCTGACGTCGCTGTCCCGGATGGTGTTGTCCTTGATGATCTGGGCGATGGTCACCTCGTTGCTCTGCTCGTTGTTCGCGCAGACAACCTCGGTGCGGTCCCAGGCCCCGGACTCCGTGCCGTGTCCGTAGGGCGCGGCGAGCGCGGCGGCGGGCGTACCGAGCAGCAGGGCGGCGCCGCCCAGCGCTACCCCGCCGGCGAGCCGGGTCAGAAACCTCTTGGACATGTCCCTCACTCCCTTCTGGTCGGCTCAGGAAGACGAGCCATGACGAACATAAGAAGGATTCATGTCCGGTCGGAGCGCTTTCCAGGTTTTTGAGGCCAACATGCCTTCGGCTGCTATAAGTAGTTGTTTCACATTTCCGGGCGGTTGGCCCGGTTCGGGTGGGGTGCTCACCAGGTCGCCCGGTTCCCAGCGAGGGCGATGATCTTTTCTTCGGTGGGGCTGATGCTGCCCTCGGCGGCCGTCCGGTGGCTGCGACACAGCGAGGGTGTGCCCGCCTCTCCGGTCATGGTCCCAATACGGCTTGGGGGTAGGGGTAATGTCCCGTGCTGCCCGTCGGGCTTCTGAGCCATTGCTTTAGCAGGGGAGAGGTGGGTCACAGCCCGCGTGTTGCCATATACCCCTAGGGGGTATATCGTGCCGTGTGGAGGTGGACGGCATGAGACACGAACACGCAACCCACGCCGATGCCATGGTCATCACCAGTGGGCATCACGGCCATCAGGTGCCGGTCGGCGTGCACCCCGGCGGTGGACCCCACGACGGGCATCGAAGCGGCGCTGGGGCGGCGGGTGGCCACCACGGCGGCCACCACGGCCACGCGGGGCATGGATCTGCCGGTGGGCACGGCGGTCATGACATGCATGCGGGGCACGGCGGTCATGACAAGCACGCGGGGCATGACCCGGAGCAGTTCCGGCGCAAGTTCTGGCTGAGCTTGGTGCTGACGGTGCCGATCGTGGTGACCAGTCACATGGTGATGGGCTGGTTCGGCTACACCCTCGATTTCCCTGGGATGGGCTGGGTGGGCCCGGTTCTGGGGTCGGTGGTTTTCTTCTATGGAGGCTGGCCGTTCCTGGTCGGCGGGATCCGCGAGGTCCGCGACCGGGCTCCGGGGATGATGCTGCTGATCTCGATGGCGATCGCGGTGGCGTACGTCGCGTCGATGGCGACCAGTCTCGGCGTGTTCGACCTGGACTTCTGGTGGGAGCTGGCGGCGCTGGTGACCATCATGTTGCTGGGGCACTGGCAGGAGATGAAG